>JBKPAZ010000201.1:0-13280 GCA_046726655.1 Chloroflexota bacterium
TCGATGATCTAATTTGCCAAATTACTTGACAAATTTAGCCAGCTATGCTAATATCTCTAAAGAATTAGTAATAATTACCAGATAATTAACGAAAAGCATCAATGAGCAGGTTTTTTAGCGTAACGGCGAATCTGTCGTGCATAGTGTAGGCTGGTAAGCCTTACCCTAAGTGGCTTTCATTTATTGATGAGGGAGTAGGAGGAACACAATTTGCATCCAATCATTACCAGGGACCCGGTGAGTGGAAACGAGTTGATCGTTACCCGGCTGGAAAGTCCTCAGAGTGGTATCGTCATTGAGGGGCAGTTTAGCCTGGGTTGGATTGGCCGTCTGACTCGAGAGCAGCTTGATTTTGTCGAGTTGCTTGTCAAGAACAGGGGGAACATACAGAAATTAGCGCAAGATCTGGAGATTGCCTATAACACCGCACGCAGCCGGCTTGACGAGATCGTGACGGCGCTGGGCGGCGCTCCAGAGGGAGATGGTCGCGCTGATCGGCGTATTGTACTTGATCGCCTGGCAGCTAAGGAGATCAGCGTCGAAGAGGCGATGCGTTTGCTGAGGAGTTAACAGAATGACAACTTCGATTGATGAACGCAGTCGCATTCTGAACATGATCGAGTCGGGCCAGATTACGGCGGCGCAGGCGGGGCAACTGTTGGATACCCTGATACCAGATCATGAGCAGTCCGGTGGGCAGATGCAGAACCGCACAGTGCGTATCTGGTTGACGGATATGTCCACGAATCGTAAGAAAATGAATGTAACTGCAACTTTGCCGATTTATCTGATTAGTACAAGTCTGGGCATGCTGGGCCGCCTCGTATCGCAACTCAATGACAGCACAATACAGAATGTAATACGTGCAATTGAGAGAGGTACTACTGGCCGCCTGTTGGATTTGCAAGACCTGGAAGAGGGCAAACGATTAGAGATTTTTGTTGAGCAATTAAAATGGAGGACGATTCAATGCAACAAACATTTCCTGCTGGCAATGAGCCGAGGGTAATAATCGCGCAAGTACGTGGCGATCTACATGTAAGCGTGTGGGATCAACCCGGTATTGCCGTCGACGCAGATGGCCGTGTGACTGAACTCCACCAGGAAGGCGATGCTCTCGTGATTATGGAGTGCAAAGGTGATCTTGGGTTACGTGTGCCAGCCGGCGCTGAGATCAAGGTTACAAATTTAAAAGGCGATGTCTCAATTGAGGGTGTACGACGTGTCGAACTGGAGGACATCGGCGGTGACGTAGAACTGGAAAACATCGGTATTGGTGTGGATATTGAAAAAATCGGCGAGGCGATAGCGTTAACGGACCTGCGTGCTGATGTCCGTGTCACGAATGCCACTTCGCTGCGTGCTCGGGGTGTCATTGGCGCTGATGCGTCACTTTCTCATGTCGCGTTGGTTGAGATTGAGACAGTAGGGGCCGAGTTATCGCTGGAAAAAGTTGAAACAGTTGTAGTTGGTAACGTTGGCGGTGACCTGAATGTGGAAGATATCGCTGATGCTTTGAGTTGTGGCAACATTGGTGGTGACTGCAAGGTAGGGGGCAGCGCAACCTGCGAGATCGCGATTGGCAATGTTGGCGGTGATATGGATGCAGGCAGCGCAGCGAGTGTGCATCTGGGCAGCGTCGGCGGTGATTGTGAGTTAGCCGACGTGCAGGGTATTGTCGAGGTAGGAAATGTGGGAGGAGATGCTAGCTTTAAGGGTGCCGGCGGAAACCTGCAGGTCGGGAGTGTTGGCGGGGATGGAGAATTGACGGGTCTAAAAGGTGCCATCGAAGTCGGAAGCATAGGAGGCGATCTTGAACTACAAGCTCTTTTTCCTGCCGGAAGTCATACGCGCTTGAATGTGGGAGGAGATGCCAGCGTAGAGTTGCCGATAAATCCTAATCTGAGTATACGTGCCGCAGTAGGTGGTGAAGTCACAGGTCAGTCTGTCGCATTTGGAGGTGGGAACCTAATCAGCCTGGTGTATGGTGATGGATCAGCCGATCTCGAATTGAGTGTTGGAGGTGACCTGGAACTGCGTGGCACCGGTAATCCGCGCAGCAGTAGCACCAGTAGCTCCTGGGGGGACTTTGGCAGTGAGATGGCCGAATTGGGACGCGAGATGGGCAGGCTTGGTCAAGAACTGAGTCGTGAGATAGCCGCAGCTTTCCAGGGAGCTGGTTGGTCGCAAGGGTCCGAATGGGCTAAGGAACTCAATCGTAAGATGAATGAGCAAGCCCGTCGTGCCCAACGTCACGCTGAGGAGAGCGCCCGTCGTGCCCAACGCCACACTGAGGAGAGCGCTCGTCGTGCCGAACAACATGCGTCTCGTGTGCGAGTGCGTGTCAACGACCGTGAGTGGCGACTGGACCCTGAGCGTTTAGAGCGCCTTAAGGAGCAGGCACGCAAAGCTGCCACCGAGGGGATAGCGGGAGCGCTTGAGGCTGTAGAGCAGGCCCTCAGCAATCTGAGTGTCCCAAAACCACCCCAGCCACCGGTGCCGCCAACACCCCCATCGCGTCCGGCACCGCCGACACCACCTCCCGCACCAGGACAAACGTTGCGAACTGATATGGAAGGGGCGGCGCAAAGCGAGTCACCGCCTCAGCAAACTACTAGCAGTGAAGGTGTCAGCGCCACTGGTGGTACGGAGCCTGATCTCGAACAAGAGCGCGAGGCCATCCTGCGCATGATCGCGGAGGGGCGGATCTCCCCTGAGGAGGGTGATATGCTGTTGGAGGGGTTGAATGGTTGATGGTTATCGTCACCTGAAAAGGTAAGGCGATCTCCCTTACTCAAGGCCGACCAACAGGCAAGCCTCGCCACTACATGTCAGACAAAATGTAGTGGCGAGGCTTCTCATTTCATCTCGCCTGGCTGAGCAGCAGTTGCCACTGCAATGATTAGAAGGATGACAATGCACGAGTTAGGAGCCAAATCTGGCTATGATACGTTCATTAAGATAGAGATAGTAGCATCTTATGTTATCATGAGTAAACAAAAAACGAAGAAAACACGCGGGAAAGAGTAGAGTATAGAGCATGCAAACGCTATCAGGTCAAAGTCCAAACCGGATAAACCAGCAATCACGCACCATTGCCGTTTTTGCTATTGTGCTTTTTGCCCTCTCTGGACTGGTCAGCGGCTTTGCAGTGGGGGCATTTGTGCATCCCAAAACAGGAACGAGGACAGGACCAACAAATACAGGACCAGGGAAAACTCCAGTTACGCAAAGCACTAAAGGACCTGTATCAACAGCACCAGAAAATGTAAATCTAGATCTACCTGTGATAAATCAGGGAGATTATTCCTACTTTCAGGTTGCAAATGGTAGCACTAGCTATACTTTTTCTACCTGGATAATCAATAAGAGTAAAAATCCTATTCAAGTATCAGATGTTACCTGCAAACTCTGGCTGACAAAAGATGGTGATGTAAATTCGATTTTACGAGCAGATAATTATGCTATACCGAGAGCATTTGATAATATCCATCAATCATTTCCAAGAGAGGCCGTAGGCGCTTTTATTTTCACTTCACCAACACTACAGACACAACCCTGCACTCCTAAGGGTAAAACAACCTGGAGCTACTCTGTCTCTCCATCTATTGATCCTGGAATATACTACGCCATAGTATTAGCCGATTGGAAAGGGAAAAGCTTCAATTGGAGTTGGGTAGCAATCAGAATCAAAAAAGGCTGATTAGCCACCCATTCCTCGCAAAATTCCTTTCATCAATGCAGCAAACTTCGGTCGAGCAGCATCTGCCGCAGCTAGCACTTCAGCGTGGTTAACCTCTTCGGTATCTTCGCCTGTCGCTGTGTTCGTAATCAGGCTTATCCCTAGCACGCGCATGCCCATGTGACGGGCCACCACCACTTCTGGTGCGGTAGACATACCAACAGCGTCTGCACCAGCCATGTGTAGAAACTTCAGTTCCGCGCCCGTCTCATAGCTCGGCCCACCCACCTGAGCATATACACCCTCATGCAACGTAATTTCAGGTCTTGTAGACGCAACTGTGCGCGCCAGCGCGCGTAGTGGAGCATCATATGCTTTAGCCAGGGGTGGGAAGCGCTCACCAAGACGGTCATCATTTGGCCCAATCAGTGGATTCATACCTGCAAGGCCCAGAAAATTGATATGATCGCGAATCAACATAAAGTCACCAGGGCGATACGCCGGGTTGATGCCACCAGCCGCGTTAGTGACGATCAACGTATGCGCTCCAAGCATGTGCATGACACGCACAGGGAGTGTTAGCGCCTGCATTGTATAGCCCTCGTAGAAATGGAAGCGGCCTTGCATCACTACCACGGGCACGTTCTCCAACATGCCTATCAGCAAGCGACCGGCATGGCCGACCACTGTCGAACGCAGGAAGTGGGGAATCTCCTCATAAGGGATAGCTGTGGCATCCTGAACCCCGGCTGCCAGGTCTCCCAGGCCTGAACCCAGAATCAAGCCAACGCCAGGCTTCAGGCTAGAACGAGATTGAATAGTTGCCGTAGCTTCAATCACCTGGTCATATAGTGTCATATCTACATGCTCGCTTTCGATATCAGGCTCTGCCGGGCCTTTACGGCATTAGACGCCTGTGGGGACGCTCTCGCGGGCAAGCTGGCTGTAGACCTGCGTGGTAGAAATATGCGCATGACCCAATAACTCCTGCACCGAACGCAGTTCCATACCTCCTTGCAGCATCAGAATAGCAAACGAGTGTCGCAACATATGCGGCGTAATTTCGGTGATTCCGGCCTGTCGCGCATAGCCCTTGATAATCAGCCAGAAACCCTGGCGCGTCAGTCGCTCGCCGTGATGGTTCAGAAACAGCGCCTGTACCTCAGGATGACGCCTTATCAAACCAGGCCTCGCAGTCGCAATGTATTGTTTTGTTGACTCAACTGCAATGGCAGAGAGTGGTAACACACGCGAGCGTGTGTTTCGACCACTACGCCCTGGACAGAGGATCGTCGCGTGCTCTGCATCGAAATCAAATAGATTCAATGAAATAAGCTCACTGACACGCATACCTGTCGCATAGAGCATATGTAACATGGCGAGGTCCCGCTTCCCAGCAGACGTCACGACATCTACCTGGCGGAACAGACTGCTAATTTGCTCCTGGCTCAAAGCATGTGGCAATTCTCTCTGTATGCGCGGCGCGTCTAGCTTCTCAATAGGATCGGATGGAATAATGCCAGTGTTTTGCATATAACGAAAAAAAGTCTTCAACGCCGCCAGCTTGCGTGCAATGGTAGCCGGACGATATGCCTGGCCCTCTCGCATTTCCAGCAGATAACCGGCGATATGTTCATGAGTGACCAGCTGCCAGTGCTCTATCTGCTGCCGTTTAAGATAGGCGCAGGCCTGGTTCAGGTCATTACGATAGGCCACTACCGTGTTCGAATTGGCTCCATTACGCCCTTGCTCTTTCAATGAGAGCGAGGCAATATACTCATCAATAACTTCTTGCAACATAGGACACTACCGCCTGTCTTCAAGTCTCCATATCCCTATTAGGAACCTTGGATGTGAGTGACCACGCCATTATAATCGATGCAACACCATAGAGCAAGCAAATAGGAATGACGGTGCCTGGCTTGTCCCTGCCCTATTCCAAAAAGTGCTATAATACACTCAAAAGGGTACCCCGTAAGGGATTCCGTTACTACCATGCCTCGCACAATACACTGCACATCAGAGAGATGAGATGCAGGACTGGCTTCCCTTTCAAGATGTTCAGTGAAACAATAAGGAGAAACAGAATAAGATGGGTAAGTTGATTGACATGTTCACACAGGCACGCCGCGCTCAGAGCAGCGGCGGCATTGGTTTTGTAGGTAAAAATAAGCCGCTGATCAAACCACGAGCTGCGGCGCTCGTTGTCGAATTTCCCGATATTGATGCGGGAGGTGCCGAATCGGCTATCAAATCTGGAGCCGATGGTCTGCTTTTCACCTGGGATGGCACTGATGCTGCGTCGCTTGAGACACTCAAGGATGCTATTGATGCTGCTCAAACAAGTGGTGAAAAAGTTGTCTGCGGATTGCACATTACAGGTGGCTGGGAGAAACTGGAACGCGAAAGCTTCGAGCATCTGAAAGAGCTAGGCGTGAATTACGTTGTATTGCCATTGGAAGCCCCGGCGCGTCTACTCGCACTGCAAATCAAGGATCTCGAACTAGTCGTCTCTGTGCCGATGCAATCGGGGGATATGTACCCGATTTTCATTCGCAATCTAACCACTTTTGACAATATCTCGGCAGTACAACTGGACTTCTCGCTGTCTGAGAATATCAGCACAATGTCTATCGAAGATGTACTGCGCTACCGCGCTGTGCGCGAAGCGGTGCGTTTCCCCGCGCTTCTGAACGTACAAAGCAATCTAAGCGAAGCCGATGCATATACCCTCATGACTTTGGGTATACAGGCAGTGATTTTGACCGCCAGCGGTACCGATGCCACAACGAAAAAACAAATTAAGGCATTGAGGGAACTATTGGAGAAGGTTCATTACGAAGAGAAGGAGACTATGACTGGCCTGTCAAACAAAATGTAGGCAAATGGATCAGTAAATCAAAGGCCAGGAGTGGGAACGCGTGCGTTCCCACTCCTGGCCTTTGATTATTCTATGCTAGACGGGCACCGTCACTTGCCAGTGCAACTGGCGGCGCGGTATGCGTCGTAACAACCCACGCGTCGTCTCCCAAACGCGGGTTGGATTGACGTTATTGCGCCAGTAGTAATAGCATCCCAGTCCATCGGGCTCGACGCTTAGCAACTGGCAAAAAGCTGGCTCAAGATCCTTTTCGCTGTTTTCATCAAGGTTGAAATTTTGTAACCAGAGCTGACTACGTTTTCCATGCAGGCGAGTTGTCTCGACGATATTACGCCCCCACGTTTCTACCATTGTAACTTCATCATTGAGCAAATTCCAGAAAAGGTGGCAGCCAATCGTATCCAGGTGTGGAAGCTGCGCCAGGTCCTCAACCTGTGAAAGGTCCTGCGGAAGTAAGACCACCGTCGTTTTAATGTGTGCATCAACTCGTTTGACGCAGGCACATATCTCACCAAGAAAATCGATCATGGAGCGCCGCCGGAAACGCTCCAGGTCTGTCACGTCGGGGCAGAGTGCCCGGCACACTGAGCAGAAACAGGTTACATCGAGGCTACGCGGCTCATCAATCAGAATCCCATTAATGGGGTACTTCGTAAGGTAACGCTCAATTTCTTTGAAAAGCCAGTGACGAAACGATTGATGATTAAAGCAGGAGATTTCATGGTGGCGTCCATGGCGATCCATCACTCGTGATTGCGGGTGGCGAAATGTATACCAGCTCGGCACAAGCGACGGCCCGGCAAAGAGATTCCCATAACGCCCAAGGCTCAAGTGAACCTTCAGTCCCGCATCCTGCGCCTGGCACAGGCCGCGTTCCAGGTCTCTGGAGCAGCGTTGTTCCTCCTGTTCATGTATAGCATAGACAATACTTCCTGCCCCTGCCGAACGAATCTGATCAAAATCTCGTTTTACAACATCGGGATGAAGCAATGAGTGAAAATAAGCGACCGTAATTTCCATGCAACCTACCACAAGACGAATGAAGAGCAATACAGGAAAAAAGGGATGTAGAGCAACCCACCTGTATGAACCAGAGTATAGCATAAACAAGAACACCTGCTCAAGATACAGTAATTATGGGCTATTGATCTCAATTTTCCTCTGTAAGCTTGACAAGTATCTCATTTGTATGCACAATGCACGCATGAGTCACGCACAGCGAGTACAAACTTCTGGCGACGTTTGCTTTGTTCGAGCGTATGCAAAGATCAATCTAACACTCGATGTCCTGGGGCGACGGGCTGATGGATATCATGACCTGGCGACTGTAATGCAGACCGTTGATCTCTACGATACTATCTGCCTTACTGCTGTTGAGGATAACCGGGTAAAGCTTGTGTGTGCAAAGCCTGAGCTACGCAATGACGAAAACCTGGCTGCGCGCGCTGCGCACATGGTGCGCCAACGTCTCGCAATCAGGCAAGGAGTTTTGATCGAACTGCACAAACGTATCCCGATGGCGGCCGGATTAGGAGGTGGAAGTAGTGACGCTGCTGCTGTCTTGCTTGCATTGCAGCAGTGGTGGCAACTGCAGCTATCTCCGTCAGAGTTGCTCGATATGGCAACCGCATTGGGTTCAGATGTCCCATTTTTTCTGACCGGAGGCCTTGCGCTTTGCGAGGGACAGGGCGAACGAGTGACCGCTCTTGCCCACTACTGGCCAAGGTCAATGCGCTGGTTACTCTTACTTAAACCGGCAATCAGCGTATCAACAGCGGCAGTTTTTCGTAATCTGCGCTCCAGTGATTACACTGATGGTACCCATACTCGAGCAGTTAGTACGGCATTGAATGTAGGGCAGACGCCTGAGATAGAAGACCTGCATAATTGTTTTGAGTGTAGTGTGCTGGAAACCTATCCAGAAGTAGCCCATGCGAGGGCCGCCTTGTTACAAGCCGGCGCTTTGTTTGTGCGCCTTTCTGGAACAGGGCCGACGCTATTCGCGCCGTTTCCTGAACTCACCCGGGCTCAAAGGGTGCAGGAACAACTGCAAACACAGGGATATGAAGTGTACCTGTCGCGTGCAATACATCCCGATGAAGGGATTGTAAGTGTTTTTTAGAGTCTTAGAGCAAATGTAAGGAGGCAACTTCACTATGGCTGATCAGTATTACTGTGTCAAATGCAAAACAAAGAGAGAGATGAAGGATCCGCAGAGGGTCACCATGAAGAATGGCAAACCTGCACTCAAGGGTCAGTGTTCCGTCTGCGGCACAACCATCAACACTATTCTCAGCTCTGAGAAAAAGGCATAACACCTGGCTTGTAGGGACCAGATTATGCAGATTAACAACATCATACGGGCATCTGTAGGGGCCGATTGATCGGCCCCCGGTGGATGTTCCGATGTCCACATGAAAGTTAAAGTGCATCATTGCGCCCGCCTGGGAAGGCGATCCTCGTCGCAGGGCGCAATGAATTGCTGAATTTAAAAGGTTGCACCTTGAAACGTTTCCTCCGCACCATGATGCTGCAGGTGGTACGGCTGATTGGCGCGCCAAGTGCACGAAAAGCGGCGCAATCGATAACCAAAAGCCTTTCAGCGACGCCGCACATTTTGCTGGTACGCCCGGATCACCTTGGCGACCTGGTAATGACCACTCCTGTCTTGCATGCGCTCAAACAACAAGCGCCCAGCGCGCATATTACAATGATGGTTGGTCCATGGTCGAGCGAGATTGTCGCGCGTCATCCAGATATCGACCGTATATTGACTTGCCCGTTCCCCGGTTTCCAGCGCGCGGCGCAAAAAGCACTGGCTCCATATATTCTGCTGTTCAACACTGCGAAACAACTACGGCGAGGACATTTCGATTTAGCTATCAATCTACGCCCCGATTTCTGGTGGGGCGCTGCTCTTCTCTACCTGGCACGCATCCCGCGTCGCGTGGGTTACCCTCTTGAACCTGGGAAGCCATTCCTTACTCATACTTTGCCATTTCAATCACCTGAACATAACACCGTCTCCAGCCTGCGCCTTGCCAGCACCGCCCTGCAAGCATTGGACTACCCACCTCTTGAGGAACCCTATACACCAGAACGCTACCCCCTCCACTTCATCCCCACAAATGACGAACACAAATGGGTCACCACCCGCCTGCACAACGAAGGCATCGAAACCTGCGTCTCTATGGTTGTGATTCACCCAGGTAGTGGCGCAGCAGTCAAACTCTGGCGCACAGAGGGATGGGCAGCATGCGCAGACGCCCTCACAAAATCATTGACAATAGCCACCCCAGTGCGTATTATGCTCACGGGAAGTAAAAATGAACGACCCATGTTGGAGGAGATTGCCAGGCGCATGCAATCACCCGCCGTGCTGGTGACCGATGCGACCATTGGCCAACTGGGTGCATTGCTGGCAAGAGCGCTACTTGTCTTAAGCGTGGATAGCGGACCGCTTCACCTGGCAGTCGCACAGGGAACGCCCACGGTGGGACTTTTCGGACCAACCAATGCGCGCATTTTTGGCCCCTGGGGAATACGCGAGCGACATATCGTGCTGGCATCCACACACCGTTGCCCAACATGCCCAACCATTCCTTGTGGACGCCTGGATTTCCCTCCACAAGCATTAGCAGATCATCCCTGTGTGCGTCTTATAACAGAGCAGCAGGTATTATCAGCAGTTGATAAACTGTTACCGTATTTGAAATGCGATATTACTCTATAATCAATGTCACAAACATACGAACAACAGCATAAACTAGATAGTTATGGCTATCCTCTGCCGCCAGACTCGCGGCAAAAGCTGCACAGGGCAACCATACGCACAAGCAAGAGCATTCTGGGCACAGGTATCTACCTCGTGATGAGTATTATCGGGGGCCTGCTCTGGCTGGGAAGATTGGGGAGGAGAAATCCTCCACTGACACCACAGGAAGTACACCCACGACGTATCCTGGTGATTCGTCTTGATCTTATCGGCGATCTCGTGCTTTCAATGACTGTTGTACGCGCGCTAAGACATTCTTATCCTGATGCAGAGATTGACTTGCTTGCGGTACCTGCGAGCGCGAAAGTTGTTCTACATGACCCTGATCTTGCCGAAATCATCACCTACGACCCAAACATCTGGCGCCGTCCGAAGGCTCTGAGCCAGACGAAAAACTGGCGAGACGCTTATAACCTGTGGCGTCGTCTGCGCACATGTCATTACGATATAGCAGTAAGCGTCTTTGGCCGTTGGGCAGGTGTCATAGCAGTGCTGAGCGGCGCGAAACGGCGGGTCGGATTCGGACGCGAAAGCTATCCAGGCTTTATGACCGATAATGTACCTGGACGCCATTGGGATCCAGGCGACCACAAACACGAGGTAGATTACTGCCTGGAACTGGCAAAAGCCGCTGGCGCAACCACCAGCTATGCAGACCGCACGCCGCGCCTGTACGTTGATCCACAGGCACGCCAGCAACTCGAGCAACTGCTGATGCAGGAGGGTATAGAGCCAGAGAAGTTTTTGATAGCCTGTCACGTTAGCTCAAATAATGGACAGTCCAAGCGTTGGCCCATTGCCTACTGGGCAACATTGATCGATAAGCTGATTGGCGAGCAGGGCACTCAAGTTGTATTAACGGGAGCGCCCGCAGATTTACCTTTTGTTGAGAGCGTATCGTGCCGTATGCAAGAGCAAGCCATCAATCTGGCGGGCAAAACAAGCCTGCCCCAGCTTGTCGCGCTCATGCAACGAGCAGACCTGGTCATAAGTGGCGATAGTGGTCCCATGCACATCGCGGCAGCCGTTGGTACGCCGCTCATCGCCATACATGGCCCGACAGATCCAGCAAAATCTGGCCCGGTAAGTCCTTTGGCAACAGTGCTGCGTAGTGATATTTGGTGCAGTCCATGTTACAATGCAAAGGACACCGCTGATTGCCGTTTCTTTACAACACAATGCATGAAAAATATCCTGCCGACACAAGTTCTCGAGGTCGTACGAGAAAAACTGAAATGAGCATTATCCTACAACAGCTGGCAAGTCCAGCAATAGAAGAGGCTATCGAATCCAATTTCAACGAGGAAATGGCCCGTTTGGGGTATGGACTACCTGAGGGAGAACAGCACAAAACTCCGGAACTGCTCTGGATTTATACAGGATCGCGTGGCCCAAATGCTGTACTCCATTCCCGTTTTGCCAGCGACGATTCTACCTATATTCATGCGAAAATCGACGAAATGCTAGCATTCTTCAAAACGCGCAATATAGATTTTGGATGGACTATTGGCCCATCTACCCGCCCCATGAATCTCGCGACTCTGCTCGAGGCACGCGGCTTTGTCTATAGCGAGAGCACAGCAGGTATGGCAGTTGACCTGCAAGCACTGAATGAGAATATCTATGTAAATCAAGAACTCATCGTTACAGAGATTGAGGACCTGGAGACCTTGAAGATATTACGCACCATTGAAGTGCTAGGCTTCGGCTCATCAGAGACGGCCGCGCAAAACTACTATGATTCGTATGCCCATGCCGGCTTCAGCAATGGGATGCCCTGGCATCACTACATCGGCTGGTTGCATAATAAGCCCGTCGCTATTGCTTCTTTGCTCTTTCATGCAGGCGTGGCCGGGATCTTTGGTGTCGCAACTATCCCAGAGGCCAGGCGTCAGGGAGTCGGAGCAGTGATGACGCTTCATGTACTTCACGAGGCACGCAGGCACGGCTTTCGTGTTGCCGTCCTTTCGCCGACACAAATGAGTATCGCCATGTATCGTCGTATCGGCTTCCAGGAATATTGCAAGCTACTACACTATGAATGGTCAACAGGAACATAAGACAAACGCGTATGCATACGAGACAAATTATTCTTCCACCAGATGCCCATATACTTGTCGTGAAACTGGCAACAATTGGTGACCTGCTTCTGGCTACACCTTCACTACGTGCCCTGCGTGAGACCTATCCCCATGCGCGTATTGACCTGCTTGTCACTCCCGCCTCCGCTGGTTTGCTCGATGGTTGGGAAGTCATTGACCGCGTGATTGTGCTGGATAAATACCTCTTTGACTACCCACAGCAGTTGCTCAAAAATCCTCGCAACCTGCTCCGGCTTAGACCACTCTGGCACAACCTGCGCGATGGTGACTATGACGCCGTATTGCTGCTGCATCATCTTACGCTCTTTTTCGGTCGCTTGAAGCACCAGATTCTCATGCGAGCCACGGGAGCAAAATGGCGCGTTGGTTTAGACAACGGCCATGGCTGGTTCCTCAATGTACGTGTCCAGGACAACGGCTTTGGTGCCATGCACGAAGCTGATTATAACTTCTCTGTAGCAAAAGCAGCAGGCTCGACTACGAGTGACAAATGCCTCACCGTACCGATCAACGAAGAGGAGCGCCAACAAGCCAGACAGTTCATACATGGAACAGACCTGACGGGGGCAAGCCCCGCCAGGATTGAACACTCTATGATCGAACGCCCGATCATTACCATGCATCCTGGTAGTGGAGGCTATAGTACGGCTCGCCGCTGGGCGCCAGAACGTTTTGCTCAACTGGCCGATACGCTCTTTCAGGATGCCGGCGGCCAATTGATCTTGATGGGCGGGCCTGAAGAAGCAGAACTGCACCAGCAGATCATAGAAATGATGCAGTCCGGCATGCCAGTACGCAGTTTTGCAGGCAAGGGCAGCGTTAGAGTTGCAGCCGCAGTTC
>JBKPAZ010000202.1:0-8611 GCA_046726655.1 Chloroflexota bacterium
TGGGGCTTTGGGATTCCCAGGCAGGATCACGCCACCGCGCTTCAAAGTACCGGCTCAGTTTGACGGGATAGTGGTGCCATTGCCACTCGGTTCCCGTGTAGACCTTGAGGCGGACGAAGCAGGTGCGTGGGCCGGGGCGCAGGTCCGTCGCGTCCAGGTCCAGGCAGAACGCTTCGTCATAGAGGGTCGGATGATTGCTGGCTCCTGGGCTCCCAGGTTGCCCCTTTTTCTTGCCTGATGTGTTCCAGTTCGTCAGATTCGAGAGGTAGGAGCGCGCTTTGCCAAGGGCATCTTTGATCACCGAACGGCGATAGATGAAGGGGAAATCAGGGAACTGTTGGCTGAAGTTGTAAGAAGGCAACGGAGAGGGATGGGCTGCTGTTGCGACGGTGAGGGCCTCGGCCCAACTCAACAGTTCATGGGGGGAAATCAGTCGTTCCCGTTCCTGTTGGAGTTGCTCTGAGAAATGCCTCACCCGCTCGGTCAACTTGTCGGGATGCGCCAGGAAAAAGGCGAGGTAGAAGGCACGAGCTGCATCCAGGAGCTTGGCCGTCTCTTCCAGATAGGCGCGCTTGGCCGTATTGGCTCCTCCTTCGGCTCGGTCATCCAGATCAAGGAGCAGCTTGGTCGTTCTGCTGGCTTGTCCCATGCGCGTGTTCCGCTTCACATTCCTTGAGGACCGTTTGCACCAACTTGCGGACCCCTTTCGCCCGGTGGCCGTAGAGTCTGCCTGCAAACACGGTCACGATGGTGAGCAAATCCTGCACCAATTCTTCTGTCGGCTCAAGTTGCTTGGGCGGGTCGAGCACCTCCAGCCGCACCCCCTGCCAACTAAAAGCCTCTTCCAGGCAGCTAAACCCAAAGCGCACGAGGCGATCAGGATCTTCGATCAAAATCACCTCAACCGCCTGCTCTTTGATCAACGTCAGCAGCTTTCTCAGGCCCTTGCGCTTCTCGTTGAGGGAGGACGCTTGCTCGGCGAGCTGTGCAACCACCTCATAGCCTCGTGCGTCAGCCGCTTGCTTGAGGCGCTCCATTTGCCGGGCCAGGTTGCCATCTTGCTCCTGCCTGACGCTGGAAACCCGCGCATAGAGCGCACATCGCTCGGCCCCCGGTTGCCCTTTGCCTTGCCTGCGCAGCCGGGAAATCTCCTCGATGGGAATACGCCTCTGGTTGCCGACTGTGCGAACCGTGTGCAATTTGTCCGCTTCTTCCCATCGGTAGAGCGTCCTGATGGAAATGCCTAATTCGGCAGCTGCTTCCGATGGTGTGAGCAGACGTTTGTTCTTCATACGTGCAGTATACGGTCATTGGCAAGCTTTGTCAAGCTTTTTTGGACCTCGTTTGAACAACAATTGTACACACACCCAGATAAGGCAACAGCAAATAGGGAGAGGTGCCTTTGTGATATACTCAAAAAACGATTTTTCGATCAATTCGTGTTAGGTATATGAAGGACATCGTACTAATGCCTCGGATTATAGGAATTACTGGCAATATTGCATGTGGCAAGACTGCTGTCGGGCATATGTTGTTGGAGTTAGGCGCTGAGCGATATATTGACGCGGATGCAGTCGTCCACAAGCTCTACCAGGGTGGTCAGCCCATTGCGGTCAAGGTAGCTGAAGCGTTTGGTCCTGGAGTCCTGGCTCCTGATGGCAACATTGATCGTAAAGCGTTAGGAGCTATTGTATTTCGGGATGCTGAAGCGATGCGCCGGCTCGAGGCGATTACGCACCCGGCAGTCAGCCAGGCTTTGGCACGCGAATTAGCTTCTGTCAGTCCTTCCGGTATTGTGGTTATCGATGCTGTGAAACTGTTGGAGGGCGGCTCGGGCAAGCTTTGTCAGAGTAAGTGGATGGTTGTCTGTTCGGAGGAACAAGAGTATGAGCGTTTAGTTGGCCGGAACCAGTTCAGCGCAGAAGAGGCCTGGGCGCGTATTCGCGCTCAATCTCCGGTCGTTGATAGGCTACCACTCGTTGATGAGGTAATTGATAATAGTGGCTCTTTAGAGAGCACACGTAAACAGGTCGCGGCTGCTTACGAACGTTTTTCTGAGACCTTCCCATAGCTCAAGCTAAGGGGTTCTGGTTCTGGCTCCAACTCTCCCTACCCTGCGGTAGGGCCTCGTTGGAGGGATATCCAGCTTGCGGCAGACGCGCTCCGGCGCGAGGAATGCTCACGCTTCGAGGTCGGATGACCTCTCTTTCGCGCGTTTCAGGGTCGCTCTCTTGCTGCCGACGAGCGGCTCCGCCCGCTCCTGAGAGACTCAGGCAAGAGAGAGGTGAGCAAGGTGTATGCACTTGATCGGTTGAACGCTAGTGCTTTTACCACAGGGAACGATTTACCTGTGAACCGACAAACACTATTTGGTTGTCAAATGTACTGCAGGTCTATTCTTTTTGAGCAGGCAAAAAGCGGAAAGACCAGCGCTGCTTGGGTAAGCAACTTCCTGCATAGTTGAGAGGGTAGATGCATTTCACTATATTTATTCGGCGACTCGGCTTTGGTTTGTTACTTGTAACTACTTTAGGTGTAGGTTGGCTGTTGCATGGGGTGTTATTAGCGCCAACTAATACTTCAGCTGAGCGCTCGCAGGCTGTGAATGCCCCAAGGACTGCGGGAACAGTACCGATCTCATCACAATTGGGAACTTCTACAAGCACCTATCCTGTGCCAGATCGTGCTCTCAATTCTATCAACTCCAATCAATTCAAATTAACAGCGGGTCTTCACCCCGGGCGTGGTCAGTCGATTCCAGCGGCAGCCGATATGCATGAATTGCCAGTGACCGATGTTACTTTTTACAACTGGCGAGGCGAGTTGCTCTCGGGATGGCTTGCGCTGATCACACCCCAGGCTCCCGTGATTATCCTTACGCATGGGACTCCAGGCAATCGTTTGTCGATGCTGCAACGAGCGGCCTTTCTTTATAAACACGGATACAATGTGCTGCTCTTCGATTTCCAGAGCTATGGGCGAAGCCAGGGAGTGACGTCAACGCTTGGGATGGTGGAATCGGAAGACATCCTGGCAGCAATTTCGTTTCTGCATGGTCTGCCAGACACGATGTACAGTAAAATTGGCGTCTTAGGGCTCTCGATGGGAGCGACAGCCGCAGTGCTGGCTGCATCGCGTTCGAGCGATATTCTGGCTCTGGTCGCGGAAAGTTGCCCTGTTGATGCGACGCGAGTCCTCGCGGATGTTCCTGACGAAGCATCACGGGAAGCTGATCAACAGTTGGTTGAAGAAGTATATGGCGTCGATATTACACAGGCGCGGCCCATCGATGCTGTGAACAAACTTGCGGGCCGCAGCGCCATTTTTTTCATTAATGGGGATGCTGACGATATTACGCCTTTGCCTGGAATGCAGGCCCTCTACCAGGCTGCGGGCGCTCCCAAGCAATATTGGATTGTGCCAAATGCTGGGCATGCGCAATCATTCGCAGTTGATCCAGGCGAATATATGCAGCGTGTCGATGCGTTCTTTGACACCTATTTGCGGCAAGCGTAGGTTTAAGTTCAGGGCAATTTCAAGGTAGCTATTGCACCTACGCTTGAAATTGCCCTCTAGCTATGAGAGAGCAATTACTAGAGATTATTTTTATGGCGAGCGCGGAAACGGCGTGCCTTCCAAAGGTTAGCGCATTTATCAGGTGTACAGTAAAGCTTGGTACGACTTTTACTCTCATCATAAAAGACCCCACGGCAGTTGGTATTTGCACATATTTTGAGACGTCTGGGATCGTGATCAGCCAGGACATGAGCGAATGAAGCCGCAATCTCTGCTTGCACCCAGTCCCAATCCTTCTTCAATGGCACCATTTCCAATTGATATCCATTTGTGTCTTTCACCAGACGACGACTCAAAGGCATCTTGAGAAGAACCGCATTGAGCGCTGCTAGATCGTGGTCTGCGATCTGTCCTTCGACCAGAGCCTCTATCATAGAGCGCAGAAGGGTGCGTAGTGCAACGAGAGTAGTCAGTGTCGCTGCATCGGGTGGGTGATCAACCTGTAGTCCCCATTTGACGAGAAACTGTTCCAACCAGCCTGGCTGCTGGAGATCATCTCTTACCCACCGACCACGGAAATCGCGAAACTCGCTATTGACGAAATCAAGGCATATCGCATCCATTGCTCTCTAAGCTCCCACAGAGTCCTACAGGAAGGATTTGGCTCGGCCTCCTTCATGTCTTCTCTCTCATACAACGGTTGAGAAGGAAAGCAGACCATCGTAACTTGCTAAAAACTATTGACAGTTACAGGATTGGCATGTTATCCTTTTGAATATAACTGAATTAAGCAACATTGACAGTTACAATACCAGTCTTGTTCCCTTATTGTCGCTCAGCACGTATCTTCAAGAAAGGGATTCGCAGATGGTGCGTAAACAAACAGGGGCACTCGTGGGGTGCCCCTCACGCCGTGAAGTTCTCCGGGGTCTGGCAGGATTACTGATCACCATGAGTCTGGAAGGATGTGCGCAAGCTCTTTCCTCATCGTCAGCTAAAGTGCCCATGCCTACCCCTCGTCCTCAAGGGAGTGTACTTTACACCTATCGTGGACATACCGATCGTGTAACGTCAGTAGCCTGGTCGCCAAACGGCAAGTACATTGCGTCGGGCTCATTAGATCAGACGGCGCGGATTTGGGCTGTCAACCCCGCCGCTCATTCCCAACCGTTTATTTACCGTGGTCATACTGCCGGGGTGCAAGCTGTGGCCTGGTCACCAGACAGTAATCGCGTTGTCTCAGGTGCTAGCGATAAAACGGTACAGGTATGGGATGCTCTTACCGGAGAGCATGTCGCTATCTATCGTGGGCATACCGGCACCGTGAACACGGTAGCGTGGTCACCGGATGGAAAAAACATTGGCTCAGGCTCTGAAGATGGCACCGTGCGTATGTGGGATGTCGCAACCGGCAAACAGATGTATGTCTATCACGGTCATCGAGGGAGCGTGAACTCGCTCGTGTGGTCGCCCGATAGTCTACGGATCGCCTCTGGTGCTTCGGACAAGACCGTCCAGATCCTGGATGCCACGACCGGAAATCATAGGTATACCTACCGTGGTCATACCGACACGGTAAGCTCGGTTTCCTGGTCGCCTGATGGGAAGCACATCGCTTCCGGTTCGTGGGACAAAACGGTGCAGGTATGGGATGCGGTGACTGGTGATGTTTTGTATACGTATAACGGGTACAATGTGCGAGCTGCACAACTGAATCCTACCAAGGGGGTACTCCCTGACCTCATCTTCGTTGTTGCCTGGTCGCACAATGGGAAACGCATCGCGGCAGTCACGCAGGTCTATTGCGGCGATCTCTGTGGAGTCGTGGTAGGCTGGGATGCGTATACCCAGCGCAATTTCACCTTTTACCTGGACTCACCAATCTTCGCATTGGCATGGTCCCCTGACGACACGCGTTTCGTCTCCTCAATTGATAATTTCGTACAAGGCCCGCTCACGCACCCCGCGCCGCAGGAAGGTCCATTTGTGCAGATATCGCAGGCGTAAGTTTTTTTCATTCCTTCACCTATCGAATTTTCTGGTGAAATCCCCCCTGGCCTAATTTAAGTTCGAATTCTATTGACAGCGCAGGAATGGGTGCGTATAATTTGCGCATCCATTATTGTATATATAGCCCCGCTGTAGAGGCGCCGTTTCACTGGCATAATCATATTTATCTCGAGCGGGGTCCAAACTGAGCAATACACTTCGAAATCAGTGAGATTTACCAGGGAAAAGACGTAGTATTCCTAGAGAGGGTAAGCTGTTCTGTAAACATCTGGCTTAGTCCTCAGGAATCTCATGATATTGTAGAAATTTGGTATTGCTGAAGGAGGCTATCTACCTTATGAAGAAAAGTTGGTCACGTATTTTTGCCTTGACATTGGGGATTCCCTTGTTATTGGCAATTCTCGCTGCCTGTGGTTCAGGCACAACTAGTGGAGGAAGTAGCACTGCACCTACTGTTACTGGTTCGACTACCATCAAAGTTGCTACCGAGCTACCGACGTCTGGCAAGGACGCAACTAGCGGCAAGCCAGCCGAGAATGGCGCCCATCTTGCGGTGGATCAGGCCAACGCAAATCACACGATCCCGGGTTATACTCTGCTGTTTGTCCCTAAAGACGACGTAGGCCCCAGTGGAATCCACGATCCGACTGTGGGAGCGGCGAATGTCACAGCACTGGCATCCGATGCAGAGGTAGCAGGTATAGTTGGACCGTTTAACAGTAGTGTGGCGAAGGCAGAGATGCCGATTTCCAACCAGGCTCCCGTAGCTCAGATTAGCCCGGCCAACACCAATCCCTGCCTGACTAAAGATACGGCTGCATCTGGCTGCAATGGGAAAAACGATTTGCTGCCGACTCTACGGCCGACTAACAAGGTCAACTACTTCCGTATCGCGACGACGGACGACCACCAGGGGCCAGCAGGGGCGGACTACCTCTACAAGACGTTGAGCTACAAGAAGGTCTACGTCATTGACGATGCGGAGACCTACGGTATTGGTATTGCCAACGCCTTCATAGGCGAGTGGAATACGCTTGGTGGAACGGTGCTCGGTCGTAGTAGCGAGCCAGGCTCGACCACCTCCTATGTGTCACTGCTCACGCAGATTGCCACCAAGAGTCCGGATGTGCTCTACTTTGGCGGTCTGAACTCTACTGGAGGCGACTTGATCCGGCAGCAGATGCTGCAAGTGTCTGGGCTGCAAACTACCCCATTGGCCGGGGGTGATGGCATTGTAACCAGCGACTTTGCCAGCACGGTTGCTCTGGGCAAAGGTGGCCCGGCCTATGGCACCGTTGCAACCGTAGATGTGGCGAAAGCGCCGGGGGCTGCAAGTTTCATCCAGCAGTACGATACTGCCTACGGGGCGAGCAACTTTGGCGCCTACAGCGCGGCAGCCTATGACAGTATGAACATCCTGATCCAGGCAATCAAAACCGCGCTGGCCAATGGGGCGCACACGCCGCAGAATTCGAGTGATACGGCAGGGGGCGCAACGTTCCGTACGGCGGTCATTGCCGCGATCCAGGGCATTTCCTTTACTGGGGTCCTGGGGCACCAATCCTTCGATGCGAATGGGGACACCACCAACAAGGTCATCACGATCTATAAGGTTGGTATGAATCCGCCCAACGTACCCGTAAGCACCCCTGGCTGGAATCCCGAAGCAGCGGTGACGATCCCGTGATCATCACAAATGGTGCGCTGTCCTGGCATAGGTTGTGATATGAGTTGAATAGTTGTGCTAGCTAGCTCGTAAATGAGCAGGGGAGTAATCGATACACTCTTGTCGATGGTCTACTCCCCTGCTTGTTATACGGTCTCATGGTAGTGTATGATAGTATTTGACACTGAACAAATAGGAAGGAGAAGCCGCACACTATGACTTTGTTTTTGCAAATCTTAGTCATTGGGGTCACCACCGGGGCAATCTATGCGCTCATAGCTCTGGGATACACAATGGTCTACGGTATCATTGAGTTGATTAACTTTGCTCATGGTGACATCTTCATGATCGGCACCTTTGTGTGTGTTAGTATTTTCGCTGCGTTTGGCATTACTACCTCGTCGACAGCACCTACGGGATTCGCATTGGTGGGTGTGCTGCTTATTACCTTGCTTGGCGCAATGGCGGTGTGCGCTGTGCTAGGAGTGGTGATTGAACGCGTCGCGTATCGTCCCCTGCGCAATGCTCCACGTCTTGCTCCGCTGATATCAGCTATTGGCGTCTCGCTAATCCTGGAGGATATTGGAAAGCTCTGGAAAGGCATCACCTTCGTCTCGTTTCCGCAAATTTTTCCCCAGATTTTCTATCATATTGGGCCAATTATTATCACGAGTATCAATATACTCGTGATCGTAGTGGCGCTTGTATTGATGGTTGGCCTGCAGTGGCTGGTTACCAGAACACGTACCGGACGTGCGATGCGTGCCGTGGCACAGGACCGCGAAGCGGCTGCTCTGATGGGTGTAAACGTGAACCGCATTATTGCAATTACCTTCTTCATCGGTGCTGGCCTTGCGGGAGCGGCTGGATTAATCTACGGCTTGCAATTCGGCAGTACAATTTTCTATCTTGGTTTTACACTTGGTCTCTTTGCTTTTACTGCAGCGGTACTTGGAGGTATTGGCAACCTGGTTGGTGCTATGCTTGGGGGGGTACTGATAGGTGTGATCGAAGCGCTTTCCACTCTCATCCCAGACTCTAACAATGGAGGCTTTGGTCTGCCACATGGTGGTGCGGCTTGGCACGAGGCCATTATTTTTGTGGTTCTCATTCTTATATTAGTATTTCGACCTTCTGGTCTCCTTGGTCAGCAGACGCCTGAGAAGGTCTAATGGACACCAGTAAGCTTTGGTTTTGAAATATGTTCAATTAGAAGCGAGGTGATGCGAACGTGGCAATAGCTCAAACGCTTGTTCCGGCGCGCGATACCCGTGCGCTCTTGATCAAATGGATCGTCGGGCTACTGGTGCCTTTAGCTGTCTTTACCTTCCTCTGGAGTGGGGAAGCGATCATCAATCAATCGCTACTTACCGTGTTCGGACTAGCTGGCTCCCCCGATATCGCAATACTCATCCAGAT
>JBKPAZ010000203.1:0-5584 GCA_046726655.1 Chloroflexota bacterium
AAAGGGCATCTCGGTAATTATGAGTAAGTAGAATAGTCTAAATGCTGACCACAGAAGCCGCTCTACTTGACAATAACTTCTAGAAGAGTGGTCTTTATCGCCGTTAAAGCTCATTTTTATTGCGCTTTTTAGGGTGCTGTAAGCCGCTGAAAATACTTTCGTATGTAGTTTTGGTCCTTTCGTATGATATGTAGTTTTGATCTTTTCGATGGCTTATCTCAGCAATACTATGTTCAAATCCCTCTATCAAAACATCAGAGCGGGAACAAAACATTGACGCTCTTTCCCCAAAGTGCTAAAATATATCCTAGTGAATAGGTCGGATTAATTTGGCTCTGCGCGATATCCTATGGCGTGCAGGCTGCACTATAGACGAGAAGGAGTGGGCAGCAGTTCTCGAAAAGATAGGCCTGTTGCAAACAGTAGTAGGAGCAAATCTTGTACGTTCACCGTGAACGTACCTGAGCGTAGCGCACTCAGTAGAAGTCGGGTGATTCAGCACTCGCACGAGACCTACAAGCCGTTGGACTGTCAAAAGGCAGCGTAACAGCGCCACCCTGAGCGTTCATCTCAGGTTTTGGAACTTGGACTGAACCAACAGGTTCCTTGCCCGGCTCGGGCCACACACGGAGCGATCTCCGTGCGGTGTGCGGAGGTGTTCACCGCAATCGAAGATGTTTGACGACATTGAGAAAGGCAGACGACCATGTGGTTACAGGTATCTACAAAAGGCGAATATGGCGTGCGGATTATGGTCGATCTCGCTCGTCATTACGGTGAACGGCCCCGCTCACTCACCGAGATCGCGCAGGCGGAAATGCTGCCGCTGGCGTACCTCGAGCAACTGGCAAAGCTGCTGAGAGAAGCGGATCCACCCCTGATTGTGAGCACACGTGGCGCGCACGGCGGCTACCGGCTGAGCCGCCCTCCAACAGAGATTACCATGGGCGAGGTCCTGCGCGTGCTGGAGGGCCCCATTGCTCCCATGATCTGCGCCACGGAAGGCGAGATGACCGAGATCTGCGGCTTTCTGGATTCGTGCAGGATCCAATTCCTGTGGGCCAAGGTGCGGGACGCGGTAGCTCGTACAATCGATACGACGACATTGGCAGAACTCACCGACACACCCGATCGTGTACAAGACGCCCCGGCCAAATTCATTGCTCTCTCAGATATTCGTGTGGCCCACTCAGCCACAAACTAATCTATAGCAACTAACATAAAAAAGATAGGACATGTTCTAGTATATGGAATCAGAACTGATTATCAAAAACCTTCACGCAAATATCGAAGGCAAGCCGATTCTACGTGGCGTTGACCTCGTCGTTAAACAGGGCGAAGTCCATGCCCTCATGGGGCCAAATGGCTCCGGTAAAAGCACCCTCGCAAATGTCATCATGGGCAACCCCAAGTACGAGGTGACCGAGGGCGAAATCTGGTTCAAGGGAGAGAATATCCTGGAATATTCTCCCGATCGGCGCGCCCGCATGCGCCTCTTCCTTGCATTCCAGTACCCCATGTCTATTCCGGGCGTGAGCGTAGCAAATTTCCTGCGCCGCTCCCTCGAGGCGATCCGCGAAGGTAACAAGTCCCTGGAAGAAGGCGAGAATCCAACGGGTAAGATGGCCAAACGCAAGAGCATCCCCCCCGGCGAGTTCCGCAAGCTGCTCCAGGAGAAGATGCGCCTGCTCAAAGTAGACAACAGCTTCATTAACCGCTCCATCAACGATGGTTTCTCAGGTGGCGAGAAGAAACGCGCCGAGATTCTCCAGATGGCCCTGCTCGAGCCAGAAATCTCGCTGATGGACGAGACAGATTCCGGCCTGGATATTGATGCGCTCAAGATCGTAGCCGATAGCGTCAATGCCTTGAGGGGTCCCCAGCTAGGTATTCTGCTCATCACGCACTACCAGCGCATATTAAACTACATCACCCCCGACTTTGTGCATGTCATGTACGATGGTCGCATCGTCAAGTCGGGTGGTAAAGAGCTGGCCCTGGAACTCGAAGACAAGGGTTACGAATGGCTCAAACCCTCTGACGAGGAGAATGGGGTGACCGTCAATGCTTGATGCCGTCATAACCGGGTTTTCTCGCAGCGCGGTAGAAGAACTTTCGCGCCAAAAGGGAGAGCCTGATTGGATGCTACAAAAGCGCCTGCAAGCCTGGGATGTCTACGAGAGCATGCCGACCCCGCTTGGTCGTCGTGGAGACCTGGGTACGCTGCGCATGTTCTCAAATTTCAAGTTCCAGCAACTTAGTCCCTATGTTCCCTCCAACGGCAACGGGACGTTGCCCGCTCCTATCGAGCAGTCCTTGCAAGAGGCGCTGGTCGATCAACGTTCCGGTCTTGTCGTGCAGCGCAATGCCTCTGTCGTGCGCATCGAGCTCGAAGAGGAACTGAAGCGCCAGGGTGTGATCCTGACCGACCTGGATACCGCCGTGCGCGACTACCCCGAACTGGTTCAGCAGTACTTCATGACGACCTGCGTACCCGTAAACAGCACGAAGTACACAGCCCTGCACGCCGCTTTCTGGAGCGGAGGCGTCTTCCTCTACATTCCCAAAGGGGTAGAGATCGAAGACCCCATTCTGACCCAGGTCTGGATTGATGCCCCTGCATCGGCCACATTCGCGCATACGCTGATTGTCGCGGACGAGCAGAGCAGCGTGCGCTACGTAGAGGAGCACAACTCGGCTTTCGATGGCGATCAACCCTCGTTGCTGGATGGCGTTGTCGAGGTATATGTTAAGCATGCGGCCCATGTCGAGTTCAGCAACATGCAAGACCTCGGCCCCAACGTCTGGAACATCACCAATAAGAACGCTGTGCATGAAAAGGATGGCAGCACCACCTGGGTGCTGGCTGACCTTGGTAGTAAAGTAATGCTCTCCGACATTGGCGTTGGCCTGAGCGGCAATGGCAGCGCAGGCGAACTGGTGGGTGTCTTCTTCACCGACCATGACCAGCGTTATTCGATCAACACCCTATCGAACCATGCTGCCGTAGCTACCAACGCCGAGACACTGGTGAAAGGTGTGCTCACTGACGAGTCCCGCGTAGAGTTTATCGGCATGATTCGCGTGCAGCCAAAGGCGCAGCAAACAGCTTCCTTCCTTTCGGATCACACACTGCTTCTCAGCAAGAAGTGTCGTGCGGAATCAATCCCCAGCCTTGAGATTGGGGCCAACGAGGTCAGCGCCAGTCACGGCGCTACAACAGGGCAGATCGACGAAGAGCAACTCTTCTACCTCATGGTACGAGGCATAGCTCGCGAAGAAGCGGAGCGTATCATCGTGCAAGGCTTTTTTGAGCCGGTGCTGCAACGCATCCCATTAGAGAACCTGCGCACGCGCCTGCGCCGGAGCATCGTACGCCGCATGAGCGGTTCTTACGAAACCGAAGCCGACACGTGGGTTGACGCCCAGGAACGCTGGGAAGTCGAAGGCGTCGACGAATATGCCGTCTCGCTTGACAGCAAACCCGTAGACGAAGAGATCATACTCACCGAGTATTAATTGAGCAGCTAGGGGGTACAGGGGGCGCAGCCCCCTGACGGGGTTCGGGGCCGCGCATCCGGGGGATGCAAGAGCGGGTCCCCGAGTGAACCATCATCACAGGTGGTGATGAAACATATCCGCTTTTTCTTCTCTAGAAAAGAAGAGATGGGTGGTACGTGTGACAACTCAACAGTGTTTGCGGGTTCCGTGGGAGCGAGGTACCACGGGTAATAACACGAGTTTCCCGATCACATGCATATGTTTGCTCTCACTCTCTCGCCAGGGTTTCACCTTGGAGCGCCTGGAGATGGGCGTAAGCCGCGAGAAGAGTACCACGAACGTGCGAAAGAGAAGGGGTCTCCTTCGAAGCATAGACATCTTCTGTGCCAGAGCGCGTCGGCTTGAACTTCTGTTGGTCCCCAACGAGGCACAACCGATGGGTAGTGAGAGTTGGAACGACAGCAGAACCCCTCGGCTCGAGCCGTAGGGAGTCTCAGTTCCGATAGCGTACCCGTCAAGTACCCCGCTGCTAACAGTAACAGCCGGGGGCATGTGGATGTGGTGGCTTCTGTCCATCGGTCACATGCCAGGACTTGAAAACTGGGTGCGTCACGCAGCCCTTACGGGCGAGGCTAGGCCGTTCCCTCACCTTAAGAACGGCTCCCCGCAAGGGGAAGTGTTTCTTGGGCAAGAGAGTATAGGCGAGAAGGGAGTGCTGCGCACGCGGCAAATCCTCCCCATGCATGCCAGAGCCTCCTTGCCGCTCAAGGTGACGACAATGCAACACACAGAAGCAACAAACGCTGCTGCACGCACAGCAGCAGACATACGCAAAGACTTCCCAATCCTGTCGCGCCAGGTACATGGCAAGCCACTGGTCTATCTCGACAGCGCGTCAAGTTCACAGAAACCTCGTGCCGTGATCGAGGCCATGAGTACCTATTACGAGACGTATCATGCCAATGTCCATCGTGGAGTCTACGAGATCAGCGAAGAAGCAACGGCAAAGATGGAAAAGGCTCGTGTCAAGGCGGCTCGCTTGATCAATGCTCGCCACAGCAAGCAGGTCATCTTTACGCGCAACACCACCGAGGGCATCAATCTCGTCGCCTACAGTTGGGGTAATACAAACATTGCCGCCGGTGACCTGATCGTGCTGACAGAAATGGAGCATCATAGCAATCTCGTCCCCTGGCAACTGCTTGCTCAGCGCACGGGCGCCCGGCTGGAATTTGTGCCTGTCACCGGTGAGGGACTGTTAAACCTCGATGTTTATGAACAACTCTTACAGCAGCAGCCGAAACTCGTGGCCTTTACACACATGTCCAACGTGTTGGGGACGATCAATCCTGCTCAGCACATGATCGCCCTCGCTCACGCGGCCGGAGCCATTGTATTGCTCGACGCAGCACAAAGCGTTCCTCACTTACCCGTCAACGTGCAGGCCCTCGATGTCGATTTCCTGTGTTTCAGCTCGCACAAGATGCTCGGACCCACCGGCATTGGTGTCCTGTATGGCAAGCGCGACCTGCTGGAAGCCATGCCTCCGTTCATGGGAGGCGGCAGCATGATCCGCAAGGTCGGATTGCGCGAATCCACCTGGGACGACCTGCCCTGGAAATTCGAGGCCGGAACGCCTGCCATAGCAGAGGCGATTGGCCTGGGGGCAGCGGTCGATTATCTCAATGGGCTCGGTATGGAGCATGTGCTCCGGCACGAGCAAGAAATTACAACCTATGCTTTAGAGCAGTTGCAAGCTATCCCAGGATTGACGATCTATGGACCAGAAGTCACGAAGCGCGGTGGTGTGGCGTCCTTTACCTTAGCTGATATTCATCCGCATGACCTGGCGTCTATCCTCGATCAAGAAGTAGGTGTCGCCATTCGTGCCGGACATCATTGCGCGCAGCCACTGATGGAACGCTTCGGCCTGGCTGCAACCGCACGCGCCAGCTTCTACGTGTATACTGTACGAGAAGACATCGATACGCTGGTGCAGGGCCTGTACAAAGCGCTGCAAATATTTAGTCTACCCCTTGCGCCTGGAGTTTAGCCTATGTCAATGGATTATTATCGTGAATAC
>JBKPAZ010000204.1:0-24633 GCA_046726655.1 Chloroflexota bacterium
TTGACATAATACTATCCTTATGTGGTTATTAGCTGGGGGAGCAGAAGTGTTCGTCCCTCCCCCCACGTTCCCTCCCATTCACATCTCTGCGCTGTTCCAGGCTGTTGTAGCTCGCCTTTCTCAACGTCTTCAGCAGCTTTCTCCATGCCACGCCTCGCGCAGTGTACCCGTACAGTATAGCCTTTGGCATTCCGTACCGTGCATTCGATCCCTAACACATAGTTTCCCCACGGCACTGGTGCAACACGATAGGTGGCTCCAATACGCTGTAGTGCTTGAGGCAGCGCAGGAGCGATGGTAATCTTATCGGCCTCTTCCTCCCAAAGCCCCAGGAGGTAGCGCATGATCAGGTGTATACTCAGAGCACCCCAGCCGTACCCTTCGATTCCCGCGTTGACATAGTCGATGGCGCCCCATTTCCCCGCCGTCACAGCCTGGCGATACTCGCGTGTGACGCCGGGCAAACCACCGTGCTCATCCAGTTCACGACTATCTGTGCTGCGGTAGGAAGCGTCGATGAAGCGATACGCTAGCTCTGCAGCATCGAGGGGCATGTGCGCAGCGGAGGCCGCGCCGACCAGTGTCATGACGACGGGCGGCCAGGAGAGCGGTGCCCAGCCGTGGCTGTGTGAGGGCGGTTGTACCAGCAATGAGCGCAACTGTTCCACGCGCCCCCAACCTGAGATGCCACAAAAGATCGGGGCAAGGTGCATGGCGTCCTGCTGTGTTGACCACTCTCCGGTCACAGAGTCATAATCGCGGAACCAGCCATCGCGCCACATCAGCCGGGTCTTCACACTAAACTCGCTGGCAACGCTCTGCCAGAACACGGCTTCGGCTGCATAATCCGCCCGCGCGGGGTCCTCCAGCTGCTTTTCTTTCATGGCCGGTGCGAGGATGTTCGCCCAGCGTGCGAGGATTTCCGCGCCCTGGGCCATACTCGCCTGCAAGTCCACAGGACGCACGTGCTGAATAATCGTGCCGCCGGTTTGCTGCGGCCCAAAGCGACTGGAGACATCCTGTCCACTTTCCCAGGAACAGGCGTAAACGAGCCAGCCTTCGGCATCGCGGCGATGGTGCAGCCACCAGCGTAGATACGCCGCTGCACCGGGATAGAGACGACCCAGCCAGTCTAAATCTCCCGTCTTGCGAAAGAGCTGGTCGCAACACCAGATGGGGAAGCCCCATTCGGGAGCGGTGCCGCAGATCTGCCCATCATCGGCGACCATATTATAACTGCCGTCCTCGCGCAAGCAGGGAAGGTTCGGGTGCTGGGCCGATTCGAAATGCCCCAGGATGACGTCGGCAGCCAGCTCGGGATCGGCGTAACTGAGGAACAGGACATCCATGGCCGCTTCTGCCAGGACCTCGCGCGGAGCCTGTATTTGCATGCCATCGAAAGGGTGATGAATGATACCCGCAGGGGAACGTATGATCATGCGCAGCGTTTCAAGATCATAGACAAAGCCACGCCGCCAATGTGCGGGCCAATCGCCGGAGAGTTGTGGGGCGCGGTTCCAGAACTTTTCATCTGCAGCCTGGTGTTCGGCCTCTACATGAACCATCGCTTCGATACCTTCGACCCAGTGCTGACGAGCCTGATCCTGTGAGACACCTCGTGCTAAAACAATGTTGAGGGCAGTGCTGGACGAAGATGGCTCCCCTAGCGTCACCAGGCAGGGTAAGGCTACGGCGCGCACCTGCCAGCTTGTTTCCGGTTCATTCTGGGTGATGTTTGGGCGTGCAACCGGTAGGCCATGTGCCCAGGCGGATACATCTTCGAGCGAGACAACCAGGCCCATTTCATCCCAGGTGCAGGCAGTTCCATCTGCCGCACGCGCCCCGTGGATGAAAACATCACCCTCGCTGGCTAAACCTAACACCCCGTACCCACCTTCGCGATCTTGAAGCGCATACAGACCATGCTCCCAGAGACGGCTGGTGTGCGGATTGTGCGTATGCTGGTGGATCAGAAAACAGGTGACGATGAGAGGTGTCTCGAAGGTCGTTGCAAGCGAGAGCTGACAGCCCAGGGCGTGTTCATGCACAAGAAAATAGTGAGCGGTGAGCGTTAAGCCAAACTTAGGAACAAAACAGGTATATTCAAAACGATTTTTGGTATGGAGTTGGCTGTTGATAGCGCATTTGTGGCGACGAAAGTCTGCGGGAGTGACAAGAACAAGGTCGCGGATCTTTAAACCGATAGAGAGATGAGCGGTATATTGAAACTGGTTATGCACGTAGCTGCCAAGGTTGGGGACATGCCAACCCATGCCCAGGGGCGCGAGTGAACGCAGCACACCACTGGGGTTAAGTTTCCACGAGTGATAGGGATTATCAAGATAACCATGTGGGGTGAAATTGTCGTCGGGGACCATCGCCATTCCTCCATCCTCATGGGTCATGTCTACAAAAACGTCATAGCTAAAGGCTCAGGGGAGTATGGGGAGAAGAACGAACACTCCACCTCCCTCAACTCACGTTTTCTTCCGTGTGATCCTCCTCTGCTAGGGGAAGGGTAAACCAGAACGTCGATCCCTCTCCTTTCGTACTCGCAACGCCGACTGTGCCCTGGTGTTGCTCGACAATGGCTCGGCAGATATGCAGTCCCAGACCCAATCCCACACTGAAACCCTGCTGTCTCTTGATCCCCTGCACCTGGTAAAACTGCTCCCAAATGCGCTCCTGTTCGGAGGGGGTGAGTCCCGGTCCCCCATCGCGCACCGAGACGCGCACCATCTTCCCCTCCTTCTTCAGTTGCACCTCCACCTCACACTCAACGGGCGAGTATTTCAGGGCGTTACTCAGGTAGTTGCTGAGAACCTGCCCAATTCGTTCCGCATCAGCCAGGACCGGAGCCGTCTCTGCCTCTGCTAGCTCGACATGCAGGGGGCGTGTGGGCGTCGCGCTGCGCTGGTCGGCAACCGTCTCACGCACGATGCTTGCCAGGTCACAGGGCGCCAGGCGCAACTCGAGCTTCTCTGCCTGGAGTCGCGAGATATCCAGCAAGTCGCTGACCAGCCGGTTCTGGACATCCACCTGCCGTTCCGCACGTTCGAGCATGGTTTGGATCTCTTCCAACCTGCTCTGTAAGTCGTCACCATCGGCTGGTAGTTCGCGCAGGCTACTTCGCAGTCGGAGCTTGGCCAACTGGACATTCCCCTTGATCGTGGTCAGCGGTGTCCTGAGTTCATGGCTGATGATGCCCAGGAGCTCATCCATGCGTTGGTTGGTTTCGCGCAAGGCCAGCTCATTTGCGCGTGCCTCTTCTCGTTCGTGCTGCATGTGTTCGCGTTCAGTGATGTCACGATTGATCTCTAGAATCGCGGTGGGCTGGCCTGATTCATCGCGCACGAGCACCTGGCGGCTTTCTACAATCACCTGTGTTCCGTCTCGCCGTGTATGCGTGAGCTGCCCCTCCCACTGCCCATACAATGCAAGCAGGTTATTGTTTACCTCACGAGAGTGGGGAAAGACGGTCTGAAGTAACTGGTGGGATACTTGACCGGCAGCTTCCTGCTCTGTCCACCCGTAGAGGCGCTCCGCACCCTGGTTCCAGGAGATGATGGTGCTTGCTGGGGTACGGACGATAATAGCATCGTGGGCCAATGTGATAAGCTCGGCCATTTGTTGATTGCTCATTCGCAGCGTCAATGTTTGCCTTCAGTTTCACCTCTGAGCCTTGGGCTTTACTAAGGTTTAGCCATGTTTCAAGGGCCTTACGAGGATTTTGCCTCCAGGTGCGTACCCGTGCCTGTCAAGAAAATCAGGGATACTACCATATTCTAGCAACAGGACAGCCGATTCCGCAACCTTATCATGACCGGGAAGGAAAAAAGATGCGCGTTCTGTCTCCCCACCGCATCCACACTAGCACGCTCCTATTGGCATCAAGCGTTGCGGCATGAACTATCGCTTGTCTGATAAGGAACGCCCTGTCAGGAGATTACGACGCCAGTGATGCCCGCAGTAAGGGCTTGGCACGCGAAAAATAGGTTTTCGCGGTGGCCTCCGGCATGCCCAGCGCCTGGCCAATCTCCGGAAATGTCAGTTGCGCCGTATAGCGTAAGTACACTACCGCGCGAAATTTGGGTGGTAAGGCCCTGATGGCTTGCAGCAACCGTTGTTGGAGCTCCCGGCGCTCGACCAGCTCGTCTGGCAGCGGGTGCGGATCGGGCAGCACCGTCAACACGTCACTCTCCTCTTCCTCGCTCAGTGTCTCCACTTCCGAGAAGCGCACCACGCGCTTGCGGCGCAGTTCATCCAGGCAGCGGTTGCGCGCCACCTGCAATAACCAACTTTTCAGCGGCCGGTGCGTATCGAGGGTGGGCAGCGAGACGTACAATTGCAGCGCCACCTGTTGTAGGATGTCGCAGGCCTGGTCATAATCGCGCAGCAGGTGGAAGATCAAGGTGAACAGCGCTGGCTGGTAGCGTTGCAGCAGGCTCTCAAAGGCGCGCTCATTGCCCTGCAGGCTTTGCCGCGCCAGCAGGCCGTCAGACAGCTCTGCTGCTGACCCTGCTGGTAGTGCTGGCCGGGTGTGGCTTGCCATCAATCCCTCTCCTTTCTGCTCGGCAGCCACGCCGGGTGGTGTGGTGCTGTGCTATTCCTAGCGTACCCGCTGGGCGGCGAAAGTGCAAGGCTTTTAGCCAGTGTATAGCTAGAAAAATCAATCTCTAAGCGAATTCTAATCTACATGAATACCGAGGCGCTCAAGCTGAGAACAGGCGGCGGGCGGCTCAGCCAATCTTAAGCTCACCGTGCGGTCTCCGCGCAGCAGGTGGGCGCGCGGGTGCAGCAGAGCGGGCGCGCCCTTGACCCCTGCCTGGTGACGGGGTAGGTATGCTATAATGGAGGGCGTGATCCGCACCACGAACCGGATCACGAGGAGGAGGACGCCGATGGCTTACGAGGCTCAGGAACCGACCCAGGCCAGCAACCAGCCCGCCGCGCGGGTGCTGGTGATCGACGATGAAGCGCATCTCATCGAGCTGATCAGCTTAGGACTCAAGTACGAGGGCTTTGAGGTCGAAGCCGCTGCGACAGGGGAGGAGGGCATTGCGGCGGCGCAACGCCGCCAGCCGGTCGCGATCATCCTGGACTGGATGCTGCCCGACCTGGACGGGCTGGAAGTGTGCCGGCGCCTGCGCAGCAATCCCACTACGCGCGAACTGCCCATCTTGTTGCTCACCGCCAAGGGCGAGGTCGGCAGCCGCGTGGCTGGCTTGAATACGGGTGCCGATGATTACTTGACCAAACCCTTTGATTTCGAGGAACTGGTGGCGCGGCTGCGTGCCCTGCTGCGCCGGCTGCAGCAACGCAGCAGCGCGGAGCAGGCGGGGCTGCTGCAGGTGGGCGACGTCCAGCTCAACGCAGCCACCCACGAAGTCACGCGTGCCGGGCAGCTGGTCGAGCTGACGCTCACCGAGTACAAGCTGCTGCATCTGTTGATGCGGCATGCCGGGGAGGTCCTGGATCGGCACACCATTCTCAACCAGGTGTGGGGCTATGATTTTCTGGGGGAAACCAATATCATCGAGGTCTACATCCGCTATTTACGCGAGAAGCTGGAAGCCTCACCCAGCGCGCCGCGCCTGATCCAGACCATCCGCGGCGTGGGCTATATGATGAAGGGATAACAAGATCTGCTAGTACCGGCGGTACCACCTTAACTCACTATGTCCTCAGTGAACCAGACCCAGCCGTAGGCATCAACGTAGATACCCACACCAATGCGATGGAGCGTGGTACTGGTCAGGTGTATGAAATGCCAGCCTCCTGGCCCCTCATTCATCATGCTCTCTTGCACTGCATATACATTATTCCACGGGGGCGAGGATGGCCCTGCCAGCCCGATGTTCTCTCCACAATCCGTAAAGCCGGCGAAACCTTCATTGGCAATGCGTACACATTGATTTAATCCATCGGGACAGGTATGACTGAAACCACAGTGAACCATGTTCCAACTGTGCAGCCGCGCACCTCCTGCCAGCGTGGCGTTCCAGGTGAAAGGGTATAACCCACGGATGGCCCTATCATGATTGATCAAGGTAAACAACTGCTGGGTCAGTTGAATCTCTTCCGCCGTAAGCGGTGGTGGTGGACCGTAAGGAGCAGGGCCCGTGCCTGAACCAGGAATAGTAGTGGGTGGTGCGCCTGCAGGATAAGTATGGGTGGTGGATGTTGGTGTTGCTACCTGTCGCGGTATCGCTATTGATGCTGTTTGAGTAGGGTGTTGTGCGATGTTCAGGCTATCGGCTGTGAATGGTTGTACTTGTGTTATGTGGCTGCTTCGCCCAGCTCCACACGCAGAAAGCAGGACAATCAAGACAAAACTTAAAATATACCAGAATTTCTGGTTGATACGCACAACTCCTCCGTAAGAAACCAGGAACTTCCCTCAACAGAAAAATATTACTCATGTGCAAGTGTAGCACACGAATCAAATAAACGAGCGCAAACACGAAATTGACTGGTACTTTTGGCCTGCCTGCTGCGCTTGCTCTTAGTAGCGGCGTGTCAACACAATCGCGGTCATGTCATCGGGTTTTGCTCGTATAGTAGTCTGGCGTTCTTCACGTGAACGCAGGAGGGCATATTCAACGAGTAGTCTTGCAGCGGCGTCACGAGGCGCTTTTCTCAAGATTTCTTCAATCTCGAGATCTGTAAGGTTATCGTGAATACCGTCAGTACAGAGAAGAACACGGTCACTAATGGAGATAGGAACCTGGTCGATATGGATTTCTGGAGGGAGCGGGCCACCTAAGGCTTGGGTAATCCCTCCACGGAGCCGAAAGTAGCTTAGTTCTGCATCCGTAAGTTCTTCTGCATGGAGTGCCTGGTCGATGCGGCGGGCATCATCCTCGTTGACCATCTCGTTTTCTACTAGCTTGCCCAGAAGGCCGTCATCAATGGTCAAACGTTTGAGGGATTCATCCTTTTTCAGTAAGTACACTCTACTATCGCCGACATGCGCGTAGACCATACTGAACTCATTTTTCCCAGGATGGTGGCACAGAGCCGCGATTGCCACAGTTGTGGCAAGATCATCCGTACCAGCCTCCCTTACGCCCTCAGTGCGTATCGTTTCGTCAGCATGTTCAATGAGATGTTGCAGTAGCGTGCAAAAATCGACACTATCGCAATTTTCAAGGAAACGTCGTACATTGCGTCCTTTGTGGATTTGTCCCAGCGCACCTTTCCAACCTTGAAGTGTCGCACGTTTTGCCTCCTGCGATGCAATTTCCCCGGCAGCGCTTCCTCCCACCCCATCGAAAACTGCCATTAAACCACTTCGCTGTTCTATGAGAAAGCTGTCTTCATTTCGTTGTGGATGTCTCTCACAGGAAATACTATAGCCCACAATCTTGAAAGGTAAACGATCTTCTGAGATTGCGCCGTCTAGCAGGGGTGACCGCAAAGACCTCATGCTTTCATGTGGGTACTCATGAGAAGCACCTCTACGATGATTAAGCCGACCTGATCTAGTTTGCGACATCGATGTCGATTGCTCCTTGCGATCAAACGTTTTTGGGATCATCTACATATGTTATATATCATGATAATAACATATGTTACATGCTCATCCGCCTGAACTTAATTAGAATCAGATGAGAATATGTGTGTGTGTGCAAGTATAGCAGAAACATAGAGAAAAAGAAAAGAGAAAAACGTAAAAAAAATCTCAAATGGTATAGTTTTTCGACGAGTGTACCGATTTTGTAATACACCGTCTGGACGCTGACCAGCAAGTTGAGATAGACTATGCTCAGGTGATGTGTTCCAGGCCAAGCCGGAGCCTCACAAATAGCAGTGCCTACGAGGGTACCCATCTAGGAAAGAAAGGAGTCCTGCCTGTGATTCACCATGTGCTAGTTCCAACCGATGGTTCAGAAAATGCTGAGCGAGCTGTACGCTTCAGCGCCCAGGTGGCGGATCGCCGTCAGCAGGCGGAAGTAACCGTTGTCTATGTTCACCTGCGCGTACCGCCCGTCGCTCAGGGGAGTCCATCTGTTCAAGAGCCGGGGCAACATCTGCATGAGGTACGGCCTTTAAACAATGAGTCGGACGATGAAGAACTTGTGCTTGCCCGGGAGATCGTGGACCATGCCGTAGCAGAAATCACAAACCTCGTCACTTCACCTGATGTGACAGTTACGGGCCGTGTAGCCGTGGATAGCCGGGTCGAGGATGGAATTTTACGGGTCGCCAGTGAAATTAAGGCCGATATCATCGTCATGGGCACACGTGGCCTCAGCACGCTTCGAGGAGCAATCATGGGCAGTGTCAGCCATGCCTTAATTGAGAAAGCTACCTGTCCGGTGCTGATAGTAAAGTAAAGTGTTATTCTTTGAGGGTTCAAGGCAGAGCGACCACAATGAAGTACCTATGGACGGGCCTGTGAGTATGGCTGTGGAATACAAAGACCAGGTAAAAAGCATGGTACTGGATGAGCAAGTATTCGTGCGCTTAACAATGAAAGGCCAGGCTCGAGACGCCATCATGCCCTGGCGACAGGTGATCGTGCGCCCGGTGCTGATCAAAAATGAGCGTTTCCTGCAATTCTCCTATTTCAACCAGAAACAAGACATTACTAAGAACTATCGTGGTTCCGAAGCCAGTCATAAACTTGATGAGATACTGGCTCTGCCTTTCAACTCGATCATCTTGCGATCGACAACGGAAGACCTGCGGGTGCAGATCACCAATAAGGGAAAAGCCATCCTTCACTGGGACAAAGCTAAGATGGCCAGCCGCGAACCACAGCTTGCCCACGATCTCAGCAAGAAACTGCTCATACCGGCGGATAAACCCGACTCATTTTTGCAAGCAACTGGCATCATGGATGGCCAGGGAAGAGTTCGACCCAGCATGCAGGGGAAGTTTTCTCAGATCAATGAGTTTCTCAAGCTGCTTGAGCATACAGGCGAACTTGAACGTTTTGATAAAACACCTGTTAACATCCTCGACTGCGGCTGTGGGTCTGCTTATCTGGCATTTGCGGCGTACCACTACTTGAACAATGTACGTGGAATCCCGGCTCATTTGACAGGTATTGACACTAATGCGACCTTAATACAAAAAGACAATCGACAGAGCGAACAGCTAGGATTTTCACAGGCATGCTTCCAAAAATCAGCCATTATCGATTACGTGCCGCAGGAGCCGCCCGGCATCGTGTTGGCGCTGCATGCCTGTGATACTGCGACCGACGAGGCGCTATTCCAGGGCGTTGTGTCTCAATCACGCCTGATCATGTGTGCCCCGTGTTGTCATCACCATCTTAATCAACAGTTGCGCGGGGTGAAGCCTTTCACCCCAGTCATTCATGATGGCATTCTCAAGCAGCGCCTGTCAGATATTCTTACTGACACATTTCGGGCGCTCGTCCTGCGCATTATGGGCTACAAGACCGATGTAGTCGAGTTTGTATTACCTGAGCATACCGATAAGAACCTGATGATCCGCGCTGTCAGGCGAACACAAAGGGACAGAGCCAGGTATATTCAGGAATACCTCGATCTTAAAAAATACTGGGGTGTCACTCCATACTTAGAAACGTTGCTCGGTGAGCGGTTGACCAGGCTCTTGCAATGACGCGTAGGGGCGCTTGCGCCGCCCTCGCTGGGATTGCTTGCCGCCCTTGCCAGGGTTGATTATCTCTCATATCAGGCGATCAATCCCCCGATTCTCAAGAAATTCTCAAACATGATGCGCGTATGTTGACGATAGAGAGGGTAGAGCCTGGCGCTCTCACTCACAAACTTGTCCACCGCACTTTCTCCTAGTGTATTGACTAGTTCCTGCCTGTACTCGGGAAAGTGCAACCAGACATCGAGCATACCGGGAGTCACTTCGATGTGAAATTGCGTTCCATACGCATGGCGCCCATAACGAAAAGCCTGATTTTCTGTCTGTGCGTTGGTAGCCAGTTGGGCAGCTTCTTTCGGGATGTCAAAGGTATCTTCGTGCCAGTGAAACACTTGCTGGTAACCAGGTAAGCCGCGGAAGAGAGCATCAGCTTTTCCCTCTTCTGTAAGTTGCACTTGATAGAAACCAATCGGAGTCATAGAATGTCGTTTGACGGGCGCTCTCAACGCGTGCGCCAGCAACTGACCTCCCAGGCAAAGTCCAAGGTAGGGGATATCCTCTTCAACTGCTTTACGAATCGCAGACTCTACCCCAACCAGGTATGGATACATTTCATGATCGCCAACGTGCTGGGGTCCGCCCATAGCAAGGATAGCATCAAACTCTGTGAGATCAGGTACGGGATTCTTATCGGCCTCGACAACCTCATAGAAAATGTTATGCTCTTGCATAATTTCACCCAGGTATCCTGGTGGATCATCCCAGCAAAATTGGAGAGCCAGCACTCGCTTCATTGATTGAAATCCTTTTGCTTAAGGATATGCAATGCTACATACCACTATAGTATATAATTAAAAGTGGCCTTACAATGGATTAAGGAGCTACACTTTTCCAGAGTTCATGTGATCACATAACCCGGCACGCAAAAGCAATTGCTTCTAAACTCAGCAACTGAGACTCTGCAAGCCATTTGTAAGTTTATAGGAGGTGACCAGGACATAAACTCTTACTTCCAACCCTTACTAACTCTTGTTGACCTTTGAAGCACAGGAGTTATAGTAGTCAATTCTCAACTCATCCTAAGGCTTGGTTATTCCGTACATGCTGAGTTACCATTGACGGTGCTCGCAGAAAGTTCGGGTGGAACATCTACCGCCCCTATCATCTACTTATTTGGAGGAATACCTTATGAAACAGAAACGCCCGTTTCTGATCCTTGCTAGCCTGGGAACGCTATTGATGCTGCTCCTCGCCGCATGTGGCGGAAGTAGCAGCACCAGCGGCACCACTCCCGCCGCTGGCCCCGTTACCATCACTTATTGGTACACTGAAGACACGGGAGAAACTCCGGTTATTCAACAGCTCATCCAGCAGTTCCAGCAGCAAAACCCGAACATCAAAGTAAACGCACAATATGTGCCGTTTGGCCAGACGCAGTCGAAGTTCTCGACGGCAGCGCAGTCAAACACAGCTCCAGATGTACTCCGCTCCGATGTTGGTTGGGTTACACAATTCGCTTCGTTGAGATACCTGCTCCCAATCGACAGCATGGTCTCGCAAAGCGACCTGTCTGACTACCTGTCCGCGCCACTCAGCTATGACAAGTACAATGGGCATCTCTATGGTCTGCCGCAGGTGACCGACTTCCTGGCGCTCATGTACAATAAGGCGCTGCTTGCAAAAGCCGGGATTACCACCCCACCCGCAACCATGGCCGACTTTGAATCCGATGCGCTGAAAATCCAGCAATCCAAAGTGGCGAAGTATGCTTTTGAGACGTCTGGCGCATCATACTTCGCTCTACCGTTCCTCTACGCGTTCGGTGGTGGCATGATTGACCCCAGCGGCAAAATTATAGTCAACAGTCCGGGGTCAATTGCTGGCCTGAGCTTCCTGCTCAAATTGCAGAATCAGGACAAAGTGATGCCTGCCAAGGTTGACTTCGCAAACGGCTATAACAATATGACCAACGATTTCAAGAGCGGTACAACCGCTATGATCTTCCAGGGACCCTGGCAGGCAGCAGACATTCTGACCGGCTCAGCGTTCACCGACAAAACGAACCTGGGAATTGCCGCCATTCCTAATGGACCAACAGGTGTAACCGGCTCACCGGTAGGCGGACAGTCCTATGTCATCTACGCTGGTACGAAACATCCTGCTGAAGCCTACAAGTTCATCTCGTTCATGAGCTCGTCAGCCAGCCAGATCGCTATTGCCAAGGCTAACGGCACGCTGCCAACACGTGCATCTGTATATCAGGACCCCACGGTCTCTGCTAATCAGGTGATTGCTGGCTACTACGCGGTCAAATCAATAGCGGTTAACAGGCCGATTATCCCTCAAGGGGGTCAGTTGTTTACCGATTTTGATCCAAATGTCCAGGCTGCACTGGCAGGAGCGAAGACTCCTACGGATGCCCTGAATGCAGTTGCAGCTAAGTGGCAGACGTTGCTGGGTACGAGCTAGCGCTGTGGCTGTTCGGCCCTTATTCATGACCGATGGCTGTGGTCAGAATCCTTTCTACCACAGCCCGTTAGTGTATATAAATTCGCTACACGTATACATGTTTCCGTAGTATAGTGTACACTTGATAAAAGGCCCTCTTATTGTATTTTCAATCAAACTGGTCGATAGGAGGTAAGCACCCTATGGCAGTAGTTGCCAAGACGCCAGCTCCATCAGCTTCTGCAGTGCAGAACAGGCGGGAGAGAATTCGGAAGCTTAAAATGGCAGGTCGTGCCTATCTTTGGCTAGCTCCTCTCATCCTCGCTATGGCTATCATCGTGTACTATCCCCTGATTAGAGGACTCCTGCTCAGCTTCACCAATGCTGATCAGACGAATATTGCGACCCAGATTGGTACAATCTCTTATCCAGCCACGTATCAGTTTGTGGGTCTACGAAACTACGTCCATATCATAGGCGGGTGGTTTGTCCCAGGTTCTGATGAACAGCATGTCCTTTGGCAGACCTTGATCTGGATTGTAGCGAATGCAGTCTTCCACTTCCTTATCGGCCTGGGACTTGCCCTTGTACTGAACCGGAAGATGCGTTTCCGCGCTATTTACCGCACTTTATTGATGGTGCCCTGGGCTATGCCACAGTTCGTGGCTGCCTTCGCGTGGTTGTTTCTTTTCAATTCGCAGGGCGGCTACATTGATACCACGCTTACGCACCTTGGTTTGCCGCCCGTTCCGTGGCTTTCAGATCCCGCCTGGGCGCTCACTTCGGTCATTATTGTCAACATCTGGTTGGGTATACCCTTTATGACCGTTACCCTGCTTGGTGGTCTCCAGAGCATCCCCGCCGAGTTATACGAGGCATCGGCCATAGATGGGGCAAGTAGCTGGCAATCGTTCCGCTACGTGACATTGCCCATGCTCCGACCGATCGCATTCCTGGTTACCTTGATTGACATCATCTGGACGTTCAATGTCTTTTCCGTCATCTTCCTGATCACTGGAGGAGGCCCGTTCAACCGTTCGCAAACACTGTTTACGTTTGCGTGGACACAGTCATTCACGGGGGCACAAAGATTTGGGCTGGGCGGAGCCTACGGAATGATCATCCTGGTCATCCTGCTGGTTTTTACAATTATCTACTCACGTATGTTGCGTTCCACCGAGACGGTCTACTAGCTGAAAGGATAAATGTATGGCAGAAAATATCAGCAGTGTAGGTCAATTGCCTGATACTGTAGAAGGAATTACCAGGAAGACCGTAGTTAGTGCCAGGAAAGCGCAAAGACGGCGACAATTTAGAAGGACGACTGATTCTGTTTGGGCGCATGTGATCATGATCATCACTGTGATCGTGTGTATCTTTCCTCTGCTCGTGCTCATATCGACTTCGTTCAAGCCTGTGTCGGACGTGTTCTCTACCCAACTTATCCCGTCCAATCCCACTCTGAGTAACTATCAGTTTGTACTAACAAATAGCTCAATTCCAGGTGGTACTGCTGATTTTCTGATCTGGTTGAAAAATAGCCTTACGATTGCTTTGCTCACAACGCTTGTCGGGTTAGGGCTTTCTGCTCCCGCTGCCTATGCAATCTCGCGCTGGGATTTTCTTGGGAAACAGGGCATCTTGCTCTCATTCCTGATTACACAGATGTTTCCAGGCGTGCTCTTGATTGTTCCACTTTATATCTTGTTCGCACAGCTTGGCCTTCTGAATAATATCTTTGGCCTGGTAATTGCGTATGCAACTACCGCACTCCCATTCAGCGTCTGGATGTTGAAAAATTTCTTTGATGCTGTTCCCAAAGATTTGGATGAAGCGGCCCGCGTGGACGGGTTAGGTCCGTTTCGGACATTCTGGCGCATTGTTCTGCCACTTACCATTCCAGGTGTAGCCGTCGTTGGCTTTTTCAACTTCATGACCTCGTGGAACGAGTTTATGATGGCTTTTACCTTCTTGTCGAGCAATGATGCTTGGACCTTGCCAGTTGGCATACAACGCTATGTCAACCCGTTTAACATCGAATGGCAATACCTGACTGCTGCAGCCGTGTTGACAACTATTCCTGTGCTTATCATCTTCTTCTGGGCTCAGCGTTACCTGATCTCGGGTCTCACGGGGGGAAGCGTTAAAGGGTAATTCTAGATGTATTAAAGAAGAGATATGTCATCCAAACTCTGTCCCAAGATCATCTTGGAGGGGACACACCTGACGCTCAAAACAGAAATCGCCTTTGCGCTCCGTCACCTCCAAGCGTCAATAAGAAGATGAATCTGCGTTTGCTCCCGCCACGCTATGCCCTTCACAACGAATCTCTACGCTCCAACGCTCATCGGCCTCTAGAACCAGGGGCCAGAGTAACGTCAAGCAACTACCCTGGTGGGTGCGTTCAAAACCTGCCTCGGAACCCGTCACCGTCTCGATTGAGAAACGCCACAGCGTTGCCGCCTCACTTAAAGAAAAGCCCATATCCTGCTGAATCCAGGAATTTCCGATATGGAAACTGCGTACCTGGGTTACCTCGCCTGTACCGTCAAAGCGCTCGTTGTCCAATTCGAGACCTTCAACACGGTAATATGCCTGGTCGTTACCACCTCCGCCAAGCAGGTGCATATTCCATTCGCTGGCAAAGCGCGTTTGCAGCCGTGTTTGTCCTCTGTTTTCGATCACATAACGAACTACGACTTTCTCTTCTCCAAAAGGTACGAAGAGCGTCTTGCTCAGATACACCGCTAGTGGCCCCAATGCACCTGGTCGCCGCACGTGTCCAAAGCGTGAAAGCGTGACCCTTACACCGTTGCTATCTTGCTGGACCTCAGTGTCGTAGGGAAGTTCAACAAAATTGCCCATTTCCTCAAAATAGAGCTGCGCAAAATCTAACAGCGTAGTGCTTGCAGGAAGGAAGTGATCGATCAGGCTATGGCGACGATAGCGGTCGACGACAAGGTATCGATCAAGATTTGGTTCCTTCATTCGCACTGAAGTATGAGGAGAGGCTGGTTGTGTCCTCTCTCTCCCGACTGCCTGGTCTGCAATATTCTGTGCTAAAATGGCTTCGCGCCGGCGTCGCTCCTGTTCATAGTTGCGCAGCGTCTGGTGATACCCCTCATCGTAGCGTGACATGACCGAAAGCAGATTATGCATACTGCGTCGCAAGTCCCATTCAAAAAGTGTACCGCCACGCTGCGGATCAATATAAAGGTTCTGCTGATCGCTTTCGATCAGCAATTCATTCTGGCTGTCCCTGTCGAAGTCGGTGAACTCGTAGCGCTGCCAGGGACCAGCCCCATACCGTGCCCGGTCGGCGGCATTCTCGGCTTTGATCAGGTGATGGTAGATAGCAGATCGTACATGACTCATATAAATGCCACCAAATAACCCGTGCCAGTAGGTATCATTAGCCTGTGCTTTCCACAACTGTACCACTCCAGTTTCCTCTGTTGCGCCCGCAGCATAAACAGCGTCATGGACGCGCAACATTTTTTTATGCTGGTTGTTGACTTCTGGATAGCGCACCAGAAAGTTCCGCCAGAAACCGCCGCGCATGAATTGGAGGATGTTGTCACGATGCTCTTCCTCTAATTGATGCAGAAGTTTTCCAAACACATACGCTTTCTGTGGTGGCAAGGCCCACTCGGTCATTTCGATATACGATGAAGTAGGGATGTAAATACGGCCTAGCGCGGGATAATTGCGAGCATACTCTCCCAATGGTGTCATATGCAGCCAGTCGCTATTCTCTTCAAGCGCCGTGAAAAATTCATCTACCCAACCCCCTTGTTCTGCTGGACCCCAACAATAGTCACTCGTGTCAGGCCAACTGCCAAACTTCTCACCATCATCACCCATCACTATCATACGTTTCCCACCAGGCGTTGCGAGAGAACGCAGGGCCTCAATAGTTTCTGCTGCGGGACGCCAGGGAATGGTATATCGCAATTTCTTACTGGTGGCGTAAACCTTCAACGCACTGCTCTGATCCTCAGTGGCATAGTATCCGTAAAGATCCTTGTCTTCCAGCCCCACGTTCTTAAAATGAACGTCATCGAGGATCGTCCATTCAATGCCTGCATCTCGTATCAGGCGTGGCAGACCTGGTTCCCAGACTCGTTCCGCGATCCACATCCCGCTCGCATTCGCACCAAAATCCCGGTTGAGGCGCTCAGTGAGGCGGCGAATCTGCGCGATTTTGTCGTCATCAGGTATAGAGGGGAGAATGGGTTCGTAGTAGCCGCCGCTGACTAGCTCAATCTGATTCAGTCGAACCAACGCCGCTATACGTTCCAGGAACTCTGGATGAGCCTCTTCAAACCAATCGAGAAGCGAACCTGTATAGTGAAGTGAGAGGCGCACTTTGGGGTGTTGTTCCAATGCCTCGATCATAGGGAGATAGGATTCCTCGTAAACCTGTTGAAAGACCCAGGGAAAATTACCGACTGGCTGGTGATTGTGGATTACCAATCCAAAGTGGATACTGCTCGTTCGTTCTCTTGACATACACCTCACCTGCAAAATAACTGTGGCCTCAGCTTTATTTCAAAACTATAGCCTATAAAGCCGCAAGGGGTCAAGCGCTAAACAGTTCTGGGGTACATCCTGGCCTATGATGGAGTTTGAGGCGGTCTACCTGGTAATCTAACGGCAGTCAACATAGCCAGACCAGTAACAACAATGACGAGTACATCTATTATAGTGATTCCCCAGCTCGGTGAGCGGCCCGAACTTGCTGTAAGCGCGATGATCACTCCTCCCAGACCAGTACCAAGCGCCGTTCCGAGTACAGAAGAAAGCTCCATCGATGCTGATGCAGAACCCATCTGATCAGTGGAAGCTGTTTCCAGGACAACGAGGCTAAGCGTAGAGTAAGCCAGGCCCATACCAAGTCCACCAACTCCCCATGCCAATATCGCTACTATTGCCGGGATGCCGGGGATGAGTACACTTGCGATGCCTGCCAGACCAAGGGCAACTACGAGCAAACCTAACATTACAAGTAGACGGCGTCCCTGGTGAGGAGCCAGGTGCGCCTGCAACCATGAACCTGCCGCCCAGGTCAACGTAGCAGCGGTGAGAGCTATACCTGCGATGATTGTATTTTGACCGCGAATTGGGAAGAATCAGCACAAGTGCAATAGGAATAGATTGCACTTGTAAACCTGTCAAGGTCATTCCTGCTCCAGCTACCAGACCGGCTGTGGCTAAGAGACGATGAAAGTCCAGTGATCTGGTTTTCTTCAAAGAAGGAGTGAGTTTTCTCAAGACAGGGAACACCATGCCTGTTGCCAGAGGAACTATAGGAACCAGGCCCAGAAAGACCCAGCGCCAACCAACAAATTCAGCGACGAGCCCTGCAAGTGCCGGACCGATCAGTCCTGGCACTACCCAGGCGCTCGAAAGCACTGCCACCATGCGGGGCTTCAACTGTTCTGGATATCCACGTCCAACGCAGACAAGAACAACTGAAGCAATAATACCAGCGCCAAATCCTTGAACACCCCTGCTAATGACGAATGTGATCATTGAGGATGCAGTGCCTGCCAGGGCAAGGCCAGTGGCGAACAGCGTCACGCCACAAATGAAAGGGATGGCAGGCCCGCGTTGGGCGGCTTCATCACCTGCCAGGATGAGCCCTACGAGTGTAGCCAGCATATAGGCGCTGAATGACCAGCCATACAAACTCAATCCGCCAAGGTTTGCAACGATCTTAGGGAGAATAGTCGCTACAGAGAGTGTCTCGAACGCTGGCCCTAACATAATTAGAGTGAGTCCCAGTGTTAGCCGCCGGTAAGGCGCACTCCACACACCTTCGGAGATCGTAGTATCTTTTTCCCCGTATTCTAGTGTAGGCAGCGGTCGCGACATCAACTTATCTCAATCTTTCAGAAGACAGGTAACCTGAACACCACAAAATCTTATAACAGTAAAAGTATACCAGAAAAAGCGTTTCCAATCCGTTTCATGATGATCAGGTTTCGATGTCGCTCAGTAGGACGACCAACTACGTTTGCCCTGCTAATTCACAAGTTCTTAGTAATCACCGCACCCTGATATGGAGCTAGATCCAATGTAATCGCATTCTGCTTCACGGTATAGACCTGCTTCCCTAATTCATCCTTGACCAACGTTCCATCAGCCCAACAAGATTGCTCACCACGTCCTTTTGCGTGTAAGGGGACCTGTATTTGTTGAGTTCTAGGACTGTTATTGAGAACTACCAGCACGACATCGTTGCTGGGAGAAGCGCCATTCATGCTTAATTCTCCGCGAAGATAGGCGTAGATGCCACTCTCGTCGTGTGTCAGGCATGCCCAGACGCCAGCCGCTCTTAATGGAGCAAGTTCCTTGCGCAAAGCGATTAAGCGGCGGTAGTGTGCAAGCATCTCCTGATCCTGTTGCTCTTGCTCCCACACCATGGGACGCCGGTTGTCTGGATCAGGACCACCCTCCATACCTATCTCGTCGCCGTAATAGAGCATAGGCACTCCGGTATAAGTAAGGAGAAATGTGGCTGCGAGAAGCTCTTTGCGTTTGTCGCCTCCACACAATGTCAGGAAGCGTGGCGTATCATGCGTCGAAAGCGGTGTCAGCAAAGCTGATAGGACAGGTGTGGGATACCAACTGCGGATATGTCCCAGGCGTCTGTCAAAGGTAGTGGTGTCCCACTGTGCCGACGGTCCTAAGCCACCGAATGCAAATAACTGCTCGCCCGCGGCAAAGTAATTGAGGATAGCGCGATAGAGTGGGTAGTGCTGCACGCCATCAAATTGATCGCCCATTGTCCAGCGAGCGGCTTCGTGTGCAATCTCTCCAACAATATAAATGTCAGGGTTGAGAGCGCGCATCTCGTGGCGGAATGCTCGCCACAGGCTTGGATCGACCTCACCTGCCACGTCCAGACGCCAGCCATCGACGCCCATCCGTGTCCATTTTGCAGCCGCATCGATCAGGTAACGTTGCACCTCTGGATGGTGCGTATTCAATTTGGGCATATGCCCATGGTGGCCGAACATGCGGTAATTGCGCTTGCTCCGGTCAGGTGGAAATTCATGTACATGGAACCAATCGACATACTGTGAAGTTTCACCTTTCTCGACCACATCGCACCACGCGAAAAAGCCTGTGCCGCAGTGGTTATACACAGCGTCAAGCACCATCCGTATGCCACGAGCATGGCACGCATCAAGCAACTCCTTGAAGGTCTCTTCAGTCCCAAAGGATGAATCAATTTTCGTATAGTCATTAACGTCGTACTTATGGTTAGAAGCTGACTCAAAGATCGGTGTTAGCCAGAGGGCATTGATGCCCAGTTCTTGTAGATAGGGTAAATGTTGCCGGATGCCCGTAAGGTCACCGCCCCAGAAGTTAAACCATTCCGGCTTGCCAGGCCAATCTCTTGCCCTTGGGTGGCTGTTTTCAGGGTTGTCAATGGCGAATCGATCTGGAAAGATCTCGTAGAAGACTGCATCACGTACCCAGGAAGGTACCTGGATACGCTGAGAGTCATAAAGATAGGGCCAGTTAAAATACCCGCTTAACCAGCTTCCCTGAGATGCTGTGCGGCTAAGGCCATCTTCCGTGTAATACATTTCCTCTGCCCCACTTCGAATCTGAAAAGCATAGCGAAATCGCCGGTGTTGTTCATACAACTCTGCCTCCCAGTAGGTAAAAACGCCGTCGCTGGCCAACCAGGTCATTTGTGTTAGACGCTCTTGACTATTCTCTGAGCTATACCGGTCACTCCAGTGCACAAAACACTCTACATTGTCGCGGGAGCTTGTGCGCAGGCGTACTCGCAGTGTATCTGGCCCATTGATATAGGCATACGCTCCCGATTGATGGTGGTAGATTGCTTCAGTGTTCAAAACACGCTCCTTTTTAACTTCGTTAATAATAGTATGTTTCATGAAATTCATCCCTCATTCAAAGGCTAGAGCGTTATTGCTGCTGCTTTTGAAAGGAGCACCGGGTATTAGTTGACTGCGCTTCGAGACCTGTATACTTGCCCTTGAACCTGATATACTTAACTGTACTTTAATTACATGTGTCAATGGAAGGCTTGTATGAGTATGCTAATGATAAAAGTATTGCTAGTTGACGATCATGGGCCGTTGCGCAAGGCGTTGCGCGAAGGACTGCAGGCGACTGACGCCGTGCAGGTACTTGGTGAAGCGTCCACCGGTCAGGAGGCCATCTCACGAGCTTTAGAACTCGATATTGATGTTATTCTGATGGATGTGCAGTTACAGGATGCGCAGGCTGGCCGGAAGGCTATCAGCGGAGTAGGAGCCGCCGTCGCCATTCGGCGCGAGCGTCCTCGTATGCCCATCGTCTTTTACTCTAATCAGGATGATGACGAATATTACCGCGAGTTTCGCGCCTCCGGCATTCTCACCCATTATGCCTATGTACGCAAGAGCAACTACCTGCTACCCAGCATGCTTGTTCCTCTGCTGCGCGATGCCGTCAACGGGCGAAGCCTGGTTGATCCCGAAATTGAAGACCGCGTGCAGGAGGTACGCGACCTTGACGAACAATCCCCTCGCGCTTTATTGGAGCCGAACGAACTCCGTGTGGCCGAGCTGGTGGCTCAAGGCATGACCAATGAGCAGATAGCTGCTCGTCTCAATCTCCATGACAAGCGCGCAGTCAGCCGTACAAATGGACGCATCTACGCCGCCTGGGGTTTGAGTGAAACAGCAGTGGACGATAAAGTTGCACGCGCCAGGGCAACATTGATCTATACGCTCAACCGCATGATTATCTGGAATGACGATGGCGTCGCCCTTGTGCAGGATCGCCGGGGCGATTGGATACCGCTGTATCTTGAAGCACAAACAAACGATGAGAATGCAACTTCGCTTGCGACAGAAACCGGGTCAGTGACTGGAACCTCTGCCCGGGAGGATGATTTGCGCAAACGCGCCATCCGTCGTAACAGGTACTAAGAGGATTAAAGTATGTCGCCCCACAAGTTTCTCGAGCCTGCCTATCTACTCCAGACCGTCGTTCTGGCACTCTCGATCTTTAACCTTGTCGCCTTCCTCTGGCTAGCAGTGACAGTATGGCTCAATGGGGATCGCAAGAGTGGCATAGCTCGTCTCGGTGTCGTTGGCCTTGGCCTTTCTGCGCTGTTTTTCTTCATACACGCCATGTTAATCTCCAACCCTCTTACTCAATCACCTGGTTTAGTTTCACCGGAGTTCTTGTGGCATCTGATCTGGTTGCCTGCTTTTGGTGTGCCATATATCTGGTTTGCCATCGGCTTGTACTATGCAGCGCTTATCAACGAGGGCTGGCGCAAACGCCGCCCATTCTTGTTGCTTCTTAGTGGCATACTCGGTTGTGTTGTCTTGCTGCTGCTGATTCTCAACCAGTCAACGTTCACCTTTGTTGGAACCTTGAGACTCATCGCTTATAATGATGCCCTGAATGACCTGGGCGCCGGCCAGTTTTCGCCACTGGTAGTCGTACCTGTATTATTCCTATGTTACGTTACCTTTTGTGCTATCGGTCCCTGGTTTACGTTCGGCCGCATAAGTCGACTTCTGCGTGTACTCTGGGATGCTACTGTGCGTTTAACCATGCGTCTGGGGAATGTTCATACATCCACAAGGAGTCAACGAAATGCTTCTTCATTGCGGGAGACCCTGCTCAATGCATTTTGGGATGATCCTACCGATGTCGAATTGTTGGAAGAACCCTATCTTTCCTGGCACCTGGCTCGACCTGGTTTATTAGTAGCAGCGCTGCTCATGGCTGCACTCACAACGACACTTGGCATACTGGTGATCCAGTCGATCGTATACTGGATTCAAAACGGACAACATTACGTCATACCCGTTGCTCCTCAACCTTCCCCTCCTTCAGGTCTTGCGCTTGTAGACGTGTTCCCCCTCAATTTGATCATCCTGGACCTGAGCACTACATTGGCAGTAGCGCTCGTTATTCTGCTGATTGGCTACTCTATTGTTCGTCACGGTATTCTGATCGAACGCTCTCTATCACGAAGAGGCTTCTTTGAACAGTGGCGCGGTACTGTAATCGTTGCTACAGCCGTTGCCATTCTTATCGCCATCCTTGTCACTTTCACACGTAGTAACCTGGGAGCATTATTACTGATCACGTCTCTTGCTGCTGTAGCATACGCGCTCTTCACCTGGAGCAGCTATACCGCCCATGATCGCTATATTGCCCTGCTCGGACCATTTGTGCGTAGCACCAGCCTTCGCCATTGGTTGAATACCGACCTGCAGAAGACAGAGCAAGACCTGGAAAAGCTCTTTTTTCATCTCTGCCACGATGTCCTGGCAGTGCAGTTTGCATATCTGACGGTGACCGCCGGAACCTTAAAACGCAATTTCAGTTATTGTTGGCCGCGAGAGGCTGTGCTCGGAAGCAAACTGATTGCTCTCAAAAAAAGGGGCAACATTGATGCTGAGGCTCCTAAACGGATGCAGATTACTCTGCAAGGGCAAGCAATGATTTGCTGGGTGTTACCGATTTATGATGAACGCGGCCTTGTTGCTGCTCTCTATCTCGGTCCTCGCGAGGATGGGGGAGCCTTCACAGATGAGGATATGGACCTGGCGCAAGCCTGCGGGCAGCGCATACTCGATACTCTTGGCGACCACGAAGCCATGCAAGCCGTTGCAGGGCTACTGCGCCGTCGCATTGTGGATGTGAAGTTACTTGGCGCTCAACAGCGTCGTGTGCTGCACGACGAAATCCTCCCGCAGATGCACCTTGCCCTCTTGCGATTGGAAACATTGCGTTCAGTACCCGGTACGAAACCGCCTCTCCCTGCTCGTCTGGAAACTTCCGAGGTTTGTCGCGAACAGGTATTGAATGAAGCCATAAATATGATCAGTGATGCCCATCACCGTCTCGCGACCATGATGCGTACCACTGCCCCAGGTGCGCCTCATCGTTTGGAGCGTGATGGCATGATGTATGCCATTCGCACCATGTTGGAGCAGGACTTTCAACATGCATTTGATGAGATTGAGTGGTGTGTGTCTGATGATTCAGCAGCGTATATTGACGAGGTGACGCCGCCTGCCATTGCCGAGTTAATCTTTGCTGCGGTGCAAGAAGCCCTGCGTAATGCTGCGCGTCATGCTCGTGGAGCCGATGTCCACCGTCGTCTACGGCTTACCCTCAGTGCATCATACAATCGGCAGGGCTCGTACCTGGAGGTCATTGTAGCCGATGATGGGGTTGGCATCACCTCCGCCAGCAGCGCCACAACGGGTACAGGCGGTGGATTGCTCACCCATAGCGCACTTCTTGCCATTGCTGGCGGCAGCCTGACCATCAAAAGCTCTCCCGGCGAAGGCGTTACTGTGAAAATTGTGCTCCCAGCCGAGTCGCTGCGCTAAGTCATGAGTCTGCTCACCCTTCAATTCATGTCTTCGTCCGCTGGTTTTATAACATCCTACGTACTATACTAGGCATGTAGATGATGTCTGCAAGGATAGGCTATTAGAAAAATCGCCCTCAAATAGTATGGTTTATGTTGGATGATACAAGTGAAACGAACGCTACAAGTGCGACAAATGCGACAAGTGATACAAATGATGTGCAAAGGGAGAGTTTTCTATGATACTCATAACTGGTGCAGCCGGCTATATTGGACGCCATCTCGTAGCTCGCCTGGTCGCTCAGGGTGAACGGCCGCGTTGCCTCGTGCGTGAGATGAACCGCGCAAAGAAAATATTACCTGCTGATAAGGTAGAGCTTGTACAGGGTGCAACAACATCCCCTGCTTCTCTTGATGCTGCTGTCCAGGGGATTGATACGATCGTGCATGCAGCTTTCCTCACTGCTGACCGCAAGCAATCGGCAGGCAACGAGTATGAAAAAACCAATGTCCAGGGCACCGCTAACCTGCTCAAGGCGGCAAAAAGAGCCGGTGTCAAACGTATCATTGAAATGGGCGGCCTTGGCACCAAACCGGATAAACCTGGCAGCTATATGCAGGGACGTTACCTCGCAGAAAAAATGCTGAAGGAGAGCGGTCTCGATTGGACAATCATCCAGCCGTCCGTGTTATTCGGCAAAGACGCCCCTTTCATCAGAGGGTTGGCCGATCTCATCCGCACCGCTCCCATTGTACCGCTGATTGGCGGTGGGAAGACCATGTTTCAGCCGATCTACGTGGAAGATGTCGTCACCATAATCATCAAAGTATTGGAAGACCCTGGCCGTACCACAAACAAAACCTATACAATCGGTGGGCCTGCGTACTACTCTTTTACCCAGGTAATCGATGCATTGTTACAAACCATGCACAAGCAACGCATCAAAGTGCTCGCTCCCAGGTCTCTAGTAGGTATAGGAGCGGCAGTCATGGAAGCTGTTTTGCCCAAACCTCCATTGACAAAGGCTGCGATGACCCTTTTCACATTTGATAACACCACCGACCTGAAAAGTGTCGAACGCGATTTTGGTTTTACTCCAATGTCTTTCACTACCTACCTGAAAGAGCATGGAGTGTGAATTATTGCCAGGGCGACCGCAAGGGTACGCCCCTACTATACTATGTTACCCGTTCTACTCGATATTCGCGTATAGTAGGGG
>JBKPAZ010000205.1:0-8500 GCA_046726655.1 Chloroflexota bacterium
ACACGCACCAGGCGTGCTGCGGATTTCGGACAGGATCGGATCGGCGACGTAAACACGGCTGTGTCTGTTGTAAACAGACGTGCGAAACCGGGCTTCTACGCTCAAAAAGATGAGAAATAACGTAAAGGACTTACACTCGAAGAAAGATATGCAAAGCCACCACGTCATTGACCCGCGACGCCTGATCGATCCGTCGAAACCGTCTCTGCTTGGATGCGTGCGCATCCGGAAATTAGGCTTGTGAGCCGTGATCGTGGAGGAGACTATGCCTCTGCTGCTGCGCGTGGTGCCCCTCAAGCCAGACAGTGTGCAGATCGGTTCCACTTGCTCAAAAACCTTGGTGAGACTCTGGAGGGAGTACTGGCACGTCATCTGGCCGCTCATCGCACAAGCCAAGCCCAGAAGTCCAGAGCCACGCCTCTCTCCGACACGCCATCGAAACAGCCACCGAAACTGAGTCCAAAGGAAGCTCAGTTGAGCCAGGCGAAGCGAGAGGAGCGCCTTGCCCGCTACCAGCAAGTCGTGGCTTTACACAACCAGGGCTTCTCGCAAACGGCTATTGCCAGCCAAGTGGGGATAGGCCATGCCACGGTTTCACGCTGGTTGAGCCGTGACACGTTTCCCGAACAACAACCACGGCAGCGGATGATGGCTCTTGATCCACACCTGCCCTTTCTCCGCCAACGGTGGGAAGCTGGCTGCCATAATATCGCTCAGCTCTATCGGGAACTGGTGGCCCGTGGCTACACCCACTCGTATCATTCAGTGCATGAGCAGCTTATGCGCTTGCTTCCAGAAGGGAAGAAGAACGCGAGCCACGGAGGCGACCTCTTTCCAACTCCTCTGTCCTCTCGGCAGGCGGCCTTCCTTTTCCTTCGTCGGCCTGAAGAACTGGAGGCGGATGAACAAGAACCACTCATCACGCTTCGACACTTTCATCCAGAGATTGACCTGGCCTACGACCTCGTTGAGCAGTTTGCCCGGATGCTGCGCACACGGACAGGAGAACAGCTTGACGACTGGCTCAAAAAAGTCAGAGCGAGCCAGCTTCGCGAATTGCAGGGCTTTGTCGCAGGGATCGAGCGAGATAAAGCAGCAGTGGTAGCAGGACTGACACTTCCTCAAAACAATGGATTGGTCGAAGGAAACGTCAACAAACTGAAACTCATCAAGCGCATGATGTACGGCAGGGCCAGATTTCCGCTGCTACGTCAGCGAGTCCTGCACGCGTTGTAATCCACCTTTCTCAACGGGTGCAACGAGAGGAGCGTTTCATCTTTTCATAGAGAGAAGTTTTCTGGGACAAGCACCTTTAAAACAGCACACTTCTTCTCTGTCAAGAGAGCCTGAGGATAGGCTGTTCCGAACGTGAAGGGATCCTTTCCGATTACAGGAGGTCTTGCAAGCTCATCCTTCACCAAATGTGTGTAAGATCGGCTCTTCACCTCATTTACCACTGATTTTTCGTTTACCGTGACTTCCTGATCATAATAACTCGCCGAGAAAACTTCCTTCGTTTATGGTCAGTTTACTATACGCTTTCGAGTTAGCCAGTGTCCACCTATATCTTCTCTGCTGTACAACCTAATTTTACAGATTTTGCGACAAGAGAAAACGAGGATGGAAGAGTGCAAATGATGCACCTTCTCCGACACATTGGGGGTGTTTTGGTATTAAACGTGCCGGGGATGGGGAAATCTCCGGCATGACCTTACTAATTCTTTACATTACTCAGTCTTTTCTGAGACAGCAGGAAAAGTCGTACTACTCTGTGGTTGAACGGGAGCGGCCGGAGGCGGCTCTGTATTAGCTGACTGCGTATTAGAAGTCACAGGAATCAGCCCACCTATGCTCTGAGGCGGAGGTGAGCGTCGAGGTTCTGTATGTGGCTGATATCCCTTTCTCTCTACAGGTTGATAACCTTCTCTAATTAATCCGTTTAACTCCCCAGTCTGAACAGGCTGTGTTGGTTTGTCGTTACTTTCTGTCATAATCCTATTTCTCTTTTACCTCTAGAAACTCGATGAATTTGCAATCCTCAGCTTTCACAAAGCCACCGGCAGTACTGCCTACTATTTCGGTATGTACGTCGTTCTCATTCAGCCGCCACATCTCCTCGACATAGATTTCCTGTGGGCTAGGATACGATGAAGCAAATGACTTCGTGCTGTAATAACCACCAACCTTTTCGCCGGTGTGTTGGCTACTTGTGGTATTCGTTCATCAAATAGGGCCTTGTAGAATAACTTGCAATGTATGCAGCCTCTTGCGGATGAGCCAGAGTGAGAGTAGAATCAACAAGCATTCACTTCTCATCTTCATAACAAGAAGGAAACGTCTACTGTGCATGGTATTCTTACCTCCATCAAGCGATTGACACGCAATTGCTTGCAGGTGATCAATCACCGCTTCCTCGACTGGACGAAACCGGCCACCAGCTCTCTCATTTCGGGTACGCTGACAGACTTTGCCAGAAAGAAATCTGAACTCGTGGCAGAAAACGCCCTCTTACGTCAGCAACTCATCATTCTCCGCCGTCACGTGAAACGACCAGCATGCACTCGAGCGGATCGGATGCTCTTGGTGCTGCTGGCAAGGATGGTGCGGACCTGGAAGCAAGCGCTCTTCATTGTCCAGCCAGAGACGCTTCTGCGGTGGCATCGCCAGGGATTCAAGCTCTATTGGAAGTACAAGTCCAGAACAACTTCCGCCAAGCCAAAGATCTCGGCAGAGACCATGGCCTTGATTAAGGAGATGGCGAGGAATAATCGGCTCTGGGGAGCGGAACGGATCCGTGGCGAATTACTCAAGCTGGGTCTTCATGTCTGCAAAAGGACCGTTCAGAAGTACATGAGGCCCGTGCGCACCGCAAGGCCACGAGGACAGAAGTGGAGCACCTTCTTACACACTCATGCTGAGCAGATCTGGGCCTGCGACTTTCTCCCAGTTACCGACCTCTTCTTCCGCTCGCTGTTTGCCTTCTTCATGATCGAATTGAAAACTCGCAGAGTGATCCACGTCGGCGTCACAAGAAATCCTACCGACGCTTGGACCGCACGTACCGATTCGGGAGGCCACCGCCTATGGCGAGGAGCCGAAGTACCTCATCCGAGATAATGATGGCAAGTTTGGGGTGGGCTTCGCGCGGGTTGCGAAGACGAGTCACATCGAGATTCTCAAAACACCTTATAAAGCCCCGCGCGCGAATGCCATCTGTGAACGCTTTCTCGGAAGTGTGCGACGCGAGTGCCTCGATCATGTGCTCATCCTGCATGAGAAGCAGCTCCACCGGATACTCAACGCCTATGTGAATTACTTCAATCGAGCCAGGCCACATCAAGGAATCAGGCAGCAGATTCCAGAGCTGCAAGCTGGGTCAGTGCAAGCAGATCACCCAGGCGGCGAAATCATCTCCTTCCCGGTCCTGGGTGGATTGCATCATGATTACCGCAGAAATGCCTGAGTTCTTCCCTCTATTTGAAGATGTGATTGGGTGAGGTAGGTGCAGAATATCTACCTCTGTATTTTTTGAGTACCACCAGGCAGTTCCTCGTCATTTTCCTTGATGGATGGAGCAAAGCAGAAAGACGGAGGAAAATGACAGCCCCTCATCTTGACTCAAATTGAATGTCGGTCGTCAAAGAACACAGTAACTGAAGAGGTAAACTATCCAATTTCTTGGCGGATATCCCATGTAGCCACCACAGGGCTGGCCCGTCTTCCAGAAGTAGAGACTTGCTGGTTGGTTGCCATTGCCCATGTTGCTGGACTCCTGTACGGCTCATCATACTCCTGCACACACAGGAGTTCTTGTACCTCTACGGCCTGGGGAACCTTCCCGTGTGGGTGATGATCCTTTCTGGGCGGTGTTTCATCACATTTCTTCTTGTGTGATGATCTCGATGAGATACTGCGCCAGGCGCAGCAACGTACTCATCACCTGATCGGGATGAATAGTCCCCTCATGGGTGGAGGTGACGAGCCGATCAGAGACCACGCCCACCCAGCAACAGGCGATTCCCAGGCGTCGCCCAACGGTCAACAATGCTGAGGATTCCAGATCTACCGAGAGGACGCCCAGAGCGCGGAGCTGGCTGAGCAGTTGCTCGCTCGCCTTCCCGGTACAGGGCATCCGTTCCGAACGAGAGCCCCGTGAGATAGCGTTCTTGGTGTTGTTCCAACCGTGTTCGCACCAGAGCGGTTAAAGACAGGTCGGCGATGGCGGGGTATTCCAGCGGCGCATAGTAGCGGGAGACGCCATCACCACGCACTGCTCCTTCGATGACGAGGATATTGCCGATTTGCACATGGTCTTGAGGAGTTCCGCCGAGCCCAAGGCCAAATACGCGACGAATGCCGCACGCCGCCAGTTGTTCGAGCGAATTCGCCATACGCGGCCCGCCAAAGGCAGGGAAATGCACGGCAAACCGCCTGCCTGTCACCGTTTGGCAGACGCGCAAGGGCGTGGTGCTATAAGGCCAGAGCGTCCCATCATCGACCGGTGGAACACGTTCAAGCAGACGCCGAAAGAGGCCGGAACTGCACGTCATCAGACAGGTCGTTCCTATCTTCAGGTGTGTCGGGTCGATGTGATGATGCAGGAAATCTGCCTGTGCCGTGACATACGAGCGGTCTCCACTCCACAAGGGAAAGCCTGAAACAATGGAACTCATCCTTGCACCCCTTCTACGGCATCCTTGTTGTCTGTTCGCCGGTAGGCGAGACTCACCCCTTTTCCGACGGGGATGACCAGATGCTCGAACTGAGGCAGCGCTTGCACCGCAGCCAGATAGGCGGCGATCTCCTGGGGATGCGACAGGGCGTTATCGGCCAGCAGGAACACTTCGGCGGTCAATTTGGGCACCAGGAGTGCGAGTTGGGATGGCGCACTGAGCCGGTCGGCATCGAAGAACACGCAGTCAAACGACCCGGCAAGCGTGGTAACAACCTGGGTGGCATCACCATGGATGAGGTCAACGACCTCGCGCAAACCAGCCTGACGAAGATTGTCATCGGCAAGCGCCAGTTTGTCTGCCTGGCGGTCGATACTGATGACGTGACCACCAAACGGGCGTGTGGCCCAGGCCAACCAGATGGTACTGTATCCATTCGAGGTGCCAATTTCGAGCAGCCGTGTGCGTCGACTGCTGCGCACCAGGATGCTCAACAAGTGAGCGCTTGCTGGCTCCAGGTTCAACATCTTTCTGGCGTGGTCTGGTTCCTGGGCATCGTGACGACGCCCCGCCTCTTCGAGTTCAGTGAGCAACTGACGCAGATGAGTCTCCATGAATACCTACTCCTTTCCCCAGATGATAGAACAGCGACGACCGCGTCGTCTCTTGAAACGAGGGAATCCTCCACGAGCGGTTAAAGGCCCCGGCCTCTCCTTTTGATGAGCTTGAATCGTCACCATGAACGGAGTTCCACTCCCTCACGCGAGTTTTTCTCCTTCCAGATAGAGCATAGGGATGGTCAGACGCAGTTCGCCACGCGCCTGCGCCACCTGGTTCAACCTGGTTTCCAGCAACGCAAAGACCGGCTCTTCGTCCTCTGCATCGACCACCTGTCTCCAGCCCTCTAAAAAGCCCACTTGCGTTAAGAGATGATGGAACAGCGCGCTGCCATCCACGTAGCGGAGCTGGAAGGCTCCTTCTTGTCTCTTGACCATGTGAAACCCGGCTGCCTGGAGCATACCGCTAAGCGATGCTTTGGTGCCCCGATGCTCCTCATTCTTCTGTAATCGCTCCAGGTACCTAGACTTGTGCCCTTCCAGCAGCACCTCACGAAACAGCGCATACAATTCGCGCATATGCCCACTGGGATTGGTAGTCAGCACCAGGCTGGCCTGAGGTTTGGCGACCCGAAAACATTCGCTCAAGACGGCCTCGGGATCGGCAAAGTTGTTGATCCCCAGATGAGACACGATCAGGTCAAACTCGTGCTCCCCAAACGGCAGCTGCGCCGCATCCGCTTCAAGAATCTGCACGTTGGGCAACTGATAGACCTGCTGCTTCGCCCTGGCTCGTTCTATCGCTTCCTTCCAGTTATCGATTCCCGTCACCTGGCAGGTGGCTCCATACACCTGTGCCAGTTCGAATAACGGGAACCCGGTTCCACAGGCCAGGTCCAGAATCGCCAGATTGGGGCGAAGGGGCAGGTGCTGGAACAGCAAGACCCCAAATCTGGCTGACCAAAACGAGACCTGATCGAACGCCGAGGCAAGCTCCGGTTGGTGGAGATCATAGGTGCGGTGAAGAAAATCTGGCATAGCAATCCTTTCCGCCTTCTCTTCGCGGCGATCGGCTGGCTTTTCCTGTCAAGAGCCGGTGATGCGTTTGAAAACCGAGACGCTGGTAGATCCGAATGGCAGGGCTGTTGTCTTCAAAGACATTGAGGACCACCAGCGAGAAATGCTGGTCGAACAACGTTGCGACCAGCGATGTGGTAATGGCTGTCGCATATCCTTGTCCACGAGCTTCTGGAGCGGTCAAGATGTTTCCTAGGACGGCGATCCCATGCGTCGGCACCAGAGCGTGTGTTCCGCCAGCGGCGACGATCCGTTCTCCGGCATAGGCGCCAAAGTACAGTCCTTGTGGGAAGAGGTCAGCGGAAAATCCGCTTTCAGGGTGTTGCGCATACAAGTGCTTCAGAGCGGGCAAATCGGAAACGGTCAGTTGCTTGACCGATCGAGAGGGCACAGTTGCTAGAGGGCGCCAGGAGGTGGAGGTGATCGCCATGCGCAACATCCTTTTCCATGTCGTCTCCGGGTAGTAATAGCGTTCGAGCAATGGGAGATGGAGGTCCTGTGCCTGGATCAAGGGACGTTCAGGTAGAGTGAGGTGCTTCAAGATGGCCGCCACGCCCTGCCTATTCCCAAATGGTGAGAGGACCTCTCCGATGATGGGATGGCGCAAGATGAGACAGATCGCACGTTCAGTGCTTTCCTCCTGGGACGCGAGAGCAAAGTGACTGTAAGCGCGCAGCGGCGGTTCCAGATCGGCTAACGCGAAACAATTCCAGACCGGATCCTGCGAGAGGATCGCATAGGCTCCGTCATGAGTTGCATCTGGGGTGATATGCCAATGGACAAGAAGTGGCGTCATCGTTCCTCCTAAGACACTCAGTTGAAAGCGTTACAACAACACGCTCCTTTTCGTTTGCTTCAGCTTACCATACCTCTCTACAACCTGACTAAACTGACCACGAGTGGCTCTGTTGTTGATAGCCGGTCTCATAGAGAGGGTGTCCATCCTCTTCCCAAGCAGCGTCCTCGAGGGTGGGAGAATGGAGAAGAAATTAGGATGTGGAGGGAAGCCTCGCACGCACCCGCCGGATCTCATGGAGATGCCAGAAGGCATGGCGGCTGACCGGTTGAAAGACTTGCGCCCTCTCCATGACCAACAGATTGAAGGTGACATCTTCAATTCGGGCCATATGCAGCACCAACCAGGCAACAGAGTTCGTGCCTTGCCCCGGCTTGAGCCTCCATTGCTCATCTGAGAGGCCCGTCAGGGCGCTCTGGACGAGTCCGTTGGTGGAGTGAAGTTGAGCAGGCCGCTCAAGAAAGAGTTCTAATGCCGTTGCCAGCTGCGCTGGCTCCTCAGAAGCGAGGGAGTGCGACAACTGTTTCTGTCGTTCGTACCAGTGGATTTCTTCGAGATGTGTGAGTTGTTGCTCATCCATGCGTCGTTTCCTATCTTATGAATGAATGTACCATCTTCTCTGCAACTGTAAAACTGCCCAAACAGCACGATCAATCAGCGAAGGTTCCGATAACCTCGACCTCTCACTAGATCCTCGTCTCCAGAGCAAGGAGCTTTTGCTTCTGCTCTCATTTCCTTGCTGTCTACTCCAGCAGGGAGTGAGCCTTTTTCTGGATGACGCAAGTAGAGTGAGACATACATCGCTTGCGCTGATTGCGGTAGAAGCTGGCATGAAGCCTCTCCAAGACTGCTATCATCAACCATCTTTCGCCTAATGGAAATACCTGGTCTTATCTCGGTCTAAACGCGCAAAGCTCAAGAAAGCTCACTCCCCGTCCAGCAGTCTAGCAGAGTGTGGTGTCTCTGTCTAGATGCGTTCATCAAGCCTGGCGTGAGACCCTGAGGATACGTGGAAAAACCACTCATAGTGAGAGATTTTTCCACGTATCCTGGGCCTACCTCTCATACACATTTCATCTCACGCAGGAGACACAGGGCAATTTGAGGCTGCGCTTGCAGAGAAGTATCAACATGTATTACTTCCTGGTACCCACACCGAGCAAGAATTCTGCCGGAGCCACCAGGCCATGCGATCCCTCAAACTGGCTCAATGCCTGCCTCACCTCCCCCAACAGTTGCTGCTGCTCAGGTTTTCTGAGCTGCCCCATCACACCAGCGGTCAACCGGCTGGCTGTTGATTGCAGGAACGCATCGAGCGAAGCGTAATGGGACTCAAATGGAAGAGCGCGAGTGATGACCTCGTCAAAGCCAGCTTCGGTGAGTTCCCGCTCAAAGAC
>JBKPAZ010000206.1:0-5680 GCA_046726655.1 Chloroflexota bacterium
AACCTTTGATAGATGTCTTCGATTTCCTCAGGTGAAAGGATTGAAGCTGTCCATGGACCGGACATGAAACGGCGAAGCTCTTGCATTGGTTCTCTCTTGAGATCTCTAACGAACGATACTTCCGTTTTGTCGCCTTTCAGCGGTTCCTGATTGGTAGTCATCTCTTGTTCCTTCCATAATGATAATAGTCGACATAAAATGTCCTTTTTCTGTAGCTCAGTATAGCTCTTTTCTGTCACATACTTCTCTCAGTAAAGGGCAAAAATGTCACATGAAGGTCACACTCTTGAGAGGATGCGTCGACTTTTAGGTCAGAAACAAAACTCTATGAGAGCAAAACCGAAAGTATTGGCTGAAGGCATTAGTCATTCAGAGGGAAAATCAAGTTCTACTATTCATGTAACACTCCTCAAACAGGAATCATTTCCACCCGCATTGCCTCACGAAAATCTTCCTTTCTTCTCTTCAAGCAGACAATTTCCCACGACTTTGCTCTGGCCTTTCCTCCAAGGCCACAGCTTAGCTCAGCTGCTCGGGAGCGGTAGAAGAATATGGTATTCGTTAAAGAGAAAGAGGAAGATGTTTCATGAGGCAAGCCTGCATCTCGCTATCGCCTCCGCACCCCGCTCGCATGACGCAGGTTTCAAGAGGAGAGAAGAGTGGAACGATCGTTGAGTTTTCAAGCCAAGCGGGAAGTCCTCCACCAGCATATCCTGACCGCTGCCAATTGAGCAGCCCCCGGGTTAGATTTTGGTGAGGCAATGCGTGGATCGTGATGAGCCTGAGAGACCGGAGCTGACAACTGTGATGCAGGTGTGACGGACGTGTGGTACGCTCTCCTTGAAGGGAACGAAGGAACCATCCCGGCATCGGTGCGTGGATGGTGTAATGATCAGGAGCAATGTCATGTCCAAGATACAAAGCAGTACGATATCGGGTTTTGTCAAGCCAGGGTTTGAGGCCGTGCGAGCAGCATTCGTCGAGAACTTCACCCACCGGCACGAGCTGGGGGCCGCCTGTTGCATCTACTACCGTGGGGAAAAAGTCGTGGACCTGTGGGGCGGCATCCGCAACAAGACCACCGGCGAACCTTGGGAAGAGGATACCATGGCCATAGTGTACTCGGCCACCAAGGGCCTGTCCGGCCTGGCCATGGCGCTGGCGCATTCGCGGGGCCTGTTTGATTACGACGAGCGCGTCAGCACGTACTGGCCGGAGTTTGCCCAGCAGGGCAAAGAACAGATCACCGTCCGGCAACTGCTCTCGCACCAGGCCGGGTTGTATGCCTTCCATGCGCCGGTGGATAAGAGCGTCGTCGCCGACCTCGACCGGCTGGCCACCGTCATGGCGCAAGAGAAACCGGCCTGGGAGCCGGGCACGCGGCAGGCCTATCACGCCCTCACCCTGGGGTTTTATGAAGGCGAGCTACTGCGCCGGGTCGATCCGCGCCACCGCAGCCTGGGGCAGTTCTTCCAGGAGGAACTGGCCATCCCGCTCGGGCTCGACTTCTACATCCGCCTGCCCGAGGAGATCCCGAATTCCAGGCTGGCGGTACTCCAGCCTCCCAATCGGGTTCTGGTGATGTTTACCATGCCCCTCCCGCTCACGCTCACGGCGATGAACCCGCACTCACCTATCTACCGGGCACTGGTGGTCAACCCTGGGTCGGCGATAGCTCTCGACCCCGAGCGCATCTATGCCCGGAATCTGGAAGTGCCGTCAGGCGGGGGTGTCGGTACGGCCCGCGCCATTGCGCACGCCTACAGCGAGTTCGCGACCGGCGGACATGTACTGGGGATGCGTGAGAACACCCTCCAGCAGTTGATGGCACCGGCGATCCCGCCGCTGCACGGGTTCTATGATGAATGTTTGAAAGTGGAGTTGTATACGTTCTCACTTGGGTTTACGAAGCCCAGCCCGAAGTACCCCTTCGGTCATCCGAGCGCGTTTGGAGCGCCAGGATCGGGAGGGTCCTTTGGATTTGCCGACCCGCAAGCCAGCGTCGGGTATGGGTACGTCCCCAACCAGATGGGTTCCCACCTGGTGGATCCAAGAGACCTGGCGCTGCGCACCGCAATGTACCAGTCGATTGGCGAGACACCCCCTTCCATGCGCGAGGCCCAGAAGAGCGCGTCGTCCAGAGCATGACGAGCTAGCCGCGACGGTCCAGGCATTACACTCCAGACTGGAAAGGTCTGCACCAGAGGATGATGAGCACGACGAGGGGAGCAGCGGAGCGTGCCGCTGGATCGAGCACGTGACTCCACGTCTTGTCTCAGCGGAAGGAGGGAGAGAGAGCATGAAACAGCCGCACGCCGATTACCAGGTGGTCCCGTATCCGAAGATGCGGCGCCTGGAGGCGCTCGCGTATCGTTCCATCCAGCGCACACCCCTGATCCATGGCTTGCTCGAAGTTGATGTCACGAAGGCTCGCGCGTTCCTGCGGGACCACAAAGCCAGAACCGGTGAGTCCCTGTCGTTCACGGCATTCATTATCACCTGCGTGGCACATGCAGTCCATGAGCACAAAGCCGTGCAGGCTTATCGCAAAGGCAGGAAGCACCTCGCCCTGTTTGACGACGTGGACATCGCTATCCAGGTTGAAAGAGGCCTGCAGGGGCAGAGGTCTTCCTTTCCCTCTATCGTTAGAGGGCGAACAGAAAGACGGTGCGCGCTATTCATGAAGAGATCCGCGCAGCCCAGGCTCACTCCATGAGTGGTCGAGAAGTGAAGGCTTATATGCATACATGGGTGACGCTCTTGCCTTCTTTCATGCAGCTGCTCTTTTGGCTCGCAAGCAAGATCTAAGAGGCTGTGTGCAAAGGCCCCAGGAGCCAGATGATGGGCTCGGCAAGGAAAAGGGGTCAGGTGGTAAAATAAGGGAGGAGCCATCACAGGTAGTTATCAGGATAAAATTTTCTCGCAAGGGATACGAACAGTATGTGTCAAGGGGGTCGTGAGTCGGTTTGATACGCGGCAAGCTCCTCGCGCAGGGTCACAAGGTCGAGGTGCGCTCCAGACGTCTGTTAGAATACGCCAATGGCGGCAGCGAGCAGCATCAGGAGCAAAATCACACCAGTGAGGAGCGTCAACGTTCTTTTATTCATGAGCGGTTTCCTTTTGAGAGGATTTAGCGATTGCCAGCCCGGCATCGTCTCTCTCCCTTAGACATGAGCCGCCCCCACTGTCACCGGCTGTCCGGTCGTCACGTCCGAGACGTTGCGGAAGAGGACAACCGTCAACCAGATGGAGAAGAGCGTCAGGATGGCGAACAGGACCGTAAAACCGATGAATTGGCCGACGGTGACCACTCCGGCCAGCAGTTGCGTTATTCCAGCCGCCAGGAGATTCGTGTCTATCGTCGCGGTAAAGACGAGTATCATGGATGCCAGCAGGTAGCCGAGAGGCTCGCGCCAGAGCAGCAATGCGCCGACGACGATCAGGGCGGGCGCGACAATTCCCATATCCACCACCCTGGTGATGAAGGTCGTATAGCTCGCCTCACCGGACTTTGTTGTGAAATACTCGCCCATCAAGAAAGGGTTCTACCTTTCTTTCACCGGTTCAGCAACGACTGCTGGCATGTGTTGTTTTACTTCCGACCATACCTGTTGGAACTTGCCACTCTTCGGATGCAACTGCGGCTGCTCTGGAGTTTTTTCTATAACTACATTGGCTATTCCTTGCCCTGCAAGATAGGTCAGCAGACGGGCCTGGAGCGCTTTCCATACGACCTGCTCTGCTGCCGTCTCCTGTACTGCGATGCGAACCTTGAGCTTCAGCGGTTCTGTCTGGATGATCTGGCAGCTGTACAGTCCCGGCGTTTCCTCTGCGACCGTTGCAAGAGCAAGCGGAAGAATCTGGACCATTCCACCCTGTAGTGTCGGTAATGACAGTATCTCATCGGTTCGACCAATGACGTGAATGACCGGGAATGGACTTCCACAGGGGCAGGTGTCGGGGCTGATGGTCACCCGATCGCCCATTTTGTATCGGAGGATGGGCTGTACCCGGTTGACTAGATTCGTCACCAGTACGGCGTGGGAAAGCTGTCCAGGCGACACAGGCTGGTCGTGTTCATCGACCGGCTCCAGGATATACCAGTCGCTATTCACATGTAACCGCTGGTGCTTACATTCGAAGGTCAGACCAATCGCTTCAGACGACCCGTAGTAGTTGCCCACGGAACATCCAAAGGCCGCTTCAACCCGCTGGCGTACTGCATCCGTGAGGGTCTCGCCTGCGGCATTGATCATCACGGGATGGATCTGCAACCGCCCCGCTTCCTGTTCCCTGGCAAGCACCTCTAACGCGCTCGGATAGCCTCCCACGATCACCGGCTGGAACGCATTCAACTCCCGCTCTAGCTCGGCTATGGGAGTCAGGGCTGAGAAGAGACGCTGCTTCTTGGCTCGCCAGGGCATCTTCCGGCTCCGTCGCACGGACAAGGTATTCCCCAGGAAATGACCCCCAGTGACAAAGACCACCGCTAGTCTTCCCCTGCCGCGTAGCAGCGCCCCGATGTTGCGCAGCGAGGAGAAAAAGACGGGCAAGGAGCGGATGTAGCCTAGCACGTTTTAGACAGCCAGCGCACCGTGGTCATGCACGAGGATCGCCGGGATCCCCGTTGAACCAGAGGTTGTACACACGACATAGCGATCCAGGTAATCGTGTCCGATCAGCGTTGGATTGGCGAGAAAAGCCTCCACCTGTTGTTTGCTGACGGCCGGATCGGTCACCCAGTCATCAAAATGGCTCATCAGCTCCGCTTTGGTCGTGACAGGCAGTTGTGTGATATCCGTGCATGGTTCCGGCACGTCTCGATACGCATCCGCGAAGTACATGGAATGCGAGCGGGCATAGGAGACTAAGGCCTGCAGGCGCTCTTGCAGTCGTCGGGCAACGCCTTGCTTCCCCTCTCGTGTAGTTTTCCATGCATCCCAGGAAGCAGATAGAAAGGTAGGTTGCTTGTTCATAGTGCTCTTGCTCCTTTATCACCCAACATATCCTTTGGCAAGTCGCCGGAAAGATAGAGGAAACACACGGAAGAACTTGTTTCTCGCTTCAAAAGTGGTTGCTCATTGTTGCAGTCGCTGCTCTATCTTCTTGCCGATGGGAGTGCCGATGGCAACACCTATTTCGACGGGCACAACTCCAAGAATCACAAGGATGTCCACTCCTTCAAAGCCACTCGCCGCCCAGTCCTGTAGATCAAACCCGCCCATTTGAAGGATGTTGCTCAGAAAAAACCCCACGCTGAATGCAACGGGTACAATGAGCATTGCCCACCAGGATCGGAGCAGGCCGGCGCTCACAACCCCAACCAAGACCGGCACCAATAGGTACACGCCCAATGGAATGTCAATTGGAAAGGCAAGGGCAAAGCCTACCACCAATGGCACCACAACTCCCAGTACACGAAGCCAGGGACTCCAACCTCGCCATGAGAAAGCGGGTGTAGATAGTTGCTTTTGATCAAGAGGAGGCTCTGTCTCTTCTTCGGGCCAGCATATGTTATTCTGCTCGTGAGAAATCATAGCCACGTTCTCCTTTCATCTTGGGAAGACGCTTCTACAGGAACAACTCGTTCCCATTCTCAGCATAGCCTCTGCATCTCACAATCGCCTCACCAAAGCTTTGCTCAATCTCCCGGTGTCGTCACAGGTACCAAAAGTCAGCA
>JBKPAZ010000207.1:0-6855 GCA_046726655.1 Chloroflexota bacterium
GGCACCCTGAGATCGTCATCCACACCAGCTAGCGTTCCAGGTGTTTTATATCCAGGCGAGATCCATCGAAATCGCAATCCGCGGTGGTGCTCCCAGAGTCAGAAATTCGGCGACATCCCGAGGAAGATCAACCGGTCTCACGATATTATCTTCACCGGTAAACACAGTGCCCGCGAGACAACCATCTAGGTCTCCGCCATGTTCCAGACAAATCAACAGGTCTGTAATTCTAGAGAATCCCGTGTCACCCAATGCAAGCAGGTCGGGCATACGTATTTTGACAGTGGGCGGCGTGACCCGGGACAGCGGAATTGGCGCGGGCTCACTGAGCGGGGGGTCAGCGTGCTCAGATCGAACAGGCGCGGCGGACGCATTTGTCCTGTAGACAATTCGATACCGTGGCTCATTACGGCGTTAATCAGTTTTGTATAGACCTGAATGGCATTTGCCAGAACGTCATCTGCAGGAAGTGCTTGGAAAAACTCGGGGTTTCTGCGCGCAAACTCCAGGTCGTTCTTGGTCTGGATATAGTGCAGTTTCTTTTCTTGCGCGTCGCCGAGAGCGATGAGAAAGTCCTCTTGCTCTTCGGGCGTGGGCAAGGGAAGCGGCAAGGTATCATAGCAACTTCAACCTCATATGCGACCGGATGATCAAAAACGATGGAGGAGAACTTTTTGACGCGCTGCAGTACCTCGTTGACTTCAACCGTCGGAGCGATTTCCTCGCCGATACCTGCTCTTTGATACATCATGGCATTAAATTCGGACTTGGTGTTTTCGTTCTGATTGGATTGGGCAAACTTGGTTTTGAATTCTCCCCCAGCGACCAAGCCGCTCTATTCCGCCTGGAGCGATGCAGACAAGTCCCGCTCGGTCCGAGACGGGACAGATGTAATCCGTATAACGGCGTAAAATTCGCCGCCAGTTTGAAGGCCGCGCACGAAACTATCTCCAAAGGCGGTCTGGAAAGTTTTGATCCCAGTACCCGGAACTTGAAGAACGGCATTTGCATCAGGGGTGAGGTTAAAATTTCTTCCGCGCTTGAATGGATTTTGGACAATGACCTTTGCCATCAGGAACGTAGACGTTGAGTTGTAGGAGGTTGTTTCCGCAAATTGCGCTTTGAGGGCAGCGGAAAAAAATCCGTACCGACCCTCTGCCTCTACTGACAGCCCCATATTTTTCAGGAGTTCTTCGTGTGTGTTGATGAGGGTAATCGTGGAGAAAACCACTTGCCCAGGCGAGCGGGGGTCCGCCTTCCCGTCGATGTTGTCCATCTCAAATGGCGTGCCGACTGCGAGCCCGGAATCGCTGTTACAGCCCATTCCGATTCTTTTATTTTTGGACATTAAGAGACGTACCTGGGGAATATTCAGCATCTTAGTCCTTCTTTGAAATTTCTAGAGTGTCTTTCGCTGCTTCCAAAATCCGATGAAAGCGTTCTCATTACGATATTCACCATCTATGAAGTGTAAGAGAGTTAGCTGAGTTAATCCTGTAAAAAAGCTGAGATGAATCTGAGAGCAAGGAAGCAGATTTTTGGAGGAGTTACCTCCTTTAGCTTCTCAGGCGAAGAGGTTCTATCGACCTTAGATACCGTATGACTTGTCAAGGGGTCAATAGTTCAGTTTGCGAAAAGAGAAAAACATCCAGGTCTTGAAGAGAAAGCTGGATCCGCTCTATCGGCAGCCTCATGCTGTATGAGGCTGCCGATAGAGCGGATCGAAGTCATGCTGGTGCTGGACCAGAGCATAGGAAAGCCCCAAGAGCTTACGCGCCGCGGCACACCGTGCAACTTTCATCGGTTTTCCGGCGAGCCGTTAGCGCTCATAGAACGGTTGAATGACCGGATTGTAGCGGGCCGCCGAGTGCGTCGCCAGGTAGAGCGCGGTTCGCAGCCGTCCATTGCAGGTATGCCCGATGCAGGGACGTTTGTAGACACTGGTTCCGGATTCTCGTGGCATGGGAACCAACCCAGCATAGGCTGCCGCCTGCATAGTAAATAGCATGAATGTTCGACGGTTTTTGAGGCGAAACATAGGAAATCGGCGCGAAACAGTAGGAATGCGCCTTTCAGAACCTGGTGGTACATAAGCCGAAGGTTCGTCCATTTTTTGGCCCAAGGGTGAGCCATTTTTTGAAGGTTCGAACACGTTGAGAGGCAGTACTACTGCTCCTGGCGTTTCTTCTCCAACAAGCTCCTACGCGCCTGGATCATCGAGACATATGGACAGCAGGGCGCTTCACACTGGAAAGTCAACCACTTCGTGGAGCGCCAGGGGAGCGGACCTGCATAGACGAGAATATCGCCAGGAGTCAGGTCGAGCTGCCACAACAGGTGAACGACGTAACCCAGTGAGGCTGTCCTGCGATAGGATCTCCCCGAAGATTCAGGCCAGGAAATACGGTCGGAAAGAGGGGCGCGGATCTCCCCTTTTTCCACCACGCTGTCAGAGACGAGTTGCAGGGCGCTCGCCAGGACTTCTGGCGTTCCATACGTCCAGAAGAATTGGTAGTACGAGAGCAATTGTGCTTCAATCTCGACACGTGTCTGGTCAGCCTGTTTCTGGGGCAGTTCTGCCCAATCCAGGCCACACTTGAAGCAGCGAAAGGGCGGAGCTTGTTTCTGAAAAGGGCGTAACGCTGTCCCACAAAGGCAGGTGGTGACCAGCGCGATCTGGTGCCATGGACACATGGAAATGTGTGGCAAAACCAGTGTACGAGTGAGCAAGCGTTGCTCTGCCACACACACTGGACAGAGGCGAAAGGAGAACGAGGTTTGGAGGAACAGAGCATGGGGGTCAGCCATGCCATAGATGCGAGCCAGTTCTGCCAGGTAGGTCGTGGCAACAAGGGCTTCAGACGGAACAGCTAGCGCATCTGCAAGATCGTCAAATGGGAATCCAGATGGAGCAATGAACGTCCAGTCGCTTCTCGTCGTCTTTTCATTCCTGCGATACATATGTGTCAGGGTCGTTCCGCTCCCCCAATGATTCGCTTCATCACAGCGTAGGAGTAATCCCACCAACCATTCATCCGTCATCGGCTCGACCAGGAAAGGGAATGTTGTTTTCCAGGCTGGATCAGAAAAAGCAATGTGTGTCATTAACCAACCTCCTCGACGGGAAATGGGGGATCAGGTGGGACACCCGAAATTTCCACAAGCTCATCGCGTCGCAGAATCATGAGTTCCGCTGTCCGGCTGAGCACGGCAGCATCCACATCACTTGCCCCCTGTTCATAACTCCGACGCAACGCTGCCGTCACCAACCGCGTCAGATGATCCATTGTGACCCGCTTCGTTCCATCGGGATCAAGCGTAGCATGGGTGAGCCAGGTAAAGATGGGTTTCGTCCAGCGGAGCAAGTGGAGATCGGGCAACTGATCTCGATAGAGCGTCTCAAACGCTTCCAAAATCGAACGCACCTCTTCCTCGGTATGTCCAGCCACCAGGCAAAAGGGGCGTTCAGTATCCAGACGACGGCGAAACTGTCGCCAGAGGATGTCAGGCCGCGCGAAGCTTTCTTTCAGAGGAATCACCTTCCCGCTGTGGGCTGTGACCAGGCAGAGTGCGACTTGTCGCTCGTAGGGAGGGGCGGCCAGGTTGTCGGTGAGTTCTTTGAGAAACGCCAGGTGGGCCAGATTTAAATCCTGAGCATCGTCAATGATGATGCATTCGACACCCGCCTCGGCCATGGTTTGCACCAACCAGGCCCGGCGAATATACCAGGGCATTGAGGGGACAACGCCGAAGATGCTACAGAATGCCGTCCCCAGAGCCAGATCTGTCCCCCCGTTCTTCGGAGCGCGGATGGCAAGCAGAGGGAAGTGCGTGGCTCCACGGCTCGCTTTGTACCCATTGCTCTGATGGGTCAGATCGGCAATGCCGAGCGATTTCCCGCTTCCAGGAAGCGCGGCAATCACATGCCAGGATCGCTCTCGCCAGGCTTGACGCAGGAGTCCTTGAAATCGCACTTCAAAGGCGGTTTCAAGGAAGTAGTCGGCGACCACAAAGGCCGGCTGTTTGGCGGGAACGTTGTCATCGGTCATCAAAGCTTCTCCGTTTTCGTATCTGCAAATGGGTCACTGGGAGCAGTGGTGCTTCATCGGAAGGCTCCGCTTTGGGCAACAATCCGCCAGGGGGAGAGGCTGGCTCAGGCCTTCTGGTTGGTTGATGAGTTAAGACGTGGAGGGCTGCCTGCACCGATTCGGGGTGAATGTCCGCACGCTGCTGATCAAGCAGACGCTGCTTTTCCAGGCGCTTGGTTTCCAGTGCGAGCGCCTTTTTCCCAGACCCGGCTTCTTGCTGAATACGCTGACGGCTGGAGAGGCTGACGGTACTGGCCTCTTTAGCTTGTTCAGCATCGCTCTTTCGTCTTGCTTGCGCTTCCCAGATGCTCAGCCGTTGTCCCAACAACTCGGTGCAATACGCCTCTCCCCGGAGTTCTCCTTCTTCAAACAGGTAGATCACCGAAATGTCTCTCCTGTCGTAATAAATATCGATCTCTCTTCCACGCAGTCGATCCAAGAGTCCTGGACTGACATACCGGTATCCTAAGAAAGACAGTCCACGATTGGGAGAAATGGCATAGCGTCCAGTAGCGGTGTTCTTGCGATTGACTGCTTTCATGAGCAAGAGCTTGAGATCGTCTAGTGAGCCCAGGTAACGCGAAACTCCCATCGCGCTCACGCTCTCTTCCCACAACGAAGAGCGCCGACCTCTTCTCTCGCGGTCCCACTCTTGCATGTAGGCATCAACAATGGCCTGGATGAACCATTTTTCCAACACATCCAGGGTCATGCCAGCTTTTTCCGCTTCGGCAACGCTGTCATAGGTGCCGCGATCAGCCGGAGTCGCCTTCGTCGTCCCTGGCAGGCGGTGAGTCACCTTGCGCGTGACCCAGGTAAACAGGGCTTCCACGGTGCCTTTCGCTGAGGGGGCGTAAGGAGGAGCTTGTTCGGTGGTGATGCCCAGACGGTCTACCAATACCTGGGTGGCCCGCTCTGAGGTAAAAATCTTCCCTCGGTCGTGAAAAATGACCGCCGGTTTACCGGAACAGGGCCAGGGGTGTTGGCAGTCGTAAAGGGTTGTCCACCGCTCCTTGGGTTCTATCGCCATCTTCACCAACCGCATGTAGTCCTCCTCACACAGGTTGTCCAGCGACAACACTGCCGAGAGGATTGCTGCCGTCTTGACACAGATCAGCACGGCTCCGTGAACCCGTCGCGAGCGCACCGTTCCTTCGGGCGTGACGACGAGCAAATCCATGGTATGCTCATCGACCTGACAGATCTGTGCTGGAGAGGCAATGGAGAGGACAAAGGATTTTGGTGACATGCGCGCCCGTGGAGTGTGCGGCAGGCCAGAGCGGGCCTCTTTGACTGAGGTCTCTTGGGAAATGCTCTTGACAAATTCATAGACCTGATGATATTTGGGAACCGGGATGGGCTTGTTCTCACGCGCGGAGAGGTCCTCTGCAAGGTGTTTGAGCTGGACATCTTCGTAGATCGCCATGACCGTTGGTCGGAAGGGTTGCATGTACAATTTGCGGATCAGTTGTTGCAAGTCTGGATGCAAAGCTCGCTCACGATGATACGTCGCGTAGGGGACACAGGCAATCTGTCCAAGCTCCTTGGTTCGGCGTACCAGGCGTGAAAGGGTAGAGGTCGCCATCCCATAAGCCCTTGCCGCTCCGCTGACCCCCATTCCAGCCAGAACAGCGGTAACTGCCGCCAGGTTGCGATGAAAATGCGCTGGCGCTTCAGTCGTCGCCAGCACCGATGCATCGAAAGTAGGCCCTGTGATACCAGACTGAGGATCGAGGGGGAGATCTTCAGGCTCCGTTTCTTGCGTAAAAGAGGAGTCGCTTTCCTCTGGCATGAGTTCAGAGGGGAGGGGATCAGGCAGAATGGGAGGAGTACCTGGGGCAAGGAGAGCGAGCCTGGTGCTGCGAGAAAGCTCCACTTCGGCCAGATCGACCAACAAACGTCCTTCGGCGGCAGCATCTCCTACCAATTTCCACACAGCCGCCTCGACTTCTGCTTCGGACCAATGGGAGCCGAAACGCTCAACAAGTTCGCTCACGCAGAACATATCGCCGTAGGACCACGCTCGTAAAAGCGTATCAGCTCTTTCCGCAAAGGTCGGAAATGGCTGGCGACGAGCATGCAGATACAACCAGTTCTGATGACGACGTTCGGAAAGATTCCTATCCGTCCCGATCCAGTACTCGCCTCCTTTAATCTGTGCCAGCCGCCGCGCCGCTTCAGCTTTCACGAGCGCCTTTCCTCTGCTCTTTTCACTCTCTCGCCCTGCCTCAGCAATGAGAAGCCCACCATCACAGAGCGTGCCCACGTAATCAGGGAGATACTCATGAGGATTTCCCTCGAACACGTAGTTGATGCGATACGGCATCCCCAGATCGGTCACCAAGTTGTACGTCGTGGCACATGCAGGACTGGCATCACCGCGCTGGTAGTAACGGACATGTGGATGATACTCTAAAAACAGACAGAGTTGGTCCTCCAGGCGGGAAGTAAAGGGCAGACGGCGACGGCGGGGATCACCAGTTTTGAAGCTGTGGACAAATCCGGAGATGGAGCGTCCAGCGATTTTGAAGACATCAAGACCTGGCGTACCAGGGCGTGTTGAGACGATAGGTTGTTCTGCTTCCATTGGACCCTCTCGCAAAAAGAAAGAGAGAACGCTTCCTCACTGCACAGATTCACGCTGGAAGCAAACACGATTTACACCCGCTTCTACAAATGAGCATGAGGGTTCAAAAACTCGCTCACCCTTCAAAAAATGGCTCACCCTTGGGCCAAAAAATGGGCGAACCTTCGGCTTATGTACCAC
>JBKPAZ010000208.1:0-27274 GCA_046726655.1 Chloroflexota bacterium
TGCACGCCGGGCCGCCAATCACCTGGGAACGCATGTCGGGTCCCTTGCGAGGCGCAATCATTGGCGCGTTGCTCTATGAGGGGTTAGCACAGGACCACGTGGCAGCGGAGCGGTTAGCAGCGAATGGCGAAATCGCTTTCGAGCCATGTCACCACCACAATGCAGTCGGGCCGATGGCCGGCCTCATCTCGGCATCTATGCCGGTTCTGGTTATAGAGGAGCCGATCTATGGACACCAGACGTTCAGCACCCTGAATGAAGGGCTGGGCAATGTGTTGCGTTACGGCGCCAATAGCCCCGATGTCCTGGCAAAGCTGCGCTGGATTGAGCAGGTGCTGGGACCAGCCCTGGCTCGCGCGGTGCGCGCAACAGGCGGTTTGGAGGTAAAGCCCATGACCGCACAGGCGCTGCAAATGGGCGATGAGTTACACAATCGCAACAAAGCGGCGACTTCTCTCTTCTTTCGCGAGATCGCAGCGTACCTGGTAGAGACTGGAACCTCCACCGAAGAAACGGCGAGTGTGCTGCGCTACATTCATGGCAATGACTTTTTTTACCTGAACCTCTCAATGGCTGCGTGCAAAGCAGTAACACTTGCAGCGCATGGCATCGCTTTCAGTAGCGTGGTGACTACTATGGCGCGTAATGGCACGGATTTCGGCATCCGCGTAAGTGGACTGGGTGATCGCTGGTTCGTGGGTGCATCCCAAAAAGTCAAGGGACTCTATTTTAGTGGCTATTCGGAGGAAGATGCCAATCCGGATATCGGCGATAGCACCATTTCAGAGACTGCAGGCATCGGCGCCTTCGCCATGGCGACTGCTCCGGCGATTGTACAGTTCATCGGTGGGACGCCTGCTGATGCAATGCAGTACACGCTAGAGATGTACGACATCACAGTGGCCGAGGACAGCCAGTATCAACTGCCGCCACTGAACTTCCGTGGAACGCCAACCGGCATTGATATCCGGCAGGTTGTGCGCCAGAATCTGTTGCCGATCATCAACACCGGTATTGCCCATCGCTTGCCGGGCGTGGGCCAGGTTGGCGCCGGTATCGTGCGCCCGCCAATGGAGTGCTTTGTGGCAGCGGTACGCGATTTGGCTGAGAGTATCCAGTTATAGATCGCTATCCTTTCTCCAACACATAAGTGCCAGGTGCAGGAATAAGCGGAGGAAATTTTTTACTGCCCATGTGAGGAGGCGCAACCTGCTCACCGGAGCGGGGCTCTAACCACTCCAGCCAATCGGTCCACCAACTGCCGTCGTGGTACTCGGCTTCCTCAAACCACTGGTCAGCGCTCTCCCCGGGATAATCGTTTATCCAGTAACCTCTACCTTTGCTGGGAGGATTGATGACACCAGCAATATGCCCGCTGCCCCCCAGGGCAAAACGTACAGGACCGCTGACAAATTGTGTGATACGCCAGGCCGACTTCCACGGAACAATATGGTCCTGCTGCGTACCAACTGCGTAGATATCCTGGCGAATCTTGCCGAGTTTAATAGGTACACCTTTTAAGACAATCTTGTTCGGTTCGACGAGGTTGTTCTCAAAATAGGTATTGCGCAGGTAAAACGAGTGTGCTGCTGCGGCCATACGTGTGCCATCGTTATTCCAATAGAGCAAGTCAAAGGCTGGTGGCTCCTTACCTAACAGGTAGTTGTTCACAACGTTGCTCCAGATCAAGTCGTTAGCACGCAGCATATTGAACATCGTAGCCATCCAATCGCTATCCAGATAGCCTCTCTTATTCATCTGCCCCTCGATATAGCTCAAGTGGGGTGAATCAACGAACACTTCTATATCACCTACTTCGGTAAATTCAACCAGGGAGACTAAGAACGTGGCGGAATTCACTGTCTTATCTCTTTTGGCCGCAAGGTAGGGCAGAACCATCGCGAGCAGCGTGCCACCGATGCAGTAGCCAATCGTATTGACCTTCGGCGAACCAGTGATCTCTTTGATGATATCGAGTGCGCATAGGGGCCCTAATGTCATATAATCCTCAAAACTTGTATCTGCCATGGATTCATCAGGATTCTTCCAACTGATAACAAAAGCTGTGAAACCATGATCCACCAGGAACTTGATGAAGCTATTCTTCGGCTGCATATCCAGAATGTAGTATTTATTAATCCAGGGAGGAATAAAGAGCAAAGGAGTCTCGAAGACTGTTTCAGTCGCCGGCGTGTACTGGAGCAGTTCAATCAGCTTGTTGCGGTATATCACCTGGCCTGGCGTTATTGCCAGATTCCGTCCTGGTGCAAAAGCATCGGTATCGGTCATCTTCATCTTGCCTGCCCCGAGATCACGGAAGAGATGCTCCATGCCAGTCACCATGTTTTGTCCGCCGGTTTGAATGATCTCGTGGATAACCTGAGGATTCGTAAAGGTAAAGTTGGTTGGACTGATCGCATCAAGGAACTGGCGTATGTAGAAGACTAACTTGCGTTGCTGCTTCTCATTCAGACCTTCAACCTCGCCAGCGGTCTTGAGCATAGTGGTTGCAGCAAGTAGATAACTTTGTTTGAGGGCATCGAAGATGGCATTTTGTTGCCAGTCAGGTGCGCTGAAGCGCTTATCGCCTTTCTCAGGCTCGATGACTGGCTCGACACCCTGGCCGAGTCCCCAGAACTTAAGGGTGCTTGCAGCCATCAACTGCGTATACTCCCGAACGAAATCACTGTAGTTAGTCCAGGTACGGGTAGGATTAGTAATGGCATCTAGCCAGATGTGCTGGAAAGCATGAATCGTATCGACTGGATTTATAGGCAGTAACTTGCTAAAGGGATTGACCTGCCAAAGCTGATCAATGAGAGTAATCCAGGGGTCTTCCTTATCGACCCATTCATGTTCATAGGCCGTTTGCGCCTTTGGATTTACTTTCATAGTTTTTTCAATCAGCTTGATCCAATCCTCCATGAGATTCCTATCCTTTCACCACAATCACAGGCTTCAGCCTTGCTACCAGTTTTGCCAGGCCCGCATTATGCACGACGTTGACAACTTGCTGCGCATCTTTGTAGGCTGAGGGAGCTTCTTCAGCAAGTAGTCCTTTGCTATGCACACGCACTGTAATACCCTGGGCCACCAGTTGATCTAGCAATTGCCTGCTCGATAGCGACTTCTTCGCTGCGGTGCGGCTCTGTCTGCGACCGGCGCCATGACAGCAAGAACCAAAACTCTGTGCCATCGAGCCAGATGCGCCGACCAGAAGAAACGAGTAACGCCCCATATCACCTGGAATGAGCACCGGCTGCCCCACACTACGATATCTGGTGGGCAGAACTGGATGTTGCGCGGGAAAAGCTCGTGTCGCTCCTTTGCGATGTACACACAGGCGCTGCTCCTGCCCATCCACTTCATACTCTTCCATCTTGGCAATGTTGTGGCACACGTCATAGACAAGCGGCATATCTCGGGAAGAAACCTGTCGTCCAATTACCATTGAGAAAGCCTGGCGCACTCCATGCATCAGCAATTGACGATTCGCCCACGCAAAGTTTGCGCCGCATGCCATCGCTGCAAGATATGCTTTCCCATCGCTTGACTGCAAAGGTAAGCATGCTAATTGCCGATCTACCAGGTGAAAGCCAAAGTCTCTCTGCTTCGACTCAGCCAGCTTGATATAATCCTGTGCGATCTGGTGGCCAAAGCCGCGCGAACCACAATGCACCATCACCACGATCTGACCAATATGTTCAATGCCGAAAGCACTGGCAGTCTCTGCATCGTAGATATGATCTACCATCTCGACTTCACAGAAATGATTGCCCGAACCGAGGCTCCCGAGCTGCTTGATGCCCCGCTGTATTGCTGTGTTCGAGACAACATCAGGATCAGCGCCGGCCAGGCAGCCATGCTCTTCGGTAAATTCCAGGTCTTCAGCAAACCCATAGCCCTCTTCAACTGCCCAGGCCGATCCACGCAGCATCACAGCTCGTATCTCTTTAGTGCTCAGTTCACGCATCCCTACGCCGCCAACACCTGATGGCAAATGGCGGAACAACTCGTCAGCGAGCTTATCTACCTGCTTGCGAATCTGCTTGTGTAATAGGTCGGTGGAGATCAAACGGACTCCGCAGTTGATGTCAAAGCCGATACCACCAGGTGACACGACACCAGACTCGGCATGTGTCGCTGCTACGCCACCAACAGGGAAACCATAGCCCCAGTGGATGTCAGGCATACCTAGCGAATACTCCACGATTCCCGGGAGCGTCGCTACATTCGCTACTTGCTGTAGCGCGTTCTCATCGATAATCTGCTCCATGAGTTCGTCATCAGCATAGACCATCCCCGGCACATGCATTTCCGGCTGATAGCTCTTAGGAATACGCCAACGATAGCTATCTACACGTTCCAGGGGTATCCTCTCTCTTGACTTATCCATAGCATCCTCACCGTGCTCAAGTATAAGACAATCCACCTTATCCACTCTAGTATATCAGTTATATCAGTATAGAGCATCGATGTTACAACAATATCACAGTAAGAGTCTGCATTTTCACGGGCAGATCACAGGCGATATATATCTCCCCAAGGTGCCAGGTCATGAGTCTCGTGATTACGGCCGGGGTTGGCCACGCAGTCGCGCTGATTCCTGCGCGCGCAGTTTTTGACGCAGTATCTCGCCTGCCTCATTCTTGGGAAGTTCATCAACGATCTCGACCTGCCTTGGGTACTGATGCCTCGGCATACGCTCCTTACAAAAGGCGATGATCTCCTTCGGCGTTGCTTGAGCCCCAGGCTTGAGAGAAACAAAGGCTTTTATTGTCTGACCGAGGTACGCGTCAGGTACACCAATTACGGCAGTTTCCTCAATTGCCGGGTGCAGGCGCAGGCCTTCTTCGACCTCCACAGGCGAGACATCGAAGCCCATTACATTGATTACATCGCCTTCCATTGCTCTTCCTCCCTGGATTATAGTTTTACAATAAATGGTTGCTCAGTGGTAGCTTCAACACAGTGCGCGTAGCCCCAACATGGGCGACTCAAGCGTCCCCACCCAGCATCCACACCACTCCCGCCCCTACACGACCGGGCAATCATTGGTAATCAATAGCAATCTATGGTAATCTTACACTATTGTACACTGTTGTCGAGCCTACCTGACATAAGGAGATGACGACCATGCTAGTTTCACGAGCCCAACTAGGGGCTGCCATAGCGGAGGCTCGAGCGAAAGCAGGACTCACGCAATTAGAGCTCGCGCAACGTGCCGGGCTAGAGGAAACCACGATAATTGCACTGGAGCAGGGGCACTATAAACCCGAATCGAGCGAGTTGAGCCGGGTGGCCGAGGCACTCGGAGTGGACGAATTAGAACTCTTGCGCAGGCCTTCTCCAGGCTATCTGATTATCTAACCTCCTCGTCAGGACGGGCTACCGGATGGGGATCGATGCGGTGCTGGTGGACCCGCACCGGCCTCGCTCCCGGCATGAGTGAACGGAGGTCGATGTTTTCATCCTGCAGCTTTGCGGGATCAACCTGGACTCGCGCTTTAATTAAGCGCATCACACGCTGTACGTCCCTGCCACGATTGAAAGCAACTGCGGCGGCTATACGCTGCTCCTGCATGTAGAAGACTACACAATTGCGCTGGTCCAGATTGCCACGTACGACCAGTTCGTCCCAACTGCTGTGGAAGCCCGCGTATTGTATGTTGTAGTCGTACTGGTCAGACCAGAACCAATGTACGTCTTCGTAGGGTTCGCGCTTGCCAAGCATACTGCGAGCAGCAGCCCGCCCCTGGTGGATCGCGTTTTGCCAGTGCTCGACACGCACCAGGCGCCTAAAGACAGGATGAAAGTGATTAGCCACATCTCCCGCAGCATAAATGCCCTCTACATTGGTCTGGCAGTACTCATCGACGACGATGCCATTCTCGACCTTCACATCAGTGCCTGCCAGGATGTCGGTAACGGGCTCGACACCGATACCGACCACGACGAAATCACAATCGAGTCGTCGACCGCTGCTGGTGACCACACGTTGCACGTGACGCTTGCCTTCAATGGCAGTCACCGACTCCTCAAAGAACATCTGTATGCCTTGCTCGCGGTGAATGGCTTCGAAGACCCGCCCCACCTGCTCGCCCAGCACGCGAAACAATGGCGTTTTGAAAAACTCGACTGCGGTGACCTCAACACCGTGAGAGCGCAACGACGCCCCTACCTCGCAGCCTATGAAACCCATGCCGACGAGCACCACCCTCCGACCTTTCACGCTTTCCGCACGGATAAGGTCAGCGTCAGCCACGGTGCGCAGGTCGTAAATACCCTCCAATTCCATACCGGGGAGACGGAACCTGCGGTTGCGCACGCCTGTCGCGACTAACACCTTGTCGTAGGGTACACGATCTCCGTCCTCCAACTCGACCACCTGCTGGCGCGGGTCTACCCGCGTTGCCCGTATGCCCAGGCGTGTCTGGATCGCGTGTTCTGCATAAAAGGTGATCGGTTTGAGTAAAGCCTCCTCGAACGGCTTTTTGCCCTGGAGATATTCCTTTGATAAAGGAGGCCGTTCGTAGGGCAGGTGCGGCTCCGCGCCGATGAGCACGATCTCGCCGTCGAAACCCTCCTCTCGCAGAGTAATGGCGGCCGTGCCTCCGGCCAGGTTGGCCCCGACAATCACGAATTGCTGCTGCATAGGACCTTCTCACTTTCATCCGGTTCGCTGAACAGAGGCTATTTGGCGTTGCAGGGCGCAATAATGTAGATTAACTTTATGGCCTGTCAGTCTTCGCCTTGATCGACATGTTGAGGAACCGCTCCTGCTTCAGGGACTTCCACATAGATCATTCCGTTCTCCACACGAACCGGAAACCAGATCAATTCACTGCTTTCAGGGTTGATCCCTCGTCCAGTCAACGCGTTGAACTCCCACAAGTGTGTAGCGCAGGTTAGTGTTAGACCCTCAAGATTTCCTTCACTTAGCGCTGAGGCTCTATGGGGACACCGATCCAGGAAAGCCCGGACCTCGTCTTCCACGTTCAACAACAGGATCTTTACGCCTCCGACCTCGACGCCCAACATCTCCCCAATCCAGAGATCATCGAACGGCATGATCTCGTACCACTGCATCGCTCAATCCCCTCTCTTAAACATTGTTCGTATCTCTAATAGCCGCCAGGTGCAAGCCCCGTAGCCTTTGAGCATAAGCCTTGGGGGACTCGCCGAAGTGTCGTTTGAATTCGCTTCCAACTCCTGTCTCATGAATGCAATTGCAGCAGTGATTGCGTTGCCCTGTATTCGGCGAGCAGCGCCTTCCACGAGCCATGTACGCTGTTCAGAAAGCAGCAGCCAGCAGACGATTTGTAGGCTGCTTGACATCCTAGTGTACTTCCAATGAGGTTTGTATCATTTGTATCACTTGTAACATTTGTGTCGGTTGTATCGCTGCGTGAGCTCGTGCATAACAAGGGGAGAGTATCGGGGTGATGTCTCCCATTCCCGAAATGGTCTCTTGATTATGCACGAGACCTACACGGTTCACCAGTGAGCGCTTTCTCCTCAATCTATGGCTGCCAGGATGCCAGCCTCGGACAGTACACGTTCGCGTGCAGCCTTTGCCGCGGTCATGGTTGTATCTGCATCCCGGCTGACCTCGGGAAGCTCAGCCAGCAAATTGGCCAGGCCAGCCGCCGCCTCATCCGCCCTGGGAGTCCAGCGCTGCACCCAGCGCCGGAGCACTGATGCGTTCTCTGGCCGTTTCGAAATGGCATAACGAGCGAGGGCAGCACTCCAGCGGGAATTCCTCTCTGCGTCGATGGATAGGTTAGACAGAAGCAGCCACGTCAGTTGATCATGGTTAGCATCCGCCACGATCCCCAATTGCCGCAGCAAGATTTCGCTGAGCGTCGGGAAGAGCACGAGGTTAACAGCGGTCAAACACTCGCCCCAATCATAAGCGATAAGTGCGGTTTCCAGTGCACGGCGCGTAGGCTGCCAGTCCGGGTGCGTCTCCCAGACCTGGCGCTCACCGGTTGCAAATCCTACATCTGGGTGAGCACTTTGGAGTTGGCGCGTTCGATAGGCCACCAGCGATACCAGGCGTAACTGATCCGCGGCAGCGAATCCCGCGCAGTTGGTGATGTAGGAAGAGGGGGCGACCTGACCCAGATATGCCTGCATCATCTGGATAGCGTGGGCGGGATAGCGCATGGGTGTAAAAACGGTTGAGAGCAGCCGCAACCACAGTGGCGACAGGTTGGCGTCGTGGTTCACCTTGCCAAACTCATCCAGGATACCTTCCACAACCGTCTCCTGCTCATCCTGCATCGTCACATACGTGCGATACGTGAGTTCATCAGGGTCCCGAAAACTATGCCAATCCTCCGCTTGCAGTGGTGAGTGGTCACGATAGGTTAGATACCACATGTTAACCGGTGCGGTGGGATTGGCTTCCAGTGCTGCCACCCGGTCCTTACGGACCGTGTAATTGGCATCATGCGTGACAATTTCATATTCGCTCGGCAAACGGCGGATCTGGCCGAATCTACTCCAGGTACGCAGCTTACGAGTTGGTTTCTGGCTCATCAGACGGGTTCCTCCTCTCGCTTATACGACCACAAAATAGCATCCGAGGTCGTTTCGATCCGGCCTGCAAAGGCGGACATCATAGGCTCAAGTTGCCGCATTTCGAAAGTGCGTCCGATATGCCGCTCGATCGAGGCACGCGTCACCTTCATGCGCTGCTCAGCCTGGATGCGGACGTAGGCTCCCCGATCGATGACCTCAATTTCCGTGCCGGGGTTGTCATCCTCGATGGCCGCGATGATCGCATCGATGTCATCAGACATGCGCAGCACTGGTCCAACAGCGTTCTTCACGGCGTTACTCCCTTCTCGACCCAGTCGACGTAAACGTTCTGCAGCGGCGCGATGCCAGCTTCGGCGACTGTCATATCGGAGGGCAGCTCGCGACCCTGGTAGCGCACCACCATGTCCGCGTCCCTGGCTGGTAGGCGCTTGCCCACTACGTGGTGTGCTACCTTGGCAGCTACTTCCCGTATGGTATCCGTATCCAGTACGACGACCAACTGGGTGACGAAGTCATCGTCAAACTTGGCATTGATGGGGACAGGTTGTGGATCAGGCATACTCTCCTCCTTATGATCCCGCAGCCGCTGCCGGCTTGCGATACTCTTCAGCCCACTTGTAATTGTAAGCGTCGTCGCCCATTACCTCCGGGGTTAGCCCCATCCAGGCCAGGATGCCACCTACATCCGGCGGTTGAATCTCCCCGCTAAGCAAGCGCTCAATTACGGTTTTCTGGTGCATGGTATCCTTGTCCTCCCACCAGATCTGTCGACATGGCCTGGAGCAGAAGTGATAGGTATAGCCATTATGCGTGAGCGGATAGCTGCGTACAGGATACTTCGGATTATTCGGGGAAGCAGAGGTACCAATTGGTAGGTGGCACAGATTACATAGCCACGGCAGAGTTTCGGGCAGCGTCCCTTGCATGTTGCCAGCATTGACGTTCTCAATGAGCGTATCCCAGATCAGACCCCACTGCTCTTCCCAATGGGGATACTTTTCCTGCAGCCATGCCCGCTCGGCTTTCGATATGCCTGCCTGCGGTTTCCACCATACGGTGGGACGCCAGAACCAGACGCCCAGGTGCAGCGAGTGGTGCCAGGTGTCTAGCCCAGCCATGAACTCCTCCCAGTACCAGGGTTTCTTCAGGCCATAGTCCTCAATCAGGCGGAGAAACTCGGCGACGATCCACTCCTCCATGAACTCCTTATACGACTGCTTGCGATGCTCAAGAGGCGTGTAGTAGTCCATTCCCGGACCTGTGAGGATCGAGAACAGCCTGGCCGAGAGCCAGAACATCTTGTCGATCGTCCACTGCGCTCGCTTGGGGTCATGTTGCATAAGAATTTCAAGAGTCGGTCCGCCCTGCTGTGCATGCCGGGCCTCGTCGGTCTGGGTCGATGAAATCATGTTGGCGAAGCTGATGTCGCCCGAGTCCAGCGCGTTGGCTGCGAGTGCCACGAACTGCAGGTTGGTAAAGCCAGTCTCGAGGGTGAAAGGCAATTGGATGGCGATATCGACCGCGTCCGGACCGAGCATCATGCCATCGAAGAGCGCTCGGGCAGCGATGATGCCCCATTCATTGGTATGGTAGGCTTTGAGCGCCCAGTCGAACTGAGGGTCCCTGCCGATAAACTCGTGGGCCAGGTACAAGTCCATCTGGGTGTGACGAATTTCGTCTAGTGTGCCGAATACCGCCATATTGCGCCACGCTGGCGACAGTCCAAAACGAGCCATGCGCTGCTCAGCAAGTACAGCCAGGTATTCGATCAGCGAGATAGCACCGAAGTGGGCCTTGGCGGTCGACTTCCAGCCCTCGTCTAACGATTCAAAAACATTGGAGCGTTGCAGGGCAGACTTGACCGCGTAGACCGACCCTTCCTTCTCGCGCTGGGTCGCCACATAGTCGGTATAGGCACACTTGTACGGTTCATCCCAGCTCTTCCAGGCCTCGCGGGGTACCTTGCCGCTTCCCGATAGCCACTCGGGGAAGACAGCTTCTTCGTCGACATAAGACCTGGTCCAATCGACATCGCGTGCGATGTTGTACCATTCCTCCCGCTTCATGCGAGCCATAGTATCCTCCTTTACTGCATCAACTCATGCATCTCTCTTTGATTTTGCTAGTCGACTTCGAGTCTACCAAGCTGCCGGTACCAATCGGCAGTGTCCCAATAGCCTGTGATTTCTTCGATCAAGCCTTCCCTTCCAATACGAAACAAGAAGACGTGCGGCAAATCGTAGTGGAGTCCCTGATTGCCCATGGTGCCGAATGGCTTAGCTTGCGTACCAGAAATCATCACTTCTGCTGCAACGTTCCCTTCGTCATCGGAGGTGATATACATGATCTTGTTGGTGAGGTCAGGAAACGAGTCGATAAGTGTCGTCCAGATGACCTTGCCGATGGTTCGTACCTTGCCATCACCCCGAATCACCCGCTGCTTACCCCATAGTTCGAAAGGCATATAATGGAAGTCGGCATTGTCCGAGCAGAGTTCAACCATACGCTCTACGTCTTGTGCGCGGTAGGCATCAAAAAACGCAGTGACCACCTCGATTGCATTGGGAATACTCGTCACGCTCATATGTATCTCTCCTCTCTTACGCCGTAATAGTGACGTGGTCCAGTCGCTTCACACCTAATCGCCGGTAGAGGCGGTTCTGACACCAATAGGCCTTGATGCGATCGATTACTCCATCATTTACATGGAGAAACCAGACCTGGTCAAGATCCATCAGTTTCTCCTGGTTAATGATGCCAAAGAAGTCGGCGGCCTGGGTCCCTTCAATCGTGATCTCGGCAACAGCGGTGTTGTCATTGCCGGCGAAGAGACGCCGCACACGCACTGAGAGATCAGGAAAGGCGATCATCAATTGCTCGAGATACTGGCGCCCAACATTCTCTGCATCTCCTTGAAGTTTCAATGGAACCAGTGTGACGCTTGCATGCGGGGCAACAAGTGCTAGAGCACCACTGGTATTCTGAGAGTCCATCCTGGCAAAAAAAGTACGTGCGACATCCATACTATTCATTTGACCTCTCCCCCCAGTTTTTTCAAAATAGCTTCTGCCGTCGCCTCGGAAGAGTCGGGGTTCTGGCCCGTTACAAGATTACGATCAACTACCACGTGGGACACCCACGCGGCATCGCCATCGTCAAAAACGGCTCCATAGTTCTTTAACTCGCTTTCCAAATACCAGGCTATACCCAGTTTGCCATATGGTGTCTGATCCTCCTCTTCGTCGGTGAATCCTGCAACCTTATAGCCATCGAAGAGCCAGGCCCCTTCAGGGCCCGAGCCAGCAGAGAGAAAAGCAGCGGAACCATGGCAGACAGAAGCTACCGTCTTTTGTTGCAGGTGTAGCAGTCTTAGCACACGCGCAACATCAGCGTTAGAAGCCAGGTCCACCATAGGTCCGTGACCGCCAGGGAAGAAGACCGCATCGAAGCTGAGAATCTCCTCGTCAGTCAGACGACTGAGGTTACGAGGGTGCTGCAACGTTTCAATAGAAGCGAGTCGTTCAGCCACGTGCCTCGCCCGTGCGGTACTTTCATCCTGCACCTCATAGGCTAGAGCACGTAGATGCTCAAGGCTCAACTTGCTCGTCACTACAGAATCGGCAGACAGGACATCAATGAAGTTGCGATCATCGCACCAGGCAGTGCGTGCTCCCCTGGTAACGGCACTCCAGGCTGTGTCGCGATCGAGTCCGCTATCGACAAGGGCGTTGAATACCCGCCGGGCCGCGATTAAGTCCAGTTCGGAGAAGTGGTGGAGCGTCACCCGGATGTCATCCATATCGGGTGCAAAGCTACGAGTGACTTGAGAGAGGAAGTCCTTGTCTTCGTCAGGGTAGTGGAACCGTGGCTCAAGTCCGAATGGATCGGCATGTGGGGGTGCTCCATCTGGGGTGGCAACAACTACCTCCACACCCGCCGCTACGAACTTGTCGTAGGGCTTGAGCACTTCATCCGCCCAGTACCCGGTCATGTGCCCTTTGTCTGATGCGAGGTCGATACTGCGTGCACTAGAAACAATCATCAAAAGCCGCGCCATGAATGTACCTCCTATCTGCGATGCAGATAAACAACAATTCTATAAGAAGTATGCGGTACAGATCAATGGAATGCTATCGCGTTTCTGCTGGATTTGTGCCCAAATGGTGTTCTAAAAGATAGAGTCTCATTTATACAATGTTAGACTTTGTTGAACTTTATTTAACAAGAATACAGCACTTCTATTTCAAAGTCAAGCTTTTGAGAGATTGAAATAGGTGGCTGGGATGTACGTGATTTTATCTAGAAAATTTCATATCAGGCTGTGAATCGATAGGTAACCCTATTAAGCGAACCTCTGTTCGAAACGGTAGAATGTAAGCCCGGGTCATTCGGGGTAGGTTGGACCCTCGGTTTTCGCCTGCCGGGCGATCAGTGCAACCAATTCTTCCTCCTGGATTATTTCTTCAGGCTTTGGAGCACCTGTCACCATACTTGTCTTCCCCTAGATCTGACATCATTTCAGATAAAAAGTGGGTGAAATCTCAGGCGACATCTACGCGTAAAGCAATTGCCGCGCCCGTATCTCCTGCCGCACAACCGGTGAACAGGCCATATCCGCCACCAAACAAGACTAACTCCTCGATCAACTCGATCATCAGTCGCATGCCAGTTGGACCTTGAGGATGCCCAAAAATAAGTGATGAGCCGTAATTGTTGAATGCATCCAGCGAGATGCCCATTTCGCGGGCAAAGTAGATGTCGTTGACCGCAAATGGGTTGTGTGTCTTGATACTTTTTATATCCGCGAGACTGATACCTGCCGCGTTTAGAGCCTGGCGCGCAGCTGGTACGGTCGCCTGGGCCATAAAGCCCTTTTTAGCGCGAGCCTGTCCAAACGAGACGATCTGAACATGAACCGATGGATCACGACTGAGTTCTTGCGCTCGTTCCCTTGAGGTTATCACCATGCCACAGTTGCCGTCGGCTGGATGGGTCTGGGTGCCAAAACTCACGCTGCCGCCTTCTTTCACAGGGCGCAGGCGAGACAATCCTTCCGCAGTAGTTGCAAAGACACCCTCATCGTCCGCAACAGTCGCCACCACATTTCGCCCAGCCAAATCTTTGACCTCGATAGGTGTGACCATGTAGCGCCGGTGAAATGCGGCATCATCTTTCAGCGCTTGCTGGTACTGTTGATAGCGGAGCAGGGTAACTGCATTCTGCTCTTCCGATGTGATTCGGGCTTCACCGGCGACGTTTTCCGCCGTCTCGATCATGGCATTGGCAGCAAAAGGGTCAAAATTGAAATTATCCCATACCCAGTCTTCATCCTCACCTTTGCCACCAGGGCCGAGTGGATTGGGGTAATAGATATGCGGCCCATTGCTCGTTTTGTCGCACGCGATGGCCAGTATGCAGCGATCCGTGTCGGTTTCGACCTCATAGGCGGCGCTACCTACAACTCGCGTCGAAGTTGCGCAGGCCTGGTTGGTCGTCGGGCCAGAGATAGTTGTTGCGCCGATAAGCCCGCCCAGCCAGGGCGCACCATAGAAGCTGTGCTCGGCAGGCACTGTCATACCGAGAAAGAGCGCATCGAAAGTCTCAGGTGCGATATTACGTTCGTGCAGAGCACTCCTGGCGACATCAGCAGCGAACACTATAGGATGAAGATTGGCAAAATTGCCTTGCCAGCGCACAAATGGCGTGGACCAGTAAGCACCATACGGTATGTAAACATGATTGAACTGCATAATACGTTCCTCTCCTTTACTTCAACGGCCCTGCTCGTAGAGCTTACGGATCAATTGGGCCTTCATTTCGAAACGCGGCAGTGTGCCGGGAGGCACAAGTTCAACATCAGCGGTAAAGATCAGCTTATCGCGCAGCACATCTTCAATCTCAAGTTTCAATGCTTCCAAATCTTCAACATCTGACCCATATTCTACACGCAGGTGGAGTGGAGGGTCAACGCGAGGACCGGGTTTAGTCAACAGTATCTGGACTTCGCCTGTAGAACGAGGTCGCATCGCCATCATCACATCCTTGATTGCAGATGGCCAGACATTCACGCCTCGTAGAATTAACATATCGTCGGTACGACCTATACAACGTATCCGTATGCCTGTTCGACCGCAGGGACAAGGCTCGGTCCAGGCGATGACCCGGTCGCGAGTGCGGAAACGCACGAGGGGCACGCACTCACGATCAATATGGGTGAAGACCGGTTCCCCCTGAACTTCGGGTTGGTCGAGTGCTACTGCCAGGCCCGTTTCAGGATCAATGATTTCCAGGATGGCGAAATCGGGAGCCAGAAAGTGCATACCGTTGCGCTCATCACATTCCCCACCATAGACCGGGATGACATCTGCATTGCCGATGCCCTCGGTAACAAACGCGCCCCAATCTTCTTCGATACGCCGGCGGACCGCTGGAATGCCGCCTCCTGGTTCAGCGCCAAGTTGAATACGACGGATGCCTAGCGTGCTCGGCTCGACATGAAATTTGTTTCTTACATACTCGGCAAGATAGGTTGCATATGAAGGAGTACAGGTAAGTTGATTGGCGCCCAGGTTCTGGATGGAGGTAATCAGTCGATCCGATGCTCCTGTACCAACGGGGATAAACGTGGCTCCAATCTCCTCAATCGCGTTGTGTAGTGGTAACCCGCCCACAAAGAAACTCATTCCAAAACCCATCGCCATAATAGAGTCGGGTCTGACACCCTCAGCCCAATAGACACGCGCCACCGACTCGATCCAGGTATCCCGGTCATGCTTGGTAATGCCTACATAGCTGGGCCGGCCTGTTGTGCCAGATGAAGCGTGAATACGAATAATACGTGACATCGGGACAGCAGCATGCAAGCCAAGTGGAGGATGCTCGATCTGACTATCACGTAGTTCTTCTTTGGTCGTGAATGGAAGCCTGACAAGGTCCTCAAGCGTACGGATATCCTCAGGGCGAAGCCCGACCTGGTCGAATTTCTGACGGTAGAAGGCTGAATTTTGATAATTGTATGCCAACTGCTTGCGCAGTTTTCGTTCTTGCAATTCCTGAACTTGCTTCAACGGCATTGTCTCAATGCGAGTATTGAAATAGCGCGGATACGTCATGCAATCCTCCTCAAAGAGTCAGGGCTAGAGAACACCCATGTAATACACCAGCAGCAGAAATGCTCATGATACGCTACATCAGGATGGATCGCATTTCAGTGATCACGCGCTGTAGATTCTGAATCTCCATCTGATAGGGTATTTCACCGTCAGTTGTGATGAGCACACAGTTGTTCGCGCTAACCCAACGAGTAATATCCACCGGGAGCGCCTCTGCTGTTGGTAGTGCCAGGGCAAAGGAATGCTCCGGTAAAGGAGATTCGTTACGTTGCCCTGGCTTCAGGCAAAGGAGAGGCCCTTCCGCGAGATCCCTGGCTTGAATATCTGTATCTGTACAGAGTACAGGCAGCACCTCGTGAAAGCGGATAGCATTCCACAGTGGAACCATCGCCGACTCCCACCTTTGTAGAACAGATGCTGGTATGACTGCTTCATCGATCAGGACGAGATGCGTACCCTCCAGGCAAAATGCCTGTGACAGGTGGAGAATCATCTCGGTAAGAGTATCAAATATATCCTCAGCGTCGCTATTGCCAGCAGCGAACCTCCCGGCAAAGTCATTGCCGAAGAGTTGTTCGGCCAAGCGTAGCGGCCCGGGCAAACCAACTAGCAATGCAGATTCATCCCGTAACGTCATATGGAGGCGCCGCACAACGTCCAGTGCCACAGGAATGCGTCCCCGGTTTTTCAATTCGTATGGGCTGAGTTGCATATTCCCCATGATTTCTACAGCCCGTGGCGCAGCGATGCCTGGCGGGACGGTATGCCAGTCAAGTCGACAACCAAGCGCTTCCGCAACCAGGGTCAGATCATAATATCCAACCAAGCCGTCTGTGTGAAGACGATAGTGGATTGCTGTGAGCGCATTGGCAATCTTCGTCGGATTCGTCAAAAAAGTGGGCAGCGCGATATCCTCCAGTTTGGCGGCCAGGGTGAAGATCAAGGGAATAAAGAGTCGCCGCGCCGGTAGTTGACCGCGCATCAATGTTCGAATTATCGACCTGGGCATTGTCTAAGATTCATTCTTACTTCTGTTTGACGATGTGAGAGAACTACCGCTTCCGGCGTTTGTGAGTAGGATATCCCCGGCCATAATGCGCCGGAAGCGGTGGTTGGTCACACAAATTATTATATCATGGTCTGAAGACCGGAACGGTTGCAGTCCCATCCGGCCACGAGCCGAACCATGTCAATATCTCTTCAGGTGGCTTCTGTTGAGACCACTCTTCCATGAAAGCATCCCACGGTTTGCCACGGGCCAGGCGAGCCTGTCGTTCGGCCTTCCTCAAGGCAGCAGTCTCTTCCTGGTTGACACGCATTTGAACAGGATCATAGGCGACCTTGTAAATGGTGCGGGCGCTCCAATCGGAAACGATGCGCGACTCGAGATCATCAACTACTTGCTGAGGGTCAGCATCCAGGGGATCGCCGTAACCGGAGCCGCCTGTGGAGAAGCCATAACTGATGACATCGCCTTCGTTGTATGGACGGACCGCGCGAATGAATGGTTCATTGACCCATTCCCCACTGATATCATCGCTACTGATCAAGGAGGGGAAATCCAGTTCAAGGTTTGGGTCTCCGTCCCGCATTCGCTGAAGGATGTTCGCTCCACGAATACTAATGCCAGGTATAGTGCAAGGAGCATAGCCTCCAAACAGGGGCTGCGGCGTCTGTACCCTGCTGTTGTCAGCGATCGATGTGAAGTAGATGGCCGGGGCCTGGTGAGTTACCCAGATCTGGACGGTACCGCTGCCTCCACGATGGGCGCCGTGTCCACAGGAATCTTGCCAGTGCTGCGAGATGGGAAGCAGCATGGGGAACTCGTTCTCCATCAGCTCTACATCCGGTGAGCGACCGAAAGGACACCAGGAGAAGTGCGAAGCATTCATACCAGGGCCAGTAGGACGACCACCCTGACCATCGGTGTTTAGCGAATAGGCCAGCATATCGGCAAAGGGCAAGCCCCATTGGCTGAGACCTGCAATGACCATCGCATTGCCAGCATTGGCCGATGACGCCACAACTCGCGGCCTGTCCTGCGTCCCGAAGATCATCTTGGCGAAGCAGTTAGGGGCGGCGCTCATCACGCCTGTACAGATCATCACCGAACACGAGGTTGCTGCTCGTGGATCGGGATTGAGCACACAACCAGGCGGGAAATAACAATCGATGGGAGCGAACGTAGCGCTACTGATCGGCAGGTCCTGGAAGATGTACGAGTAGATATAGTTCGCCAGGTGTCCCACGGCAGCCTGGACATGGGCATTATATGACGATGGATTTTCGGGAGAGGTGCCCGTAAAGTCCAATAAAAGGTGATCGCCTTTCTTTTCCACCGTCAAGGAAGCCAGGCGTACCAGGCTCAACTCGGTGCCAACGGTATCGGAAAAGGCCACACAGCGAAACTTGCCATCCGGCCAGGAGGCTATGCGCCGGCGAGCACCTTCCTCGCCTACCATCAGCATCTTGCGAAAGAGGCCGATCACGAACTCTGGTCCCTCTTTTTCTGCCAGCTCCAGCACTCTCGTGCGAGCGCGGTCAGCAGCGGTACTACGCGCCTTGAGGTCGGTGATCATCATCTGAGGAGCGCGCATGCCGTAAGCATTGAAGATCTCCAACCAATCTTCGCGCAGTTGACCATTCTCGCCAATCTTGATTGGAGGGATATTCATGCCCTCAGAGAAGCGTGCGCTGGCCGTCACAGGCATACCGCCAGGTTCAATAGCGCCCGTTTCCGTAGTATGGTTGGCCGCGCCGCACCAGGCGATCAGGCGTCCCTGGTAGAAGATGGGCAGGACGACTACCATATCCGGGTTGTGAATGCCCCCGTAAAGTGCATCATTCGTGAACCAGATATCGCCATCCTTAATACCTGGGCTCTGGCTATAATACTTGAGGATGTATTTGATGATGATTGGCTGGATGATGGCGTGCAGGTACGTACCGGCAGCCCCGTTCACCAGATCACCCTGTGCCGTGAATACCGCCACCATCACATCACCAGCGATGCCCATAGAACTCCGGCACGAACGTTGAAATACTTCCAAAGCTTCATCCAGAATGTCATTAGTGCGCTGGAATCCCACTTCGTAGTCACCAGGGAACAGCTTGTCTACTGCCGCCAGTTCCTCCGGAGTAGGCGGTTCCACTTTAATCCACGTCAACTTCTGCTCTGCGGTAGGAATCGGCATAGACATATCCTCCTTTTGCCGAACTCATGATACCTAAGCCATAGGCATCTACGCGATAGGTCATTTCAGGCGGTATGACAATGGTCGTATATTCAGATTCCACGATAGTCGGCCCCTGCATCACGTTGCCAGGAAGTAACCGTTCTTGGTCATACACAGGCGTCTCAATCCACTCTTTTTGAGTTGGCCAATAGGCCATGCGGCTGCCTTTTTGGGCTACACTGGGGTCTGGCGCGTGCAGCTCTCTAGCTACCATTTCGACCTTATGACTGGGTACAGTGGCCTTTAGGACAAAGGTATCGATGTAGACCCCGCCTGGCAGATTGACAATTAATGGGCTAAACGATTCGCTGAACTCCCGCTCAAACTGCTTGTAGAAAGCCCAGACATCGTCCTCGCTATTAAGGTAGAGTCCCGGAGTAGCGGTGCGCTTGGAGTGAATCAATCCACCATAGAGCATGTCGAGTTCCAGCGTATAGACGGCATCATCGGGGTCCAATCCCTCGGCGGCCAGTTCCTCCTGTGCCTGTTCTTTCAACCCGCGCACAATCGTGTTGAAAGCCTCTCTGTCCACAACTGCTTTGCCTGTGAAAGGTTCGATAAAAGTCATACGCCGGGAAGATTCGTAGACATGGACGATATCCATGATGGAAGAACCCAGCGCGCAGAAGACAGGAGAATACGGGAAGATCAGCGTCTGAGGAATATCGCCGCAATATCCTGCTGAATGTGTCGGGCCTCCGCCCCCAAAGGCAAAGAGGACGAATTCCTCTGGTCTATAGCCACGTAACACAACCTCTTTGCGAATGGCGGAGGCCATGTGCTCATCGACGATGCGGCGAATTACAGAAGCTGCCTCCACAACATCCATACCCAGGGGTTTAGCGATTTTGCGGATGGCCCGTTCGGCGGCATCTTTGTTCAGCTTCATGCGTCCGCCAAAGTAGAAGTCCGGATTCAGGTAGCCCAGCACAAGGTCGGCATCTGTCACGGTTGGTTCTGTGCCTCCTAAATTGTAACAGGCAGGACCGGGATACGAGCCGGCGCTGTGCGGGCCAACTTCGAGCCGATTCCCCAGGTCGCGGTTGAGCCATGCAATGGAACCACCACCCGCGCCTATCGACAGCGACTGGATCATGGCAATGCCTACCATCCAGCGGTCAATGATCGGATTGAACTCGTAGTTACGCACATCAGCCGAGACCACCAGCCCGATATCAAAGCTAGTACCACCGACATCGCTGGTAACGACATTGCGATACCCTAATTGCCTGGCGATGTCTCTGGCACCGATCAGACCTGCTACCGGCCCTCCATTGTAGGTGCGGCTGGCCGTTGCCTTGTAGATCTCCGCTACGCCGCCGGTATTTTGCACCATCATGAACGAGCCTTTGTAGCCATACTCGCGCAGCTTGTCCCACATCGCCGATAGTTCAATCTGTAAGGAGCGGTGCAGGTAAGCATCAAGGATCGCGGTCATGGAGCGCTGGTATTCACCCAACTTTCCCAGCACGTCGCTGGAGAGAACAACCGGCAGGTAACCAATGTGGTATTCCTTATACTCCTCGCGAATAATTTCTTTGAGGCGTTGTTCGTGCGTTGGATTCAAAAATGACCAGAGCAGGGAGATGACAAAGCCGCGAGCGCCTCGATCAACCAGTTTGTGGATTTTCTCGCGGGCATCATCCTCGTCCAGTGGACGCATGACTTGTCCGCGCCCATCGATACGCTCCTTGACGCCCACGATCATTTTTCGAGGGATAAGCGGCACAGGCTTACTCTGGCCGGCCAGGTTACGCCGCTCATGCAGGCGGGAGCCATCTACCCATTGAGCGCCACGACCAATCAGAATCGCGTCTTCGTGGCCTTCAGTAGCAATTAAGCCCAGGCGCGGCCCTTTACGCTCGATCAGCCTGTTCATGGCGATGGTTGTGGAATAGCGCACCATACCTATCCTCGGTAAAAGCTGATCGAGTGTCAACCCTAGCTCCCGCGCACCCACTTCGATAACATTCAGGAAGCACACTGAGAGATCGTACGCAGTAGTGGGAACTTTGGCCTGGACGGTATGCCCATCCAGGTTGAGCACCAGGTCCGTAAAGGTGCCACCTACGTCGATGTCTATCGAGTTCATCAAATCGCTGCTCATGCCTGCACCTCCGAAGGAAATAATCTGTTCTCACGAATGACAAATTCACCGTTTGCGAGGCGCGCCTTGAGACTGTCAAGGTCCAGTTCGATATCGTGCGTAATTGGATGCCCAGGTGGTAAATACTCGGTCTCGATCTGAGTGCCACATGATGGGCAGTAGAATTCAACGATGCGAATCCACGTCGGATCAGGCGAGAGGGTGAAAGTACCCTGGATGCGCGGAGGATGAATCTCGCGAGGGTCCCGGTCGTATACCAAACAGCCTTTTTTGTAGTTATCACGAGCTGAGATGAGCGCCCGTCCACAAGGATGGCAATGCCACATCTCATCTCCAACGTCGAGATCCAGGTACTCGGTCATGCGGATGCGATCCATTATTACCTCCTTGCTAAATGACCATTGCCATATTCATCGACTCGCAGCGTCCACCCTGGTGGAACGGGGTAGGTGGTCCAGGCGCTTTCGAGAATAGCCCCTCCCGAGACTGACTGCCCTGGACGAAGCGCTTCCCAGGTGTAGAGGGGAGTCTGATCAAACACCTGTCCCCAGATGACATCCCGGTGACCCTTGATCGCATCAGTCGGGGGATTGTGGTTGAGACTACTGGGAACCGGCTCATAGTGAGCCATAGTGGTAGTGGCTCTCATGCGAAGCAATTCAACTGTACCTTGCTGATATGCCTCCAACGAGTTCAAATCAACCTGGCCTGGTGCGTCCAGAGGGACAATAACAGAAGTCAAGCTGCCATCTTCTCCAACCAATTCGACTTCGAGGACAAGATCTACCTTGTCGGAGGTAAATCCTTCCCCTTTCATATCGTGCAGGGCTTCATTTCGCATGCGTTCAATCACCCCGGTCAAATGGTGCGCTGCATCTGGACTAGCGAGCGGGATTTTGAGACCATGCTCGTACACATGTGCGATGTCGGAGATCGACGAGCCAAACGCGCTAAAGACGGCGCCTAAATCAAAGACATACACCTGCGAGATGCCTACACGCTCAGCTACCTTACAAGCAAAAGATGATCCATTGCCCCCAAAGGCAAAAAGTGTGCATGCGCCAGGCTGCCAGTCAACTCTTCCCAGCAGCCCTTTGATAGTATCAGCCACCATCTGAAAAGCAGTACCGGCAGTATCGAAAGCGGCTTGTTCCAGGCTTTTACCGAGAGGCTTTGCGACATGCTGCCCAATCGCTTCATACGCGCGTTCAGTATGGAGTTTGCGCGCTCCCCCAAGAAAATAATCGGGCGAAAGCCAGTTCAGGGTGAGCAGCGCATCGGTCAGTGTCGGCTCTGTGCCACCTAAGTCGTAACAGGCAGGACCAGGGTAAGCGCCCATACTCTCTGGGCCCAGGCGCAATTGGTGAGTGACTGGATCAACCTGTACCACGCTACCTCCGCCAAGAGCGATGGATTGCATGAGTACAGTTGGGGCGTGCACGGGTATGCCAAGGATATCAGCATCGTTGGTCATGGCTATACGACCATCGCGAATGATACCGACTTTGGAGGTTGTACCGCCTACATCCACAGCAACAACCTGCTTCAGACCATACTTGCGGGCAAAATATGCTGCTGCGAACAGACCCATTGTCGGACCCGATTCGAGCGTGTCGAGCGCTTTGGTTTTGGATACGCGAGATACCCCTCCATTTGCATGACCAATTAACAGAGGTTGCTCGTAGCCCGCCGCTCGTAGGTCATCTTCGGCTTTATAGAGCGCGCTGGCCAGTGGCCCATGAATGTAGGCATTGATCAGACTATGGTGGGTGCGGGTAGTATCGTCTGGATAGTGGCTGAGATCGCTCCCCAGGAGGACCGGGACGGTACCTAGAAAGTGATCGGGATATTGGGCCTCGATAGTACGCTTAATAGTCTGCTCTTCTGTTGAATCTTGAAAAGCACCATCCATGCTGACACAGATGCGCCGTACCCCATTTTCGAGCAACATCTTTACTGCCAGGAGAACAGTTTTGGGTTCCACCGGGCGGGATAAACCTATGATGTTCGACGCTGAAAGCAGCGTACCCAGAGCTGGACTGGGACCATTATGTGAGTAGAGGTCATGTGTATGTCCCTGGCTGACAAATAAGCCTAACTTTGGTCCGGTACGTTGTGCCAGGGCATTAGAGGTGATGGTTGTGGACCATCGAATGAGATACACCTTGCTAAGGAAGGTTGAGAGTTCGACGAAACCGAAGTGACGGGCGCCCTCTGTCAGACAGTCTTTGAAGCAGACAGTCAGGTCATGAGGAGTGGTATCAACTTTGACGGAGATGGCGGCTTGCCCATCACTGAAAAGGCCATCAGTCAGTGTGCCTCCGACATCAATGTCGACTGTGTACATATGTGCCTGCCTTCTAGCCATCGGCCAATGTATGTGCAGAACGACTCTGTTACTTGAAGCGCGTTAAAAAAGGGGAAAACCTACTACCGGCTTATAAATAGACAAAAATAGGGTGAGCGCCTCCTTATTCATATGATATAATGTCCTATCATCAGACAATAGTACGTGCAATACCTGCCCTTTGTCAAGGGATTTCATGGCAGAAATTGTCACAATATGAGACCGCCGGGAGCTGCATGAAGCATGGCCAGGAAGAAACCGAAAGATCCGCTATTTGAGCCAATTGTGGCACCCAAGCGCAACTTCGAGATCATCGAAGCAAGTATCCGGCGAGAGATTTATAAAGGCACCCTTGCCCCAGGTCAAAAGTTACCCAACGAGTTCGAACTGGCTCGCCAATTTAATGTCGGTAGATCGGCCGTACGCGAAGCTCTAAAAGTGCTCGAACTGGCGGGTTTACTTGTCGTGCGCCGAGGCTATAACGGTGGCACATTTGTAGCGCCTCCAGACTTTGAAGATGCCAGTGAAGCCATCACTTTGACCTTTAATCCAGGAAACACTAGCGTTGATCAACTTATTGAAGCCTGTCAAGTAATTGAGGTGCGAGCCGCTGAGTTGGCGGCTGAACGGGCATCAGCATTGGAGATTACCGACCTGGAGGAGATGATTAAGCAAATGGAACAGAGCGTGAATGTACCTGCACGCTATCTAACGGCCATTATTGAATTCCACACAGCTATCACTGAGATGTCACATAACGATGTTTTCATCCTCGCTCTGAGCGCTATGCGCAATCTCCTCATTCAAGAACTCAACCGTCTGATAGGTCACCAGGAACTTCGGACTGTATTCATTGCTCACCAGCGCGAGATCTGGAAAGCGATTGCGGATCGAGATCCGAACCGTGCAGGTGGGGCCATGCAATTCTACCTGTCTCAGATTGCAGATACATTACATGTTACAACTGACATCGAGCGATGATCATGTCATTTCAATCTCTCCAAGGCTTGACTTTTCAGCAGATGGACTGTAATCTTGTTAAGTAAAGGTCAACAAAGTCTAACATTGAATAACTTAAGAAAAGCTACATGCCTGAAAAACAGAGATTTCTGACGATTACAGAGGCGGCTGAGTTCTTACACGTCAGTGAGACCTCATTGCGACGTTGGACCAATAGTGGCAAATTACGTTGTTTTCGCGTCGGTGGACGAAGTGAGCGGCGCTTCTTGAAAGAAGATCTGCTGGCGTTCATGCGAACCATGGATCTACAGCCCGAGCCGCAGATGACGGAAACTGAAACTAATTCCGATACACTTTCTGAGGAACGGCACATCTGCCTGTTCTTTGTCAATCACGATGAACAATGGCAAATGATGCTTCCGTACCTTTTAGAACATCTTGGCGCTGGTGTTCCAGTGCTCTACATTCAGGACAGCACACCGCCAGAGCGCCTTATGGAGCTGCTGCGTGCGGAAGGGCTTCCCGTGGACGATCTGATCACACGTGGGTTATTGCGGATTTTAAAGCCCGAAGAGGCCTACTTGCTGACAGGTCGTTTTGACGCCCAGCGTATGCTGGCCTTTATGGAGTCGGCAATCCTGGGGGCATTGGCAGCAGACTACGATCGTGTGTTTCTAACAGGCGAGATGACATGGTCACTACCGAATGCGCCGGGTGCTGAAAGCATGATGCAATACGAAGCACTGCTCAACCCGCTAGTGGACAAGTATCCAGGAGTGACCATTGTGTGTCAATATGACTTGAGGCGTTTTGACGGCCCTAGTGTGCTCGATGCGCTGCTGACCCACCCATCAGTACACGTATCGAGCGGACGTGTAGCCGGGTTTTATGGCTTGTAAGCTGCAAAGGCTGTTCCTAATTGAGCCGAAAGGAGGTGAAAGCTCACTTAGTATCTCGCGTATTTACTTCATGGTTATAGGTCCGGTTTAGTTGCGTTGGTTAGTCACAAAACAGAGACGTTTCTGTAAGCTACAAGGACTCTTTCTATAGCCACACCTCCAACGCTGCTAGCGCAGCTATTTTTGCTCCGCAAAAATCAGGAGGTGTGAAAGGACTACCTTGAACATTTGGAGGCAACTATGTTAATTCGCGGCCAAGAAATCATGCTCCCCACAAGCATGGTTGGAAACTACCCTAACCCCCGTTGGTGGGACGCTAACTTTGCCAGGTTCTTTACCGGAGATCAACACCCTCCTGATTCTCTTGAGCGGGAAGCCCTGGAAGACGTTATCACGGCCTTAGCCCACGATCAGGAAACGGAGGGACTGGACATCATCGCTGATGGGCGTGTGCAGGGCGATAACTATGCCGACCAGGCCGTCTATTACTACTACAAGCGTTTAGGTTATGACCTTAAAGGCGGTTACCTGGGCTTTCCTATTTACAGCCGCCTACATGCTGCTACGTTAACCCAGGAGGTCAAGCGGCGAGGAGCGATAATGGTGGAGCAGGCCAAAGCGCTCAAGAAAGCCACGAACAAACCTGTCAAGGTTCAATACACTGGCATTCAGGTGTTTGCCCAGGCCACTAACGACTTGTACTACAAGTCCAGCCGTGATCGAGCAATGGACATCGCCAAAGCGATCAACGAGGACATCTTAGAAGTTGATGCCCTCGGTGTGGATTTCATTCAACTCGACGAGTTTACCTGGCCCTATGGTTTTGAAGATTGGGCTATTGAGGCTTTCAACCGAGCCGTTGAAGGAGTCAAAAACGCTAAGATTGTCTGCCACGTCTGCTGGGGCAACTGGGGTGGCACACCTGCTTACATGCCTGATCAGACAGCGCAGCCAGGCGAGATTTTTGACCTCACACAGCGTAAGGGACCAACTCCTGGCGACAGTACCTTTGTCATTCCAATAGCCTATGAGGCTAAGATGGACGTGCTGAACCTGGAAATTGGCGGTCGGCGACGCGACCTGAGTGGTCTCGGTACTGTACTTGCACAGCACCCCTTGCCGAAACACTTGCAGTTCTGGGCCGGGGTGATCGATGTGAAGAGCACGATTACTGAAACCGCTGAAGAGGTGGCTGATCACATTCGACAGGTCTTGCAGTATGTACCTGCTGATCAACTGGGTCTTACCACAGACTGTGGCCTGATCCTGCTCCAACGCTACATTGCTGTTGATAAGCTACATGCCCTGGTAGCTGGCACACAGATTGTCCGTAGTGAACTAGCGCGAACTCCAGTAGCAGCCGGTTAATGTATGTGGGAGTCTGAGCGATTACGCTTCCTGATAGGTAGCTCGATCGATCGGACTCCTATAGATAACCACACCTGGAGGTGTGTGATGCCTGTTTTAACATTAGAATGCCCGGAATGCGGACACAGGTTCCAGGGATTAGTCCTGGCGGGAACACGCCCGCCGGAGGAATGGGTCTGCTCCAAATGCGGCAGCAGGAAGGCAGAAGTAGTGCCTGATAAAGAATCCGTTCCACACCCCTGGGAAGGAGAACACGGTATTGGTCTGTGCCCGTGTTGCAACTGAGAATACCTCATGCGATTGAAAGACAAAGTAGCGATCATCACCGGGGGAGGCTCCGGTTTCGGCGAAGTCACGGCACGCCTATTCGCCGGTGAAGGCGCAGGGGTGATGCTTGCAGATATCAACGGCCCCTCGGCAGCAACGGTTGCTGAATCCATCAACAATAAAGGCGGTCGTGCCATCTGGGCAAAGACCGATGTCAGCTCTGCCTCGAGCGTTGAAGCCATGGTTCAAGCAACACTGAGTACCTTCGGGCGAGTTGATATTCTCTTTAACAATGCGGGTATTGAATCCTTCGGCACGGTCATCGAGTCCGATGAAGCAACCTGGGATCGCACTTTCGCCGTCCATGTGCGCGGCGCGTATCTATGTTCGAAGTATGCTCTTCCGGCTATGATCGACAGCGGACGCGGAGG
>JBKPAZ010000209.1:0-15144 GCA_046726655.1 Chloroflexota bacterium
GTTCATCTTCTTTCTCCTTTTCAACCAACGCGACGTGGAGTCCTCCGCATCATACATGGGGAGGAAAATCCGGCCGCGAAGCAGCGAACCAGCTTCCCCATTGGACAAGTATCAAGGCGTACGAGCAGTGTTTTACTTTGCTCGCCAATCCATGAAGGCTTCGGGGAGTGGACCTGGGAGGGGCTGCGAAAAATCAACGCCGTGGATTTCCTTCACCTGTTCACGGAACCAGACAAAATAAGGCTCCTGCGACATGCCCATTTCCTCAAAGAAATGTTGCATATCTGCCGCCTCCTGGTAAAGAACGACCATATCCCCCTGTGGGGTCTGTTGGAGATACAACGCCGCCCTGGTTGCTCCTATGCGCTTGTTGGATGATTCATACTCGCTGCGGCGAGGTCCTGCCATCTCCTGGCAAAAGTGTTTCCATTGCTCGGTCTTCCCCGGTAGTATAGGGAAAGCCATTGCAAGTGATGCCATCTTCTTGATCTCCTTTCCTTGGATCAGGTTTGAGGGCGGGCATTTCCTACCCCTTTCAAGTGCACTCTGCGGAGAGCATTCCAGTTGGATCAGCCTGTCACCTCCACACAGAAGATCTTCTTTTCCCAAAGGATATCCAACAATGACTCGCTTCTTGCCTGTTCATCTCTCCACCACTGTTGGTAGTGTACTGGGAGGAACACGAAAACACATCGTCCGCAGGAGGTATTTGTGCCGTAAGGAGAAGAAGGGGGGCGTCTAGTTCGAAAGAACTAGACCCCTGCTAGAGGCATGCCCTGAGTTCGTCCTCCCAACCCTCCTCGCTGTCAAAGCAAACTGAACGATTCAGCGGCAGAGCAGGCATGCGGTTTTGGTTTCAGTCAACTCAGGTGGTGCTCGAGGGCGTAGCGGGTGGCCGCACTATGGAAGGTGACCCCCAACTTGCTATAAATGGAGCGCAGATGCGCTTTGATGGTCAGCTGGCTGACCATGAGTTCTTCGGCGATCTGGGCGTTGGTCAGTCCTCTTGCAAGCAGTCGCAGCACCTCGCCCTCACGAGGGGTCAGTTCCTCAGGACCGAGAGGGGACGTTCCGGCTCTCTGAGCTGACTATGATGCTGTCGGTGTCACTTGCCCTTGTGTGGTGAGGACTCGCTCCAGCGTCATGGCTCGTCCTTCGGCCCATGCGGCTGTAAAGGGCTTCTCCCCTACTTGGGTGCGGGCGGCAGCGATCGCCTGCTCATACGCCGTGCGGAAGGCCGCGGGCCGTGGAGTTTGAATCGCTTCGCGTCTGGCTTCTGCCGCTCCCCACAGGCGGGCCGCCCAGACTGCCTCTCCTTGTGCTGCGACGACCTCAGCCAACCCTTCCACATAGAGGATATTCCCGTGCTCGTCATCCTCGCTGGGGCCCCCAAGCCGGTCTCGACTCTGTTCCACCCGGTACGCAACGGAGATATGGCGCGTGTCGTCACTCTCCCTGGCAAGCGTCAAGATGTCTTCATAGCGGCTGCGTGCGGCTGAGTAGTTGCCCTGGCGAGCCTGCACCCGCGCCTGCACGAACAGCGCCTCAACTACGCCTTTCTTATAGCTCAGCTCTTTGAAGAAACCCAGGGCCTCCTCCGCCAGCACATATGTTGCCGTGAGGTTCCCTTGACCCAGCAGTTCGACCTCCGCTGAGCGCAGGAGGGAGACAGCCACTCCCACCGTATTGCCTTCTGCTCGAAAGAGTCGAGAGGCTTCCGCAAGGAACGGGCGAGCGGTGAGGTCGTCTCCCTGGCAATAAAAGAGGAGCAGGCCCAACCGGAAGTTCATCATCGCGATGCCTTCCACGATGCCCAGGTCCCTGAAAAGCGCCAGGGCCTCCTCGTAGTGAGCTCGTGCTCCGACGTGCGCGCCTTGCGCCTGGTCCGTCACCCCTTGCAGGACGAGTGACCAGGCCAGCTGATACGTGTTCCCGCACGCCCGGTAGAGCGTCGCACTCTCCTCGAGCAGTGCGCGTGCCTGGTCCGACTCGCCTCTCCACATGGCACAGATCCCGAGCACATGCAGACAGGAGGCGATCCCGCTCTGGTCTGCCAACTGCTGGTAGAGCGCGAGTCCCTCCTCTGCCAGCGCCTCTGCCAGCGCCTCTGCCCGCGTATCGAACTGGTAGAGCGCCAGATCTGCCGCGACGCTGAGCACCTTGGCCCGTAGGCGCGACGCTGCTTGCGGACTGGCCGCTACCGCTTGCTCCAGGAAGATTCGTCCCTCACTCAGATGCCCATGCATGATCCAAAACTCCCCCAGCGCTCCCGCCAGGCGCAAGGCCAGTTCCCTCCGGGGTTCCCCCTCCTCGCCAGCGGCTTCCGAAAGCCCCCACCGGAGAGCGGCTCGCAGGTTGTCATACTCCCGCTCTAACCGCTCCAACCACCGGACGTGCCGTGGGCCTTCCAGCTCGGCCTCGGCCTGCTCGGCCAGGGACAAAAAGTAGGCTGCATGAGCCTGCTGGGTCGTTTCGAACTCTCCACGGGCGAAGAGTTCCTCCAGCGCATACTCCCGAATCGTCTCAAGCATCCGTAGACGTGGTTCCTCCCCCCTCCGATTCGATTTGGTGCAGCAGGCTGTTCTCGAGAAGCTTCGCCACGCCCTCGAACCCCTTCCCAGCACCACCAGCAGGCACCTCACAGACAGCCTCGACTGCTTGGAGAGTGCAGCCGCCGACGAAGACAGAGAGTCGTCGAAGGAGGCGCTGCTCCTCTTCATAGAGCAGGTGGTAACTCCAGGCGATGGTATTGTGCAGGGTTTGCTGGCGTGCTGGCACATCGCGTGTCCCGCTCGTCAAGAGGTGGAGCCGCTGGCTGAGTCGTGCCAGCAGGGCCTACGGCGGGAACAGGGCGATGCGGGCGGCCGCCAGTTCAATGGCCAGTGGCAGCCCTTCCAGGCGGATACACACCGAGGCTATGGAACGAGCGTTGGTGCTGGTGATCTGGAAGGTGGGCTGGACGGCCTGGGCCCGTTGGAGGAAGAGCGCGACGGCAGCATAGCTGAGCAAGGTCTCAGCCGTCGGAGGCAGCTGGGTGAGGTCCGGCACGGAAAGGGGTGGAACGGGAAAGAGGTGTTCCCCCTGCACGTGCAGCACCGCCCGGCTGGTCACGAGCATAGTCAGGTGCGGGCAGGCGCTCAGCAGGTCTGTCAGCTGCGGAGCCGCGGGCAGGAGATGCTCAAAGTTATCGAGGCAGAGCAAGAGGTGCTTCTCTCGAAGGTCGGCGATGAGGAGGTCCGGCAGTGGCCTTGCCCCGCTCTCTTTGACATCAAGCACCTGAGCGATGGTGGGAATGATCAGGGTGGGGTCACTGAGGGGAGCCAGGGAAACAAAGAAGACGCCATCGGGAAAGTCAGCCAGGACCTCCGTCGCGACATGCACGGCCAGGCGCGTTTTGCCAACACCACCGGTGCCGGTCAGCGTGACGAGGCGGACTTCGGGGCGGCACAGCAGGGTACAGACGGCAGCGATCTCTCGCTCACGACCAACCAGCGGAGTGAGTGGTGCCGGCAAGCTAGTCTGAGGAAGAGAACGCATCTCATGCATGACTGGTTTTGCTCCTTGTCTCTTTAGTCAGAGAGTTCCCAGTTGCTTCCTCGTCAGACCCATCGCTTGCCATGGTGAGGGGTGGTGGTCACGTGTTTGACCCGGCCTGGGAAAACATGACGCTGTCTCCTTTTGGGTGGATCTCTCTGACTGCGAGGCATTCTGGACATTCGATCCCTCTCAGGAGCAAGTATACCAGAGATAGTGGGAAAATGCGTCAAAACGGTCGCAGATGCCAGGGCTTGTTGGTGTACCCGAAAAGCTCGAAAAGTGAGCCATTTCTTGCTACACTAGGAAAAATCCCAAAACACTCCTATGAAAGCGAGAAATGGCGTACATGTACCTTAGCATATTTGCTAATGGAGACAAAGTCGCAACTGAAGCCCTGAGCATCGATCCGGCCTCCTTGTCTAGCGCATTTGAACAGGTGAGAGCTGGACGCAAGCAGAAGGGCAAACGCTATCCGTTGCCTTGGTTGTTGACCTTGCTGATGCTGGGAAAACTGGCCGGAGAAACGACGGTGAAGGGCATCGTGGATTGGGTCAAGGAACGACAAGGGTGGCTGCGCGGCCAATTGAACTGGCCGAAGCGGTTTCCGACCAATTCGACGTCTAGTGAGGCGTTAGCGCGCTGTGATGCCGAGCAGATCGTCAGCGTGGTGGCCAACGTCCTTCTGAAAGCCCGAGCGGTGGAACAGTGTGGGAGCGAACCCAGCCGCTTACAGGCCCACCAACAGCAAGAGTTGCTCACCCACGTGGCGATGGATGGCAAAACCTTACGTGGCACGCTCGGACACCAGAGCGAGGGACAGCCGTCGGTGCATCTGCTCTCGCTCTATGAGTGCCAGAGCGGGATCGTCTTGACGAGAGCGAGCTGTCCAAAGCAAAGAAAATGAGAGCAGTGCTGCCGCCGCGCTGGTCCATCCCGCGTTAGTCAAAGGACGCATCATCAGTACCGACGCCAAGCACACGCACAAGAAGTGGTGTGCGTGTGTGCATGGGTATGAGGGGTATTCGTCTTCCCATCGTGAAAAAGAAGCAGCCGCAGATGTATGAAGACCTGGTTGATTTCTTTGCCGACCCGGATGCCGAGCAAGAGGAGTGGCAGTAGAGCAAAAGTGTGCAAAAAAAGCACGGTCGTCTGGAACTCCGCGAACGGTGGAGCAGTACGCAGATGAATGCATGGTTTGAGACCGAGTGGGCTGGGGTAGCACAAGTCTTTCGCTTACACCGCTGCGCCAAAGACGGAGACAAAGAGCGGGAGGAGACCGTCTATGGATTGACCAATCTGCCCAGGAAGCAAGCCAACGCCTCGCGCCTGCTCGCCTTGCACCAAGCCCATTGGCGCATCGAAAATCGACTCCACTGGAGGCGTGATGTCACGGATGGCGAGAAGATGCCCGGCCTGGGTCCGCATGAGCGGGGCTCCCCAGGCTCTAGCTGCACTCAATGGAGGGGTTCTCGCTTTGATGGACTGGCTTCAGGTTCCTAATGTGGCTTCTCAGATGCGGCATTTTTGCGCCCATCCCTTGGATGCCTTGCAGTTACTGTGTGGCAAGCTTTTGCGGGAGTACGGGTAAACCAAAAAGCCCTGCACACAGATGTCAGGGATGTTGCAAGGTCGGGAATGAAAAAAGGACGGCGACTGTGCAACAGCCTCCATGTCATGTATACTAGGATTACGATGCACGCAAGGCGTACATGCAGGCTGTCTGTATGGAAGGAGTATGGATCATGAAACGGCGCTTCTGGAATGAAGACATTGAAACGCTGCCGACAGCCGCATTACGCCAGGTAGAAAATGCACGCCTGCAAGCTCAGCTAGATTATGTCTGGGCCTCTTCTCTCTTCTACCAGGCAAAATTTGCTTCCGACGGCGTCAAGCGCAACGCTATTCGTGAGCTGGCCGATCTCCCACTCCTCCCATTCACCGAGAAAGACGAGATCCGGCAGAATCAGCAGGAACATCCTCCCTTTGGCAGTTATCTTGCCACGTCACCCGAACGTTTGGTACGCGTCCACAAAACTTCCGGCACGACAGGCCGCGCGCTCTATGTCGCGCTGACAGACAACGATCGCCTCTTCATGAATGAGAGCGCTGCCCGGTCCTTCTGGGCCGCCGGGCTTCGCCCCACCGATACGATCGTCCATTGTCTGAACTACCGTCTCTGGGTAGGAGGCTATTCCGATCACGAGAATCTGGAGACGACGGGAGCTACCGTCGTCCCCTACGGCGTTGGGCAAACTGCCTCACTTATCCAGACTATCCGCGAACTACACATCAACGCCATCAGCGCAACTCCTTCGTATATGCTGCCGCTAGCCGAAGAGGTCCTCGCTCAAGGGCTGAATCCTCGTGACCTGGGGCTACGCAAAGGGTTCTTTGGGGCAGAACCGGGTATGGGCGAGCCCGGCATAAGAGCACGCATGGAAGAGACCTGGGGAATGCGCGCGATGGATGCGAACTTTGGTATGGCCGACGTCCTGAGCATCATGGGCTCGGAATGCGAGCATCGGCAGGGGTTGCACTTCCAGGCAAGCGGCATTATAGCGGTCGAATTGATTGAACCGGAGAAGGGCATACCTCTCGCGCTTACCGACGGGGCAGAAGGTGAACTGGTCTACACGCATCTCATGAAAGAGGCTCAGCCCCTGATACGCTATCGCGCCCGTGACGTGGTTCGTATCCTGGGAACTGGCCCATGCGCGTGCGGGCGGACCACCTTTCGCTTTCGGGTGTTAGGCCGCAGCGATGATATGCTACATGTCCGTGGCGTCAACGTTTTTCCGGGCGGCATTGGCAACGTGTTGGCACATCTCACGGACCAGTTCTCCGGTGAGTTTCAGATTATCGTCGATCATCCTCCACCGCATCACTATCTACACATACGCGTAGAACTGATCCAGGGCTTGCTGCCGGAGCAGGTGGGAGATCTTGCACAGCAGATCATCCATGCGCTGCGTGAGCAACTCAGTTTTCGAGCGGAAGTAGAGCTTGTGCCGTATGGAACACTCCCACGTACTGAGCAAAAAGCCCGCCGCGTCATCAGAACGTTTGGATACGTTTGAAGAAGGAAGCAACCAAGATGAAAGAACCACCCGTCCGCTACAATGTCTCGAAAAAAGTCGCTCACGTGACCATGAACCGACCAGTCGCGATGAATGCTATGAGTCGGAACATGATAACAGAGCTGCGCCAGACTCTGGAACATGCTCAAAACGATCCTGAGGCTGAGCTGATCGTACTGACCGGTGCAGGCGCGAATTTCTGCGCCGGCGACGACCTGAAAGAGGCAGAGCAGCAGACCGCCGAGGAATTCCTGTCTCTCATTATGGACCTACAGCGCCTCACCCGCCTACTCATGGGCGAAAAGCCAACCATCGCGGCCATTGATGGCTATGCGGTAGGAGGTGGTTTTGAATTAGCCCTGGCGTGCGATTTTCGCGTCGCTACGACGCGAGGACGCATGGGATGTGTTGAAACTGGCGTGGGCATGGTGATCACGGGTGGCACGAGCGTCCTGCTGCCACACATCGTCGGACAAGCACTGGCACGGGAGATTATCTTCACGGCGGACATCTTCGATGCCGCCGCAGCAAAACAGATGGGGCTGCTCCATCGTCTGGTCGACCAGGCAGCGTTGGACTCCGAAGTGCAAACGCTCACTGACAAACTGCTGAGTCGTGCGCCCCTGGCCGTACGTGAGAGCAAGCGCTTGCTCAACCGCCCGTTGGAGACCGAATTGGAGCGCGCTTTCCAGAATGAGCTTGAGGCAATCATGCGTTGTTTTGGCTCTACTGATGCACACGAGGCAGCAGTAGCATTCCGCGAAAAACGTCCACCCATCTTCCAGGGAAAGTAGAGGCGGCTTCGCAACAATCCTGGAGAATACGAAACATGTTGCTGGCGAAGCTCATAGCAACGATCGAGGCTTACCAGTTGCTGTTGAGCTTTGGCTAAGCGCTTAGCTTTACACGACTAGACTTTGACAGTGTCGAGCCGTTGAGGGTGCTCTATGGCCAGAACACCTTTTTCTACTGAATGCTGGCATATGGCTCAGTGCCGCAGAAAATCGTGACTTTCAGCGAAAGCCTTGACATCTTTGTCCATATGAGCGCTCGCGTTGACCCAGCCCTATAAGGTACGTTGGGCAATGAGCGCTGAGCAGATCGCCTTCTTTGTAACTCATGACGAGAGAGGGGCGAAGTCACACCCATCGCTGAGGCCCTGCTAGCTTGCTACCATACGCCGGAAGATCGCCAGTGCATCACACATGCCGTGCAACTGAGTGACGAGTTCGGGTGGTTGATGTATAAGACGGCGATGGCTGCGGCACCTTCCGAAAAGTGATTGAGAAGAGGCCTCGTCATACCTTTTCTGATCTCTTCATCTCAAGAGGTGCCGGATGGACCTCTACCAGGTGCTTCACTTCACCGGACACGTCAGGCACCTCGATATCGAGCGCCTTACACCTCGCAATCGCCAGCTCGGTTGCAACGACAATCAGGAACGCTCGCTGGGTGAGCACAAAGTCAGACCAGGCAGCCATGCCCTGGTCGATCACCACCTTCCCTCCCTCATTCGTCAGGCAGCGATACTCCAACGCCTCCCCAATCTTCATGAGCCTATAGCAATCCCAGCAATCCATCTTGTCGCACCAGGCTTGACCAGCGGGATCAAAACGCACCAGAAGTGCTCGTGGATGATGTGGACAACGCTCCCTCTGATGGAAAGCCTCTTTCCCTTCTCTTCGTACAGTGCGGTCTTCCCTGTCCGAGTATGCATCTCGAACTGCTATTGTTGATGTCTGTTGCTGAAATTGATTACACTGATTACGTTGATGAGGATTGTTGATGAGAGGTTCTCGATGTTCATACTCCTGTTGTCTTTCTGTCACGTCATCTCGCACACTGAACGTCTCAGGTGCTTCAAACACATCTGTTCCATGAGAGAGATCGCAGACCTCAGAGAAAGAATCATCTGTGGTGCCATCAGCGTAATCAACGTAATCAGTGTAATCAACGTAATCAATTTCAGCACTCCTCGTCGGTTGCTGTTGCTTCAGTTGCTCCTTAGAGTCGATCGCATCTGCAGATTGCCAGTGACTGTGAATAGCATCCGTATGAGTTGCGATGTAATGCCCATCTGCACGTCTAACCTCACCAGTCTCCTCCATCTTGCGCAGGAGCGAGCGCGTCGTATGATAATTCTTCTGCAAGGCTTCGGCAATCTGCCGTGGATTCATGCCGTCGGCACCCTGCTCACGCAGCAGGTCAAGAATTTCCTGGCGTGCCCTGGTGCAGCAGATTTCTTCTGCGTTACCGATGAGGGTCCACAGCGCGGTCGTAGCTTCAAAGCTGAGGGCCAAATGTTGCTCGCGCTCTACATCGCGCCCGGTGACAAAGAGCGTGGCATCTGTCTGTCCACGATCGCGTTTCAAGATCATCGTCCCATCGACCGCCCCGGTCACACCTGTCGAGCCGATGATTTCATCCAGCACATCGCTGGAGCCGGTCTTGCGCAGGTGGTGCACCGCCAGGATCGAGACATGATAGGTATCGGCCAGCCGCTTGAGGGGCGTGAGCGACTCATAGTCTCCCTCATACTGCGAACAGCGGCGCTCCCCAGAGGGAGGAGCAACTCTGGCCCAGGTATCGATGACGACCAGTCGCAGATCGGGATGCGCCTTGAGATACTCCTCTAGATAGGCCAACCCTCCCTCACCCAGACGTGGCCAGTCCAGGGCAAAGTCCAGATTGTTCGGAGTCTGCGTCATGGACGCAAGCAACTGCCTGGCGCGTGATTGCAAGCGGCGCGCGTTATCCTCTAGCGCCAGGTAGAGGACATCGCCCTTCGCCACAGGTTGTGCGCCCAGAGCCACGCCGCCAGCTGCAATGGAGAGCGCGACGGAGAGCGCGAGCCAACTTTTTCCTAACTTGGGTTTGCCCGCCAGCAGCGTCAACCCTTCCGGCAGCATTTCTGGGATGGTCCAGCACACTGGCGGCAACTCCCACGACAGGAGATCAGGGAGACTGAAGATCGCGGGCTGACCTTGTTGGGGAAAAGGCACTGCCGAGTGAGAACTGCGGGAAGAGATCGGTTCGGCCTGATCCAGCGCATGCTGGAAGGCGGTGCGAAACCCCTGCCTGTCTTGCTGGTACAAATCGCTGGGATCCTTGACGCCTGGGAGTCGGAGCACGAATGCCTTACCTTGCAGCCGCCACGCTTCCAGCTTGCGCGCGATCTGGGTCACGAAAGACGCACCCCCGGCATCCGGTTCCTGCATGATGTAGAGTTGATGGATGCCTGCCAACATAGTGTCCTCTAGGGTCCGTGTCATTTCAGCGCCCGGTAGCCCTAACGCTGGGAATCCCAGATACCAGAGCGTCCAGCAGTCCGACTCCCCCTCCACTAACACCAGGTAGCCCTCTTTTCTGGCCTCCTCCAGCCGATCCAGCCCATAGGGCACGATCTTGCCCTGGCCTGTGCTCCAGTGTGATCCCTCTTTCGCAACCAGCGCTGTTCTGATGCGGTGGCGCGGTGCCAGCGAGCCGTCTGGCAGATGATAGGGGATCTGCAGGCCGCCATAGGGATGCTCCAGCACCCCCAGATGGAACAGCAACTTCCAGGGCAACTGCTTCTCCAGCGCCAGGTCAATGAGGGTGAGTGGAGGGTGGTGTGTATTGCCTGATGTTGTCGCTTGCACATCAGGTGCTGAGGTGGCATCGGGAAAGAGATCGGTCATGGCGAGTCCCATGGCTTCTACAATGCGTTCGAGCGAGCACCCGGCGAAGCACTTGAGTAAGACCTGGCCGTGCTCACCCAGACCGATGCTCAAGCTGGGTTTGCGATCAGCATGTGCAGGGCAACATGCTCTCCAACCGCGCATCGAGGTGCGCACACCTTTGAGATGAGACAAGACCTGTTCCAGGATGGGAGACGACCGTTGTTCAACAGAGGGAACCATAAGAAAATCCTCCTTCTCTCTCCAACAGGCATGGGAGAGCCAGCGGAATGAAGCGAGAGAAGAAGCCGGTAGACCATCCACTATGGCAGACCTGGGATGAAATGCAAGGCACACGTGTGTGTCACACAGAGCAATGCTGCTCCTTAGATCTCTTCAACCTGCTCGTTTGATCGCGAGAGCAGCAGCTAGCCGTAGCTGTTGAGGCAGAGAATGTCCAGGCCAAACGGCCAGAGCCTGGCACGCAGACGGCTCATCTGTTGTGTCAAACCGCGCCTGATGCCTCGCGTCAGTGTCTTTTGTCGCTGCATGCCGAGCAGGCGAGCAAACGATACGGGTTCTCCGGTACGCTTCAGCAGAGGCAAAAGCAAGTCGTATTCGGTCGGCGTGCAGGGGACAACCGCGCCATCGATAATCAACAGGTGTTGTGCGTCGCTGTGCTGTACCAGATGCCCCTGCAACTGCGGCCGTTCTACCTGTTGGAGCGACGTCACTTCTGGCATAGCATCCCATCTCCCCGCAAGAAACAGATGCGTCGACATCTGAGGAGAGTGAGCGCCGCATAGGTGGTGTTCATCAGAGCATGGAGGGGGATGGAGCCCTCGCTGTACTTAGACGCAAATAGGTACAGTCTCTCGTATGCATGCCAACAAGGACGGATATGCTCACACCATCCCTGCATCTTTTGCCTGCCTCTCCTCAATGCGGTGAAGCCTGTTGAAGAGGCTGTGGCGTGTTGCACCTGGCTGGTGGTTCGTTCTCTCAGATGAGCAATGACCTTGAGCTGATTCCATGACGGCACCAGTGGTCGGCGGCTAGCCGCTAATCTGCTCTGCATGTGCATAGAGAGTAGGCTCGCTTTCTAGTTCGATGACCCTCACCGTAGGATACGCTCGCCTGGCATAGCTCCAAATCAACTGGCGAAGGCAGCGCAAAGGTAGCACCACGCTTTCCCACAATGATAGCGAGATCGCCACCTCTCGCGCTTGCGCTTCCCACTGCTGTGGCCATGGTGATAGGACGAGCGCGGACATATCTGCGTGGTGGGAAGGATGCAGGAACGGAGAGACCATCCCTGGCCGCATGGCGTACGTCTCAACAGGATTGGAGGTCAAAGGATTGATGGTGCATTGCTTGATGAATCGTCCAGGTAATGCCAGGGCTGCTGCTATGGCATGCAGATGCCGGCGCTTTAGTCTTTGTAGACCAACACCCGTGCACAGTAATGGGGTCTCGCCTAACGTCATCGAGACGGTCTTTTGTACCAGCACTCCTGGCGGAAGCAGCGCCTGAGTCCCGGCAGCACTCAGTGAGGGTCCATGCCGGAGCAGACGGGCATACAGCGGACGACCGTCCCAGGGCGACTGTTCTTCCTGTCCGCGAAGACTGTGCAGGCTGTCGGTTGCGCACTCATAAAGCAACTGGATGCTGGCTCCTGACAGCGTGGTTGTGCCAAGCAACTGCTTGCGCCGGGCAAGGAGCGAAATGATTCCTGCAGTGGTAGCTGGCACACTATACCTGTGCCAGTGGAGAAATACCCCTTCCAGGGGAGGCAGATCATAGAGCACCTCCTCAAGAAGCTGGAGGTTTATAGAAGGAAAAGGAACCGTAGGAAGCGAACGCATCGTAATCGTCTAACCTCTCTTCTCTTCAACAACTCACATAGGACAGACAAGCAATACCAGGGGCGAAAAACGTCGTTCCTCGCCCCCATGCAAGCAGATAGGACGCACGACAAAACTGACATACATCTCATAGTTTATAGAACAAATGTACCAGATTACCAAGGGAAAAATCCCTGTTTAAGAACCGATTTTTTGGGGAAGATGAGCCGAGTATGTGCGGCACATGAACCGGGCGTTTGCGTTTAGCCTTTTAGAGTGCGCTAGTGGTTGTGCATTGGTGAGTGTATCAGGCCCGTTCTACTGGGATTGGTTCAATCAGGTAGCCTTCCCCACGGATGGAACGCACCTGCCAGCCAAAGGCACGCAGCTTGGTCGGCAGGCTGGCAATGGCTCTGCGTACCGGGCGAATGGTGAGTGCATGCATCTCTCGCATCTGTTGATACGCATCCTCGAGTGGCAAGGAGAACAGGCTCGCGAATAACACCTCATGGCGACAATATTTGGGATAGGCTCGCAGCAGTGGAAGAAGGACGCGCATGCCATTGGGAGAAAACCCCTTCTGTTCCACCATGGCTGGCTTGCCGTCAGGGGTGTGCGAGAAGAGGGTGACTGAGCGTTCAGCAAGATTGATTACGAGTTCGTGGTTGGCCGGAACCAGACCTTTGAGGGTCAGGTGAAGTAACCATTCTTGATGGTCGCTCGAGATAAGATGGACATCATCATCCTGCGCTTCATAAGCAGAGTTTCTCATAACTATTTAGTACGATGTGATACGACACTACCTGAAGGACAGTGTGATCCATCACTCCTTCTCCCAGTTCTATTGATCATGACTGTGTAAAAACTCGACGGACTATTTCCATCCACAACCACGTATTTTGGGTTGTGGATCTCTGTCACTCTTCTGACAGCATGTGAAGCAAGTAGCCACAACCTATGACAGAAACGACTTCCCAGCCAAAGGCATGCAGTCCGATTGAGAGCCTGGAAATCGCATTGTAGAGCGAAGGCATCGTGAGAGACCGACTCTCCTGCATCTGCTGATACGCCTGGTCAAGCGGCAATGAGCGTACATGAGCAAACAAGACCTCATGGCGGCACATCTGGGGATAAGTTTGTAACAGGAGCACCAGGACCCGCATCCCTTGAGGAGAAAAATGTTGCTGTTGCACAACCTCTGAGTTGCCATCAGCAACATAGGAGAGTACGATGGCTGTTCCCGAGGCAGGATTGACAACCAGCTCTTGATTGGTAGGAAGCAGACCTTCAAGTTTTAGATGCAGCAATGCATCTTGGTGATCATCTTGTTGAGTTTCATATGTTGTGTTTCGCATAGCTCTTCTTAAGATGGAATATGCCATGGTCGTACAGATAGCATAATCCATCACTCCTTCTCTAGAAATAGATGATGAAGCCACATCGGTTTAGGGGTAAGGCAAGGTGTTTTCTTGCTCATACGCACTGCTGGATGGATATGCAAGGGAACGGTTTGCTGTTCCTAACTACATACTCAACAGAGGGGTAAAATATGGCTGCTTTGCCAATTCGTGGGTACAAGTAGTTCAAGACCAACGCGAATCCCTGTGCAGGTTCGCAAGAGCATCAGAGAGATGCTCGTGCATTTCCAGCAATGGAATGAAATATAGGTAAAAGCAGTGGCAGAGATGTTATGATATTATAGTGTACAGTATTCTACATCATATGCGAAAACGTACTCCTTCCCAAATGATAAAATAGAACGAATTTTCTATATTTCCAGTACAAGTATACTGAGTATACATCCCTGTTGTCAATACAGTTTCCTTGCTATGTTGTTTGAGTGGTATTACATGCGTATGGTATCAGGTAAAGCGTCTTGAGTATCGTTACAGGTCCTTCCCAGGTACGTTTACCGCGAAGCCAAGCAAACTCGTTGTTGGAGAAAGGGATGGTATCTGGTAGGAGGCAATGAGAAAGAATCAGGAAATGATGTCGCTTGTGAGGATTCTTTAGCCACATACACATTGGAGAGGAAGAGCCATGAATCGGTGTTCAGGAGGGGGTCGATAATGCAGTAGATATGGTGGTTGCTACTTGCTGGTATTGCTCGGCGAATTCGTACTTGTTGGCGAACATGCGGTTGCCACAATAGACATTGCGCCGGGCGAATGGCTCTGGTGTTTGCTTAAGAAGCCGCTCACGGACCTTAGGCTTATGAGCGCTAGGGGAGTCGAACCAGGGTTCGGGCAAGGAGTATGCAGAATTGTAGACCCAAGATGGGCAAGGGACCTTGTAGCGAATACAGAGCCATTCGACCGAGGCAGCACAGAAAGCTGCCCAATGGAGAGCGTCGGTATCTGGCTTCTCCGGCAGGGTGAGTGGATCGGCGATAAGTTGCGCACGTCGATCTATAGCATAGTCAAACCACTCGTTCATGAAATTGCCCAACGCTACCCACGGACGTTCGCCTTGACAGATAGTTTGATAGGTCAATGCCATTGTGTGTTCACAATCATGTGTGTTCATACCATCTCCAGGTTCTCCCTGCTTGCTACCTACGCGCATTTCTTTTCATTGTATCATATGCTTCGCTACGGAAACAGCTCGTCCAGAGTCTCATCAAGATGGTTGAGCTGTTGGACTTGCTTATTCGGAATGTAGCGATCAACGAGTTGCTGTGCTTGTTCGCGTGTCCGAATCTGCAATTGCTGGCAAAGAGAGTCAATATCATCTCGGTCTTTTGGTCGACCCGCAAATAATTTCAGCGCCAAAACATAGTCGCTCGGCGGTATATACACTTCCAGCATCGAGTAGGTGCGCCACAGGGTTCCACCTGGCGCTGTGCCCGTATCACGGAGAAAGTCACCCATAATGTCATTGAGCCAGTTACTTGGAAGCTTGTTCTTCCGAGCAACTGCCCGTACTGCTGCCCTGAAGGTCTGGTAGCGCGGCGAGGTCGTGGAATCCTCTTCATCTTTGAGGAGCACGTCAATATCATTGGTAGAAGTCCTGTTGTGAATTTGGGTCAGC
>JBKPAZ010000210.1:0-9348 GCA_046726655.1 Chloroflexota bacterium
CACAGTTCCAGCAACAATCGCAGCAGCAGCCCAACTTCACGCAACCTCAGACCTATTATCCACCACAGCAGAAGTGGCAACAATCCAATCCTCTTCCACCTCAACAACAGCAATGGCATCAACCTAATTACATTCAACCACTACGATCACCATCTAAACGTGGCAGCACCGTCAGCGTCCGTACACGTGCTATCTTTCGTACCTCGTCATTAGGCCCTGACTCACGCAGTTTCTCGTGAAGTAGCAACTCTGACATATTGTTAATGTATGCTTGTAAGGCTGCTTCACGTTGGCTGTCTTCTGAAATTTCGCGTTCGGCTTTAGTACGCTGTTGCTCTATTTCTTGCTCTGCTTCCGCACGTCGCTCTGCTGCATTCTGTTCAATCTCAGCACGTAATTCCGCTGCTTTGCGTTCTCTGTGGTTAAACCAAAATCCAGCAATAGCAAGCACTACAGGTATAAATAGAAGTTGCATCCAATCCCACAGTGTTTTACCTGATTTACTGTTTCCATTGAAGCCAGTCCAATCCCAATTTAACTTGTACCCGCCAAAGATAACTAGCACAACAAACGCAATAAACAATACAATCAATGTGGAAGTAATAGGATGTGTTTTTATCTTCAGCCACCATGAACTAAGTCTTGCTCCCATTGCTTCCTCTCACCGTTACAATATTTTCTGGCTGAGTATACCAGATAAAACGCAACAATACATCTTCCTTGCCACAATTAGGACAAATGTATGAACGATTTACTCAACTTGCCTGATGCACCCTTTGAAGACGACGGACGTACGCAGAATAACCTAGGATGGGTTATTACTTGCTCGTACCAAAAGTACCAAACCACTAGTCGTGCTGTGAGCTTGTGATCTATACTGGCGTAGGTATCGGAACTACTTCTAAGATACGAAGTCAGGGGGTGGGGAAACACAACAATTCCCTATCCTCAGTTCAATTCAAGGACAATATACAATGCCAGAAGAGCCAAGGAATACCGATGATGTGGTTTTGTGGAGAAAATGCCAAACGTGTGGAGGTTCAGAGACTGTTAAGAACCAGGCAGGTGAACCTATCACATGCCCTGATTGTAAAGGAACGGGTGGACGACAAGTACTGGTAGACTTTTCACGTTTTGTCGCTACCGTAGTGGCAGAGGCAGATAAGATGCTTAGAGCAAAGTATGGGCCGCGATCTCGCGCATAGTCAGTAGGACACTATACAGTAAGGATGAGTAGTTCGACACTCGCTTTCGCATTGTACTGTATGGGGGACACACGTATATGCTGCATGCGTAGTGACGTAGTGAATGCACGCTACAGGCTCCCCCACCCCATCATTAGTAGCGCGATTTGCATAACAATACCCCCACAGACGCTTGATCTATGGGGATTTTGATACGGTTTCGTAGCGATTTATTGGGTATTTAGAGCCAATAAACGCGTCATTTCATAAAGCTATTTTGCCCTGATATGAACGATTTGTCAACCCCTCTGCAAAAACTCGTTTACCAATAAAGGAATGTGTACGTGTATAATTGTATGTATAAGTAGTGCTGACGATGACTGAGACTGACGGGATAATAAATACAGACATACCATGCTGAGTGTAGTGTGTATCCAGGTAAAGACTCGCACCGATCAACGGGATAGCGGAAACTCCACGGAGGGCCGATAATGCAGATTGAATATTAAATGCGGACACGATTGTGCTCGTGATGGCCGCATTAATTCGTTCATGTGCATAATCGGCCCCTACGGATCACCGGATTATTTTGTTAAAAGTCAGAATTTCGTCAATTGCTTATTGTCGATCCCCTGGTACAAGGGAAAATACGAGCGTAGTGCGCAATCTGCCACCTGGCGCGGTCAGGTTGTTACGCAATCGTCCTTCCAGCACGTATCCCAGGCGTTGTGGAATGGCGGCGCTTCGCACATTCAGTTCATCGCAGCGAATTTCAACGCGATTGGCTTTGAGCGTGTCGAGGGCGTACTCTGTTAGGAGACGCACTGACTCTACGATGTATCCATGACCCTCAGCAGAGGCCCGTACCCAATAACCAATTTCAAAATAACCGATCTCCCAATCGTGTGGGTGAAGTCCGGTGCCTCCCACGTAGCGGTCGGTTGCTTGTTCCCAGATGCTGAGAATCAGATCATCGCGGAGTATCCAGTTTGCCACCTGTTGGATTATCCAATGCCGGCTCTCGTCTACTGTTTGATGTTCGTCGGCGAAAGGCAACCAGGGACGCAGGTGATCGCGTGATTCAGCTACGGCTTCGAATAGCGCTTGTGCATCACTCTCGCGATATGGTCGCACCACAACACGCTCACCGCGCAGTTCTTCAAACAAGGGAATAAGAGTGCGATAAGGTAAGGGGTTTGCCATTACTACCTCCTGAGTGTCATTTGACGATCAACCGCTTCCACGAGTTAAGGCGTGTCTCTCTATCACACGGAATGAACAAGCACTATCTTCCCCAGGATCTCTCCGGAAGCCAAAATACGGTGAGCTTCTGCTGCCTCCTCGATCGGCATCTTGCGCGCAATGACCGGATGAATAGCCTTATCAGCGACCAGTTGGAGTATGCGCTCTTCATTTTCCCTGGAAGTCCGTAGCATACCTCCTCCAATCACGTTCACACGCTTCAGTCGCAATGCCTGCGTATCGACGGTAGCGTGCTGACCACCGAGATTGCCTATGAGCACGACACGCCCATCATTTACACAAGCATCGAGGCTTGCTTGCAACGTCGTGCTAACCAGCTCGATCACCAGGTTAACACCGCCCGTATCATGCACAACCTGGCCTACGTTTTGCTGCTTGTGATTGATCACCATATCAGCCCCTAAGCGGCGCAGTGCTTCAGCCTTCTCGTCGTTGCTAGCTGTCGTATATACCCAGCCGCCTGCATGTTTGGCGAATTGGATGGCCATTGATCCTACACCACTAGAGCCGGCCCAGATCAAGACACGTTCTTCGGCCTTTAGCTGCCCAAGATCAAATAAGCTCCCCCAGGCTGTTGAGGAGGTAAGCCCTGCCGCTGCAGCCTGCTCGAACGTAACAGTGTCGGGAATACGTACGAGATCGGCTGCTGGCGCAGCTATTTTGCTGGCATACCCACCTCCACCTTTAGCTGCCAATGCGCGGGTCGTCATTACCCGCTCTCCCGCGTGAAAGCCGTGGCTATCCTTGAGTACCACGCCCGCGGCTTCCAGTCCCGGCGTAAAAGGTAATGTGCCAATAGGTCTACTGCCGTCGCGTTGAAACAGATCAAGATGGTTAACCGTTGTGGCTTTCACCTGAATCAAAACGTCTTCCGGGCCAGGCGTTGGGTCTGGCACATCATAAACTCGCAAGACTTCGGGGCCACCATATTGGGCAAATTGTACTGCTTTCATCTGTGCTACCTCTAGTACTGTTACTGCGCTTTAGTCGATAACGACGCATCCTCTTTCATTGTAATTCCGTCATGCTGCGAATGCAACATATGGCGCTGCTGCCGGACTGCGAGAGCAAAGGGAACAATTATTAACAGGCAGCCGAAGGCTGGAATCGCCAGCACCCAGTTGATACCGATATGGGGAATTAAGACACCCATAAGCGCAGGCAGGACCATTGCCGCTGCCCCGGTACTTACGAGCATCACACTTGAGACAAGACCGATTGCATGGACGAACTGGCGCGAAGCGATAGCCATAATGCCAGGGAAGAGAGGACCATAGAATAAGCCGACGAATGCGCTTGCCCCAAAACTCACTATGATCTGACCGGGAAAGATTGCTACCAATAAACCACTGATGTAACCTCCAAGGATACTGAGGTAGAGTAGCCGGTTCTCGCTTAGCAACCCGCGCTTGAGTACCTGAGCGCCTAAAAGTCTGCCGATAGTCATGCCCAGGAAGAAAGCTGTTGCGGCAGGCGCAGCCAGAACCAGAGAAATTGCTGCGCTCTGGCTTACCGCCGTGACAATCCAATTGCCGAAGCCTAGCTCTGCGCCAACATACAGGGCGATTTGTAATACCATCAACCACAGTAAAGGCTGTCGAAATAGACTACGATAAAGCAAAGGTTGCTGCTGCTGCTGCTTTTCATTCTTTGTGGGAAGAGAGGGCACAGATTGCCGCAACAATAAGAAAATTACTACACATCCCACAACTGCTCCTACAAAGTAGGCCCAAAAAGCTTCATTCAATACCTGGAGCGACAAAGAAAGCAGCAACGGTCCTACTAATGCGCCAATCCCATATGAACTATGTACATTATTGAGCGTTTCGCCGAGGGTATCGTGAAAGGCTAACGTGGCGATCGTATTTATGCTGACATCAATAAGACCAAACCCCGCTCCCTTTATGAACTGTGCGACGAGCAAAATCGAAAACGAGTGTGTCCCTGGAATAATGGCGCCTGCGACAGACATCAGCCCAAGCCCACCCATTAACATATATTTTGAATTGAGTTTTAACGAGAGTACTCCAGCAATCAGGACGCCAATAACGAAGCCCAGCGCTGATAAGGTAAATGACGAACCTGCAGTGGCTAATGGAACGTGAGTATTTTCTGCAAGCAGTAGTAACGATGCACCAGGTAAGACGCTGATAATTCCGGCACAGATATAGGCAAGGAAGAGCGAATAGAAGAGCAAACGACGGTTCAGGTTCGGGGCAGCGTGGCGATCCATCAAAAAGTCCTTTGTAGACGATGTAAAGCATGTGAAGGCAAAAAGAGTTCTTACAATTTATTGATCTCTTTTCAAAGTGTGCCATATAGGGTATGGGTTTGTCTATGGGAACTTTACTGATCGCTAATCAAATTGATGAATTACGCCCTTTACTTTTCCCTGCACTTTCCACTCCCGATCCCATTCATCGCTATCGATATAAATCGGAGACATTTCTGGATTGGATGGCTGCAGCCGTATCTGCTTTCCTTCCTCATCGCGGTATAAATGTTTGACCGTTGCAGCCCCGAACTCACTTCCTGTATCATCGAGATGTGTTGCCACGACTATATCCCCATCTTTACTATGCTCTTCAGGGTCAACAATCAGCAGGTCACCATCGAAGATACTATCCCCAATCATTGAGTTGCCTTCAACTGGCAAGAGAAAGGCCTTGTTTGGGAAGAGTTGCACTTCTTTCACTATCGCACTCATAATTGTGCGTTTAGGGCCGGCTGCAATAGCAACGGGATTGGTGAGTAACGAACCATGCCAATTCTTCAACACTTTAATACTGCGACTTCTATGGCCATCTCGCTGAATATAGCTATTCTCTTCAAGAGATTTGATGTGATAAGCAATATGACCGAGTGATGTTATTCCTACATCGTTGCCGATTTCGCGCAGTGTAGGAGACCTGCCCTCGTATTTCTCCATGTACTTTATGATAGAGAATAGTATGCGTTCACGCACATTGTCACGGTTCTTCGCCTTTTTAGTCGTTTTAGCCATTTTTGAAACCTCCTCAATAGGAACTAATGTTCTATTATCAGATTAACATTACGTAAATCAACTGTCAAGGTTATTCAAAAATCTGATACTACTTTGCTGGAAATAGAACACCTGTTTGTGTATACTCTACTATATACTAACCTTTGTATCTCATGAATCTTGAATATGAATGAGCTTGAGTCGTTAACCATCATAAAAGCCTGCTAGAGGGGAAAACGTTATGACTGCTACAAACACACTGCCTATCTTTATTGGTCATAATGACACACTACTGAATCTGTATCTTCCTGAGCGTGGCGAAGGGCGCTCTTTCTTTACTCGCAATGATAAGGGACATATCGATCTGCCGCGCGCTCGCGAGGGTGGAATGGGAGGTGGCTTCTTTGCAATCTTTGTTCCGCCCGATCCTTTGATACAACCTCTGAGCAGAACCGAAGTGATAAAGACCAGTACAGGTTACGAAGTGCCCTTAGCGTCAGCTATCGACCCTGGCTACGCTCAACAAACAACGTTTGCAATGACGGCAAACTTGTTCCGGCTTGAGGACGAGTCAGATGGGCAGATGAAAGTTGTTCGCACGGTACATGAACTGAAAACCTGTTTGCGCCAGGGCGTCCTCGCTGCGATTCTGCACTTCGAGGGAGCCGAGGCTATTGATCCTGGATTAGATGCATTAGAGACCTTCTACCAGGCAGGATTGCGCTCGCTGGGCATCGTCTGGAGCCGGCCCAATGTCTTTGCTCACGGTGTGCCGTTCAAGTTCCCACACTCGCCCGACACTGGACCAGGCCTCACCAATGCCGGACGAGAGTTGGTTCGCACTTGTAATCACCTGGGCATCATGCTCGACCTCTCCCACCTCAACGAGCAAGGTTTTTGGGATGTAGCCGGGTTGTCCGAGGCGCCACTGGTAGCGACGCATTCAAATGCGCACGCTCTTTGTCCAACCACGCGTAACCTGACCGACAAGCAACTGGATGCCATCAAGGAGTCAGAAGGGATAGTCGGGCTGAATTTCGCAGTAACTGATTTGCGTGAGGACGGGTGGAATGACTCGGATACTCCACTCGAAGTCATGGTGCGCCATATAGACTACCTTGTCGAGCATCTTGGTATCAACTGTGTTGGTTTAGGCACTGACTTTGACGGCGCTACAATCCCACAAGAAATTGGAGATGTGACAGGACTGCCAAAATTAATCGCTGCCCTACGTGAGTGTGGCTATGATGATGCAGCGCTGCGTAAACTCGCTTATGAGAACTGGGTTCGAGTACTCAAAAAGACATGGAAGTAAGCATCGTTATTTTCCTGGTTTTGCAAGGAAGTAATCGCGCCACGCTTTGGGCAGCGCTTCCGCCGTCACCACGCGTCGCAACAGGTCCAGGTTGTGCTTCTCCTCTCGATAGAGGCGCGTGATATCAGCCACCTTCACCTGGTCTTCGTCGCGATGCAGCAGCCTGATTGGGTCTCCGGCAGCCACCTCGCCCTCCCTGAGTACCGCGAAGTAGAAACCCGTCAGCCCGCTCTGCAGAAAGCGCTTGAGGATGTCGTCGCGTCCAAACTTGAGGCCGAGCTTGTAGCAGGGCAGCCGGGGCTGCGTCACCACCAGGTCTGCTCCACCCACCTGAAAGCGATCGCCAATATGCACGCTTTCGTCCAGCAGTCCCTTGATCGTCAGGTTCTCGCCGAACATGCCCCAGGGCAGTTCCATCTCAGGAAATTGCTCTCGCCAGAACGCATAGTATTCGGCTGGATAGGCATAGACGGCTTTCTCAGGCCCGCCATGCACGGTCAGATCCGCCTGGCGATCCCCCTCCAGGTTGAGCCGCCTGATAGCGACGCGTCCTGCCACCGGCTCTTTGAAGATGCCGGTCACGACCCTTCGGCCTTTCCAGACGACTGCCCTCGGCAGCCCGACGTTGACCGACACTACTTGCAGCTCAGATGATGGATGCATACGCTTGCTCCTTCCTATACCCCGGTCTTTGCTTCGCCCGTATTCCGAGGTGCGGTTCGACGCTGGGAGGCGAGGGGTGCCGGCAAAGTCCCAGCGCCTCTCTTCCCAGCGTGTCCTGTCCAATAATATACAAGACTATTCTGATTTAGACTTGTACATAAACAATAACATAGATAAATATACTTGTCAATAGCCTGTTAGCATTGTATAATTTTAGTGAGGACATCTCTCAGATGCAAAGGAGGACGCTATGGCGATGGAAGCGAGCAGAGCTTATGATCATAGAGCCACAGTACACGACAGGCAGGCAGCTCCCAGCCCTGCGATGGACTACCTGTTTCTAAGCGGGGTCTTAGCGCTGGATTTCGTCAATACGGAAGTGGTCGTGAGGGGAAAAAGATATGACTTGTTTGCTACCCCCGAGGACGTGGCAGACTGGTGGCAGCAAGCCCTCACGCACCATCCTGACGAGGGGAAGGTCAAGGCAGAAACGCCAGCCATCGTCTGGAGCGCCCAACTGCTGGAGAGGATCAAATGGGTTCGGGCAGCGATCAGGACGTTGTGTACGAATCTGGTGGAGCGGCAGCTACTTGATGGGGAGGCGCTTACGACGCTCAACACCATCCTTGCTATGGGCTATCCCGCGCTGGAGGCTGCCTCAGGGCAGGAGATGATCGCGCTCTATCGTACCCGCCAAGACGACCAGGCGGCAGTCCTCCTGCCTATTGCGCTCTCAGCACTTCATTTGTTCACCCAAGCAGAGAAACATCGACTGCACACATGTAAAAATGAGCGGTGTGTCTGCTTCTTCTATGACACGACCAAAAGTGCCACGCGCCAGTGGTGCAGCCTCGAGTGTATGAATCGCGCGCGCTCGTTACAACATTATCGACGCGTCAAGGAAGAACGGGCTTTCACTCAGTAACTATGATCCTGCTGCTGTTGTTTCCACTCAGCATGCCAGCATGCCAGGAAAAACAAGCGACAGCACCCAAGTGGCTCAAAAAAGATCGACTCATGCAGCGGAGGCTTCCACAGATTGAGCACATCGTGCAAATCACCGCTCATCGGTGCAGGCGGATCGAAGCCGGAACCCGAATAGTTACTCCATATCTTGAATCGCCCGTTGTTCGCTGCGACCATCAGTTGGCCTGGCAAGAATTTTATCTATCAGGCTGCCTTTCTTTATTGAGGATGGTACTAATACATTCAGTTTTTTGGCAAGTGCTTTCAATGCAGGTACTGTCTTCTCATCAAGCTCTTCTCGCGTAAAGGATGATGCAGACATTGATACTTGTTCGAATGTAGGTTGTTCTACATTTTGCTTGCTTGGAACTTGTTGTACGAGTTGTTTGCATTCCACATCGGGCATTCGCCTCAGCAACAAAACGACATTAGCAAGCATGTCTGCCAGTTCGTGCGTTTTCATCTTCTCAAGTTGATCTATTGTCAATCGGGTTGCCATTGTTTCCTCCTGATACTTACCCCAGCAGGCTCATTGCTGGTACGTTTTGCGAATGAAGATGGTACATACGGGTAATAAATTCTCCTGCCGTGCTCTGAAATTGCTGTTGCAACTCGATCGTATGCCCCTTCGGCGGATTCAACGCGCTGATCGGTGTTCGCTCATCTGCAGCACCGGCGATTGCTATGCTATCGCTAATCACATGACTGAAAACCTTTCCAGAGTAATCAAAGCGTACCTGGTCGGAGTAATACCTATGCAGCTTGGTGGCTTTGACACGGGTTAAAACGATGCCTCCGAGCACTGGACCTCTAAAAGCTGCGGCATGGTTCGCCGGTGAGAACAGTTTATGTACAGAGCGCTGAAGCAGTCCGATACCGTACGTTGAAAGAAAGTCTGGTATCGTAGGCACGACATAGGCATCGCTTGTCCAGAGGGCATTCTTTGTGACCGGGTTGAAGTTCGGTGGGCAATC
>JBKPAZ010000211.1:0-9489 GCA_046726655.1 Chloroflexota bacterium
CTATACATACAAGTGGCCCGGTAATGAGATTGAGTGAAAATGTGAGCGGATTCAAAATGGAGATGGTACGAATTGGGATAATGATGTCCTGAAATTGTAGCAACCCCTCCAGCCCTCGCAATACCCATAGATTCGCTGGTAGTACGAGAACAAGACCTAAAGCAGCTTCCAGTGAAAGGTAAGCCGTCCACCCGGGAAGAGAAGATTGATTTGCCGTGATAGACTTCTGGCGATACAGGGTGAGAAGTAGCAGCCCCAGGGCAGCTCCGTTGTAGACATAAGGTTCGAGGGCCTGAAGGTCGAATAGCGCAGGATTACCCAGGAAAAGAGGGATGCGCCATAACAGGCTGAAGATGATAATGTTTCTGATGTTGCTGCTCAAGTCAATAGGTAGTGGTATTTGCCAGGGCAGAAGTGCGCTGAGCATACGTAGGGTCGGATAAGGACCTGGGACGAACTGGTTAAAGCTGAGTGTGAAATCATAGGCGGCTGAAAATACATACGCGACGACTGTAGGCGCCAGGCCCAGTAGAAGAATTGTAAGGAGATAACTGACGATTGAACGCGGTGGTTGTTGAAGAGAGGATGTTTCAGAAGCTGTTGATGATCCGGTGGGCAAAGGACGTAGAGGAGCGAATGCGAGGTGTCCAAGAGCTGCGCCTGCTACGCTAAAGACAATTGAGAAGCCTGCAATCAAGGCCCAGGTAATCAGAAAATCAGCCCGTAATATTTGGCCAAGACTGAGGGAATCGAATACACCCGGGTAGGTAATGGCTACTATAAATTGGAATAGCGCCATGAAAAACCCGCCCAAAGCAGCTTCTAACAGGCCAGCCCCCTTTGATGGATGTAATGTACGGATCGCTGTGACAAGCAAGCCACAGCCTGTAGCACTGAGTACTGCTGCGGGGACGAACGAGGTGGCTGGTTGGGCATTGAGACGGGCTGTGAGAGCGAAAAATGCTGCGATGAGTATAACGACTCCAAGGGCTGTCCAGTCGAAGCCGCTCACCTGGCTTTGCGAAGCGGAAAAGGTTACTGCTGTTGTTGTAGAATCTGTGTGTGGTTTGGCAAGCGGCGCTTCATTTACCTTTTCGATTGACTCTTTGGTTGAATCTGACTGATCTGGCCCGTTCATTGATTGACATCTGCTCCTCTCATATCTTCCGTTGGATACTAACACAACTACCAATATTTGAGAAGACCTGAAGATACATCAACCCTAGAAAAAATATGGTGTTCACCTGATGAAATAGGTGTATTTCGCTCTTGACTTCCTGGGAGAATCCGCTAAAATCTCTATATATTGCAATTACTATTGAGATTTAGAGGTTTTCGTGCAAATTGTCCTTGTAGGTGTAGATCACCTATCTGCGCCGATAGCATTGCGGGAACGGTTAGTGTGTTCTCAGCCCCAGGTACCCCAGGTTCTTCAGGCAGTGCGAATGGTCGCTCAGGAATGCGTTTTGCTGTCGACATGTAACCGCATGGAGGTATATGCAGTCTTTTCGGAGAGAGAGGACGGGCGTATTCAACTATTACAGATACTGAGCGATGTAAGTGCAATAACGCTTCCCGAACTTGAGGCCCACAGCTATGATTGTGTCGATGAACAGGCGGTGTCGCACCTGTATGGTGTTGCTTGTGGACTCTATTCGCTGGTGCCGGGAGAGTCGCAGATACAAAGGCAGGTAGTGGAAGCGCTGGAAGTAGCCCAGAGTGGCGATTACGCAGGACCAATAACATCGGCGTTATTTCGTGGTGCTGTAGTTGCAGGCAAGCGTGCTCGCAGCGAGACGGGAATCAGTCGCAATGCAGCCTCGGTTAGTCTTGTTGCCGTGCAATTGGCAAAGCAACTAATCCCGACACTTTATGAGGCGAGTGTGCTGCTGGTAGGATCAGGAAAGATGAGCGAACTCGCCGCCCATCACCTCTGCGATAATGGCGCGCAGCGACTGATCATCATAAATCGCACGCCTATGCACGCTATCGACCTCGCCAAACGCTTCGGTGCGATACATCGATCCTTTGCGGAACTGCCCGCATCTCTGTTAGAAGCGGATGTGGTAATCAGTTCGACGACTGCCCCTCACGCTTTAATCACCCATGAAATGATGCGAGAGGTTATGGAACGTCGTGCCGGGCGACTGCTACTGCTCATTGATATTGCGCTTCCGCGTGACGTTGACCCGTCGGTAGCGGACCTGCCGGGTGTATACCTGTATAACCTGGATGATCTGGAGACTGCTGTAAATGAAGGCATTCGTCTACGGCACCAGGAAGTTGAGCAGGTTCAAGAGATTATCGCTCAGGAGGTGAGAGTGTTTGAAAGATGGCTGCTTTCGCTCAGTGTAGTCGATACCATCAGTGACTTGCGACACCATGCAGAGACGTTGCGGCAACACGAATTGATGCGCGCACTACAACGCCTGCCTACCCTTACAGAGCGCGAATCCGCAGCTATACAGGAACTGACAACGCGACTGGTAAACAAGTTATTGCATATTCCAACATTACGCCTTAAAGATGCGGCCGTGGAGGGTCAGGGGCATGAATATGCCGCAGCGCTACGTTATTTATTTGATTTGAAAGAACAACCAGATGAAACGCATAATCATTGGGACACGGGCAAGCAAGCTGGCGATGATACAGACGCAGTGGATGGTCGAGCGTCTGAAAGAACTAGAGCCAGCGTTAGAGATAGTAATCAAGCAAATTCGTACGACAGGTGATGCTAAAACGCACGCCCCTTTAACGCAGATTGGTGGGGATGGGGTCTTTGTAATAGAGATTGAGCGCGCTCTTCAGGACAGGCGTATCGATCTGGCAGTCCATAGCCTGAAAGATTTGCCTACCACGCAACCTGAAGGATTATATGTACACGTGGTTGGTGAGCGCGAGGATGTAAGGGATGTACTGGTAATGAATGGTCAGGGTGTTTCCTGGCAATCGCTCTGGGGAAGCGGTGTCATACGTATAGGCACGTGCAGTTTGCGGCGGACAGCGCAAATACGAGCGATTTTCCCTGAGGTGGAGATTTTGCCGTTGCGTGGGAATGTTGACACGCGGCTGCGTAAGCTGGATGCAGGTGATTACGATGGAATTGTGCTGGCGGCTGCAGGATTGCATAGATTGGGTGTACATGAACGATTGGCTGGTCGTATGAACTACCTGCCAATAGAAGTGATGATGCCTGCGCCGGGACAGGGTGCGTTAGCGCTTGAGGTGCGCAATGAACCAGAAATGCAAAGGCTGATAGCTCCTCTGAGGAATGTTGCAACACAGGCTACTACGAGCGCTGAGCGCATGTTCATGCGCAGGTTGGGAGCCGGATGTTACCTTCCGGTCGCTGCTCATGGAGAGGTTGATGGAGAGAAACTGAAGTTGCAAGGGCTGGTGATCAGCCTGGATGGGCAGCAACAGGTGCGAGTGCAGGAGAGTATGCCCTGGGCGTTAGAAACCCACGTTGCGTATGCCGAACAACTGGGAGTTCAACTGGCAGAGCGGGCATTGGCAGAGGGCGCAGCGGAGGTCATCAATACGCTGCATGATATGCGGGTTCGGGAGCGTCAGCGTGTCTGAGTATAAGATGAAAGCGTTGCCATTACAAGATCGGCGCATCCTTGTTACACGTACCTACGAGCAGGCAGGGGCATTCTGTGAGCAATTAAGAGCGCTGGGAGCAATACCCGTGGAGTTTCCGACGATACGTATTATGCCTCCAGATGATTGGGAGCTGCTGGACAATGCCTTGAGTCGTCTTTGCACGACAGATTGGTATGATTGGTTGATATTTACCAGCGCCAATGGAGTACGGATGTGCTTCGAGCGGCTGCATGGATTGGGGTATGATACTCGGGCCGTTGGCGAGGTACGCGTGGCGGCTATCGGCCCTGCCACTGCTTCGGCTCTATCAAAGTATGGCGTTACAGTTGATCTTGTACCGGACGAATATATTGCAGAGGCTGTTACTGTTGCGTTGATTGAAAATGCCCGGCACCGAGGAGAGCCATTAGAGGGAAAAAAGGTGTTGCTGGCTCGTGCTGCGGAGGCTCGTAATGTACTGGTGACTGAGCTACAGCAGGCGGGAGCAATTGTGGATGTAGTTGCAGCCTATCGAACTGTTGGGGTTTCAAATGAGGATGAGCGAGGGAGTGAGATATTGCGCATGTTAGAGGCTCAGAAGCTTGATATACTCGCGTTTACCAGTTCTTCGACCGTCCGCAATTTCATGCAGTGGCTTGTGCAGTGTGGAATAGACGTTGCTAACTCATTGATACGTAATGTGAGGCAGCATGCACAACCCAAAATAGCTTGTATTGGCCCAATCACCTCGCAGACCGCGCGTGAGTGTGGCCTGGATGTGCATATCGAGGCTCTGGAGTTTACGATTGCTGGCCTGGTAGAGGCAATTATTCGAGATGAGGAAAAATCATGACAGAACAAACAATACAAACGACGCAGTCAACACTATCGCAACCTGAGCAAAATCTGCGCGAGCAATCAGCTACCAATGTGCAGAAACCGAAGCAGCCACGCCAGTTGGTACGTTTTACGTTCTACAAACTGGATCCGCAATGGCAATTGCTTCCAGGCGAGAAACGCCAGCAGGGAAAACAGGAGCTACTTCGTATTTTGGGGGAATACGCGCAGGGGTCGCTGATGCGCAGTTTCGGTCTGTACGGATTGCGATCGGATTGCGACTTCATGCTGTGGCAGGCTAGCTATGAGATTGAAGATCTCCAGGGGATGAGCAGTAAGATTCGATGTAGTGTGATGGGGCCATATTTGCGTGAAACGCATGCATTTCTTTCGATGACCAAACGCTCTGTCTATGTTGGCAAGAATGCTCGTGGTGCGCATGATCCGCGCCTGGTGATTACACCTGAGGATAAGAAGTACCTGTTTGTCTATCCATTTGTGAAGACTCGTGCGTGGTATGCCTTACCAATGGAAGACCGTAAGCGCATGATGAACGAGCATATTCGCGTCGGACTGACATTTCCATCGGTTTCGTTGAATACCACCTATTCTTTTGGACTGGATGACCAGGAGTTTGTCGTAGCATTTGAGACGGATGTGGTCAGCGATTTTCTAGACCTTGTACAACAACTACGTGAGACCGAGGCGAGTAGGTATACCTTGCGAGATACGCCGATGTTCACCTGTGTAGCGCAGCCATTGTATGAGATTTTAGAAGCGATAGGGGCTTGAGGTAGTATATGGATAAGCAAAGCCATATAGTAGACGGTCTGACGCTCAGCCGTTCACATACTCTCTTTGAAGAGTCGCAGAAACTCCTGCCAGGAGGCGTGAACAGTCCTGTGCGTGCCTTTCGCGGTGTGGGGGGTGAGCCAGTTTTTATCGATCATGCGAATGGCCCTTATGTGTATGACGTAGATGGGAATCGCTACCTTGATTACGTTCAATCGTGGGGGCCAATGATTTTAGGGCATATCCACCCGGCAGTGTTGGATGCGATAACACGGGCAAGTATGCGTGGATTTAGCTTCGGTGCGCCCACCGAGGCCGAGAGTACGCTGGCGCGATTAGTGATCGAGAGCGTACCATCGATAGAAATGGTGCGTTTCGTCAATTCCGGTACCGAGGCAACCATGAGCGCACTGCGTCTCGCAAGGGCATTTACTGGACGCAGCAAAATTATCAAGTTTAGTGGTTGCTATCATGGTCATGCCGATATGCTACTCGTACAGGCGGGTTCCGGTGTGGCGACGATGGGATTGCCAGACAGCCCAGGTGTGCCAGCGGAAGCGGCGAGTAACACGTTGATTGCTCCGTATAATGATAGCGCTGCTGTAGAGGAGCTATTTCGGGTCTATGCTGACGAAATTGCCGCTATCATTGTCGAACCTGCTGCGGCCAATATGGGGCTGGTGCTACCATTGCCTGGCTTTCTTGAGAAGTTACGGAGTTTGTGCGACGAATACGGGGCGTTGTTGATCTTCGACGAGGTGATGACCGGTTTTCGTGTGGCGCTGGGTGGCATGCAGGAAAGGCTAGGTATTATACCCGATTTGACCTGCCTTGGGAAAATTATTGGGGGTGGACTTCCGGTAGGAGCATATGGTGGGCGACAGGAGATTTTGCAACTCGTAGCGCCATTGGGGCCAATGTACCAGGCGGGAACGCTTTCGGGCAATCCCCTGGCTATGGCTGCCGGTATTGCCACACTCCAGGAGTTGCGCAGGCCTGGACAATATGAAGAACTTGAGCGTAAAGGACAACTGCTCAGTGATGGCATCGAGAGGGTATTGCATGATGTAGGCGGTCAGGTACAATTCGTGAGGATAGGTGGTATCTTCTGCCTGTTCTTTACAGCGCAACATGTAATTGATTATGCCAGCGCTAAGACTGCGGACACTCAGCGTTTTGCGCGCTATTTCTGGAGTATGCTGATGCATGGCGTGTATCTGCCACCGTCTCAATTCGAAGGGTGTTTTATTTCGTTGGCGCTGGGGGACGAGATGATTGAGGAGACGGTGGAGGCCGCGAAATTGGCGTTGAGAGAGAGTCTGGAGTAGGTTATCATGACAAATTTTCCCACAGTGCGTATGCGGCGGACACGGCAAAACGAGAGATTGCGTGGCCTGGTGCGCGAGACATACCTGAATGTTGAACAGCTTATTTACCCTCTTTTCATCGCAGAGAACATTGATGAACCTCGTGAAATCTCCGCAATGCCGGGGATTATGCAATGGCCGCTGGAATATCTGGGGCGGGAAGCGGAACGTATTGCTCGTCTCGGTATTCCAGCGGTGTTGCTCTTCGGTATCCCGTCTGAGAAGGATGAGATGGGGTCACAGGCATATGCTTCACAGGGCGTCATTCAACAAGCCATCCGGCGTTTAAAAGCGGAGGTACCGGATTTACTGGTGATAACAGATGTGTGCCTGTGCGAGTATACCAGCCACGGCCATTGCGGTGTGATCCATAATGGAAACGTTCAGAACGACGAGTCACTGGAACTGCTGGCGCGTATGGCTCTTTCGCATGTTGAAGCTGGAGCTGACATAGTAGCGCCGTCGGACATGATGGATGGACGTGTGGGAGCAATTCGGCGTATGTTAGATGAGTTTAGTTATAGTTCGACCCCGATTATGGCTTACTCAGCCAAGTATGCTTCAGGTTTTTATGGGCCGTTCCGTGAGGCTGCTGCTTCGGCGCCGCAGTTTGGCGATAGGCGCTCATACCAGATGGATCCTGCTAATGTACGTGAGGCGCTACGGGAAGTAGAACTGGATATTGCCGAAGGCGCTGATATCGTGATGGTAAAGCCCGCGCTGGCCTACCTGGATGTAATCCAGCTCGTGCGGGAACATTGTAACTTACCAATCGCGGCGTATAATGTGAGTGGCGAATATGCGATGATTAAGGCGGCTGCTCAGCGAGGGTGGATTGACGAACGGCGTATTGTGATGGAGGTGTTGACGGGGATCAGGAGAGCGGGGGCGGATATCATTATTACGTATTTCGCGCCTGATGTGGCGCAGTGGTTGGGGGAGCGGTAGAACGCTTCGAGGCCCTTCTGAGGCTGCTTTGAGGGAATAAGTCTGTCTGCTCTATGGCTTTTTGTTGGTTTTTGGCACGTCAGATGTGGTTGTCTGTCCCATCTTCTCTAGAAGCGCGGTATAGTCCTCTCGAACGCTTATTGTGTCGGGGTGCTCAGGTCCCAGCGTTTTTTCTCTAATGGCCAGGGCGCGCTGGTAGAGCGGCTCCGCTTCCTCGTGCTTGCCCTGGGTACGGTAGAGTGCCGCCAGGTTGTTGAGCGTAAGCGCTGTCTCGGGGTGCTCCGGTCCCAGCGTCTTTTCTGTAATGGCCAGATCTCGTTGGTAGAGCGGCTCCGCCTCCTCGTACTTGCCCTGGTTCCAGTAGAGGATTGCCAGGTTGTTGAGCAGGTAAGAGGTGTCGGGATGATCGACCCCGTATTTTTTTTCTCCAACGGCGAGCGCGTCTCGTAGCAGCGGCTCGGCTGCTCCATATTGCCCACGTGCTCTCAAGTACCATCCTGCATCGTTTAATACTGCTGCTGCTGCATCGAGTGTGAGGTCCCAGCGTTTGATGAGGGCTTCACAAGCCAGGGCATGCGCAAGATAGCGCTGACTGCGCGGCCAGGGTGCCGGTTCATCAAAGGGAAAGGCCTGCCAGACTGCTAGCACTACGCGCTCTGCCCAGCGGCGTTGTGTCTTCTCATCCAACTCATCCAGGATCACCGCCTGCACCAGGCGGTGGATGATGAAGGTGTGGGTTGTGACATCGCGGCGCAGCAGGGAGTACTTGAGCAGGGCTGCCAGTGCTTCGTTCAACCGGTTGCGGTCGGCTGCCACGGGTTGGAGCACGGGACCCAGATGGGCTGCACCCTCCACGATCAGCTCTTCGGGGATGGCGTCGGGTGCCAGCAAAGCGCACATGCGCATCAGTTCAATGGCCGCCGGCTGCTCTCGTTCAACCTGCTGCAAGGCCAGTGACCAGGTTGTGGCCACCGACTCAGGGTGTTGAGGCTTGAGCCCACCTCGCCGGTTGAGCAGGTCCGCCCGTTGCTGCTGATAGATGCTCAGGTAGTTGGACAGGCTTTCCCCGGTTTCCTCCAGGTAGGCTCCTGCCTGATCCAGAGCCAGCGGTAGACCGCCCATCGCCTGGACGATGTCGCGAGCCAGCGCAAGATCTGCCGTCGAGACGCTCTCGACGGAGGCATCTGCAGTCAGGAGGCCTGCACGTCGCAGTAGGAGCACGGCGCCCTCTGCTGATTCCATGGTCTCCAACTCGATCTTGCGAGCGAGGCCAGCCATGGCCTGGGCGCGGGTGGTCAACAAGGTGTGACCCTGGTTCCCCTGTGGCAGATAGTCCTGCACCATGGCCAGATCGTCGGCATTGTCGAAGATCAGCAGCCACCTGCGGTGTGTCTCCAACCACTGCTTCGTCGCGTGCACCACGACCTGCTGCTCCTGCTCGTTTTGCTCAGGGAGGTTCAGCCCTTTGGCCAGGGTGACGAAGTCTGCGAGCAGCGTTTCCTGCGAATTGGCCTGTACCCACAGGACAAACTGATAGTCATTCCGGAAGCGATACGCATACTCCACGGCGGTCTGGGTCTTGCCGATCCCGCCTAAGCCGCTGATGGCAGGTGGTTGAGAGAGGACTGCCGTGGTTCCAGCATGCAGTAACTCATGTACTTGGGTGAAGACGGGCTCACGACCGGTAAAGAATGGGTTGCGTCGAAAAGGCACATTCCAGGCGCGTGGGAGGACACGAGGACCGGGAAAGGATGACGTTTGAGGAACGGCAGGTGCGGTGCTGCCTGGATACCTGGGAGCAGTGGAGGGCCGTGCACGTGTGCGAGCTATTCCTGCGCGTAAGGTTGCTGCGGCACTTTTTTCGTCCAGGTCAACCAGGTCGAGGTAGACCAGTTGGGCAAGGAGCCCGGTGAGCGTGCATGCTCTGACGCGGATGGGAAGCAGCTTGCCGAGCTCTCCG
>JBKPAZ010000212.1:0-27218 GCA_046726655.1 Chloroflexota bacterium
TGCTTTTCCTTATAAAACTGTGACAGGCGCACAGTACGATAGCGGCAATTACCAGGCGGCGCTAGATAAGGCGCTTGAGCTGGCTGACTACGTTGGCTGGCGCGCGAAGCAACGGGAACGCCGCGAGCAAGATCGTTCCTCGCTCCTGGGCATCGGCATTGCGGCCTTTACTGAAATCTCCGGTGGCGCGTTCAGCAACAGGCCTGGTGTACCACAGGAAGCTGCTACAGTGCGTATTCAAAGGGATGGGACTATTCTAGTGCAAAGCGGCGTAGCCCATACTGGACAGGGACACTTTACGGCTTTCGCGCAGATCGCTGCGACTACCTTTAAGCTACCTGCATCTAAGATAGAAGTCCGTATGAACGATACAGCGCTGCCTTCCTTTGGCATTGGCACGTTCGGCAGTCGCACTATGCAGGTGGCAGGGACAGCCGTACTTCTTTCCGCCGAAGCTGTTCGCGAGAAAGCATTACAGGTAGCTGCACGAGTACTGGAAGCTGCTGTTGAGGATCTCGAACTGGTAGACGGCCGTGTGACGGTACGAGGCGTCCCGGCGCGTTCGGTGGAATTGGGCGAGCTAGCACGCTTAGTCGAGGAACAACCGGACTTGATCGAACGGGAACGGCCCAACCCGGCTAATGGCGTTCCTATCGAAGGACTGGCAGCATGGCGCGATTTTAGCCCTTCGAATGCGACTTTTTCCTCCGGCACGCACCTTGCCGTGGTCGAGGTTGATACTGATACGGGTGAAGTGAGTATTCTACAATACGTGGCAGTGGATGACTGCGGGCGGGTGGTAAACCAGTACCTGGTCGATGCCCAGGTACATGGCGCGTTGGCGCAAGGCATTGGGCAGGCACTCTACGAAGAAGTCATCTACGATGAGGGCGGTCAGTTACTCAGCAGCACGTTGATGGACTACACGATGCCGAATGCGATGCAGGTACCAGATTTTATCACTGATGTGGTCGAGACTCCTTCGCCTATCAACCCGTTGGGCGCGAAAGGTGTTGGTGAAGGGGGCACTATTGGCGCGCCTCCTGCTGTCGTCAATGCTGTGCTGGATGCACTCGCACCTCTTGGCATTCAGGCGATCGATATGCCACTCAAGCCGGAGAAAATCTGGGCTTTGGTACAGGCTGCTCGCCAGGGCATGCTTGAGGAACCTGGTGTAAACTCGCCGCAGATCTTCAACACAGATGAAGGAACTCAAAAAGGGGGAGTGCCTGATTTTGTATAAACGGTATACGAGCCTCTCCCACCCAAGTGGGTGGGTCTGACACAAAGGAAGCTCATGAGTAGTACGCGACACTTCTGTCTCTCAGTGTTCTGTATCTGCTGCTGCCTTGTCCTACTGTTGATGAGCTGCTCTCCCTCTTCTCACGCTCCCTCTCTCCCATGGGGAACGACTATTGTTACGTATCATGGTCATGCGAAGAAGGTGAATAGCATCGCATGGTCCCCGGACGGGAAGCGTATTGCCTCCGCGAGCGATGACGGCACGGTGCAAGTGTGGGATGCCTCTACGGGGCATAAAATCTTCACATATCGCGGTCATGCCGGTCCGGTGCTTGCAGTGGCATGGTCATTTGATCTGACACACATTGCCTCAGGAGGAGATGATGCGACGGTGCAGGTGTGGGACGCTGCCACGGGGAAAAGGGGCTTGACATACCAAGGCCACTCCGGTCCGGTCACTACTGTGGTCTGGTCACTCAATGGGCAACACCTCATTTCCGCAGGAGACGATGGAACAGTGCAAGCGTGGGATGCTACGACAGGAAATACGCTCTTGACCTATCACACCTCATCCAAGGTAAGCCAGGTAGCTTGGTCACAAGATGGGTACCGTGTTGCTGCTGGGGAAGCCAATGGAACAGTGCAGGTTTGGGACATTACCACCGGCCAAAATTTCTTTACCTATCATGGCCATAGTGGCCCGGTCAATGGAGTAGCGTGGTCACCAGACGGAAAGCACGTTGCCTTCGCGAGCGATGACGGCACGGTGCAAGCCTGGGACGCTATCACAGGGGAGCATGTCTTGACCTACCGGGGTCACAACGGTCCAGTCAATGGAGTAGCGTGGTCATCAGACGGCAAGTACATCGCCTCTGGAGGAGATGATATGACAGTGCAAGTCTGGGATGCCGCCACAGGAAACAGGGTCTTCATCTATGATAGTCATTCCGGTCCCGTGAATGCGGTAGCCTGGTCGTTCGACGCGACACATATTGCCTGGGGAGGAGATGATGCCACAGTGCAGGTATGGCAGGTAGGGTGACGATAGTGAGACAAGCGCCACCCCAACAGGGCGGGGCAAGCCCCGCCTCTACAATAGTCGGATTACAGCTCACGGCTCTTGGTTTTGATGATATCCGTGATACCCGCCATGAAACTGTCAAGAGAGATTGTTCCCAGGTTTTCGTTTGTGCGCAAACGCACTGAGACGGATTGCGATTGCTGTTCTTTGTCTCCGACTACGAGCATATATGGGATCTTCTGAAGCTGGGCGTCGCGGATTTTCGCATTCATGCGCTCTGGCGAGTCGTCCAACTCTACACGGATACCCTGGTCACGAAGGCGCTGCATAACCTCCTGAGCATAAGGAATATGCCGATCAGCTATCGTGACAATACGTACTTGCGTAGGCGCCAGCCACGTAGGAAATGCTCCTGCTGTATGTTCGATGAGAATGCCGATGAACCGTTCGAGTGTTCCAAAAATGGCACGGTGAATGACAGCCGGCGTTTTCGCCTGACCATCTTTATCTATATAGGAGCAATTGAAACGGCGCGGTAACTGGAAATCAAGCTGAATCGTTCCCATTTGCCATGACCTGCCAAGGTCATCTTGAATCAAAATGTCGATCTTGGGGCCATAAAAAGCGCCATCTCCATCTGCGACTCTATAATTTCCTGGTCCGACGTGCTTATCCAGGATGTGTCGCAGCACTCCTTCTGCTTTGTTCCACGTTTCCAGGTCGCCGATATAACCTTCAGGCCTTGTACCCAGTCGAAACGAGTATTTGAGATCGAAGATGCTGTAAAACAAATCGACAATCTCGAGCACGCCTTCGAACTCTTGCTCAAGTTGATCTTCCGTCACGAAAATGTGGGCATCGTCCTGTTGAAATTTTTGCACACGTAGAAGGCCATGTAACGTTCCCGCCCGTTCATGTCGATGCAAGATGCCCAGGTCTGAAAGCCGGAGCGGCAATTCGCGATAGCTGCGGGTTTTGAAATTGAAAACCAACATTGCGTTGGGGCAGTTCATAGGTTTCACACCATATGTCGTATGCTCATCGAGAGGGACGAGGAACATATCCTCTCTGAAATGCTCCCAGTGTCCCGAAATTTCCCAGAGCTTCTTCTCGTTCAGTAAAGGAGTCGAAATCTCCTGGTAGCCGCGCTTTTCGTGCTCAATCCGCCAGAAGTTGATGAGTCCGGACAGCACTATGAAGCCCTTAGGCAGCCAGTAGGGCATTCCAGGAGCAGTCGCATCAAAATGGAAAAACTCAAGCTCCTTGCCGAGCCTGCGATGGTCACGCTTCTGCGCCTCTTCTAAGCGATGCAGGTATTGATCGAGTTCCCCTTGCGTGAACCAGGCCGTTCCGTAGAGTCGCTGCAACATGGGGCGATTTTCGTCGCCACGCCAGTAAGCGCCTGCCACGCGCATGAGCTTGAATGGGCCTATCTGGCCCGTATGTTCTACATGCGGGCCGCGACACAGATCAAGAAAGTTGTGCTGGCGTGCTGGATAAATCTGCACTCTACAGATGGTGACTTCAGCGGGCCAGTTTCCACCTTCTTGTACACGGCAGAGTTCAGGAAAGTCGTTCTGCTGCTGGTAGGCACTCGTTTGCCCTCCATCTGGCAGGTTTTCGATAATTTCGACCTTATAGGGCTGTCCCTTACTGCGAAAGTACTCCAGCGCTTTGAGACGCGACCAGTGTTCACGCACAAATGGATATTTACCTGCGATGATTCTTGCCATGCGCTGCTCAATCTCAGGAAAATCGCCGGGAGTGAGCGGACGCGGCAAATCGAAATCATAATAAAAACCGTCTTCAATGGCTGGCCCGATGGCGAATTTGGCACCGGGGAACATTTCTTGCACTGCTTCCGCCATGACATGCGCTGCTGAATGCCGCATACGCTGGAGCGGTGAGTAGTGTAGTGAGTTTTCCAATTCTGCTTCGACCGACATGGATTTTCCTCCTTGCCGCCCCTGAATATAAGATTCGCGCTGGGCGACTGCATCCAGCGATACAAAAACAGTGAGGCGAGCTGACACACCCACCTGAATATCAGATCAGATTCGCGCTGGGCGACTGCATCCAGGGCGGGGGCAAGCCCCGCCCCTACATATACGGATTACAATTCACGGCTCTTGGTTTTGATGATATCAGTGATACGCGCTATGAACGTGTCAAGGGGTGTTGCGCCAAGGTTTTCGTTGGTGCGCAGGCGCACGGCGACAGCGTGTTCTGCTGCTTCTCTGTCGCCGACTACGAGCATGTAGGGGATCTTCATCAGTTGGGCGTCACGAACTTTGGCGTTCATGCGTTCACTGCGACTATCTACCTCGGCACGCACACCGGCGGCTTTGAGCGATTCCAGGACTTTGTTGGCGTATTCCTGGTGACGGTCAGCGATGGGTATGATCATGGCCTGTACAGGGGCCAGCCAGACGGGAAAGGCCCCGGCGAAGTGCTCGATGATCATCGCCATGAAGCGCTCGGTCGAGCCGGTTACGGCACGGTGGATCATGACAGGGCGATGAGGCTGACCATCCTCGCCAATGTACTCAAGCTGAAAATTCTCAGGTTGCACAAAGTCTAGCTGTACGGTCGAGCACTGCCAGTCACGCCCAAGCGCATCGCGCACCATGAAGTCCGTCTTCGGGCCGTAGAAGGCCGCTTCACCGATCATCTCACGGGCCTCAATGCCCTTGTTCTTGACCGCTTCTCGCAGGGCGCTTTCGGCCTTCTCCCAGACCTCGTCGCTGCCCACGAAATGCTCTTTATGATTTGGATCGCGCAGCGAGAGAGCAATCCAATAGTCCGTGAGTCCATAGGTGTTGAAAACCTCCAGCGTCAGGTCGATGGCCCGGTTAAATTCTTCTTGAATCTGGTCTGGACGCATGAAGACGTGCGCATCATCCTGTGTGAGACTGCGGACTCGAGCCAGGCCTGTTAACGTGCCCGCCTTCTCATAGCGATAAAGGGTGGCAAACTCGGCGTAGCGCACAGGCAACTCACGATAGCTATGCATCTGCGACTTATAGAGCGTAATGTGGTGCGGGCAGTTCATTGGCTTGAGCACGTAGGCGTCATCCTCCGACGCTTCTTGCTCGCCCTGCATTACAGGAAACATGCTCTCGCGATAGTTGTACCAGTGCTTCGATGTCTTGTACAGGCGCACTTTGCCAAGGTGCGAGGTCCAGACATGCTGGTAACCATATTTTTCCTGTGTTTCGCGAACATAGCTCTCCATTTGGTAGCGCAGGGTCTCGCCGTTCGGCAAGAACAAGGGCACGCCAGCGGGTACCTCATCGCTTATTACGAAAAGCTTGAGTTCGCGTCCCAGTTTGCGGTGATCGCGCTTCTGAGCTTCTTCCAGCCGCCAGAGGTATTCATCGAGTTCCTCTTGCGTAAACCACGCCGTTCCATAGATGCGCTGCAACATGGGACGGTTCTCGTCGCCGCGCCAGTAGGCACCTGCTATCTTCATGAGCTTGAAAGGGCCGACTTGACCCGTGTTCTCTACATGCGGTCCGCGACACAGGTCAAGAAAGGTATCTTGCTGGTAGATACCCACTTCTGCATCTGGCAGGTTTTCGATCAGTTCAACCTTATAGGTTTGTCCCTTGTCACGGAAGTATTCCAGGGCCTTCTCGCGGGGCCAGCGATCGCGCAGGAACGGGTACTTGCCCGCGACAATGCGTGCCATGCGCTGCTCGATATCGGGTAAATCCTCGGGCGTGAGTGTGCGTGGCAAATCAAAATCGTAATAGAAACCGTCTTCGATGGCCGGGCCAATGGCTAATTTGGCGTCTGGAAAAATCTCCATCACTGCTTCTGCCATCACATGCGCAGCGGAGTGCCGCATGCGCTGTACCGGCGTATATCCGATCGATTCTTCCAGTTCTGCTTCGACAGACATGATATTATGCTCCTTCCAACAATAAAAAAACCTTTCCATCCCTTATTGGGACGAAAAGGTTATGATACTCTTCGTGGTTCCACCCAGCTTCCGCATACCTGAATTGACTACCACATCGGTGAACCCCGAGGGCGACCACAAGGGTCCCCACCCTACACCACTCCTCTCCCGCCCTTACAATGATCCGAGGAACTTGGCGAATGGCATCAAATTTCAGGAAAACGCGCTTTAGCGACCGGTAACGAGGTCGGGACGTATACCTTTGGGCGCAATAAATTGGGCCCCTACAAGTACAGGCTGGCGAGGGGTATCCATTTCTTGCTGGTTGGAGCGCTTACAGCCACTGGCGCTTCCTCTCTGGAAACCTTTAGGAAAGGACATGTCTCGCGTGTTTGCCATGTGTATTGGTTATTGAAATAATAACATAGGTGGGTGGAGAAGTAAATAGGTTTTTGGAAGGTCATTACAAGGCGGATTTTAATTTGTGGGTATAACTGGAGTCGCGTGAGATAAGGTGTCAATATACCTTTCTTCTTTTGACACAACGATACGACTCGTCATAGTCTATCAGAAGATGAACCTCTCTTCTTATTTAAATGGCATTGCCCACTAGAGTGACGTGACATCCTGACAGTGCGCGTCGGGTTGGTGCTTCAATGGGGAGGCTCGTACTCGTAGGCACCAATATCGCATCCTTTCCCCTGTGGTCGTTTCACGCCACGTTGGTCGGTGGAAATGAGGGAGAATCTACCACAAATAGTGTCATATCTTGTGATGGTAGGAACAATCTGGTCGATGGCTGGACTCCCTGGAAGGAGCGCGTTGGTTTGGGTCGGTCCACCATTATTCTGCAAGGGACTAACGTTCGGCGACGTGCCGGTGATAGGACGCACGAAGTGAGGGTCAGTAGAGACAAACGTTGCACCTGCAGTGTTCTCAATCAGGTTGGGGTAAGATAAGACGAGTGCCCCCATAATGTCAGGGCTCTTGTCAGCATGGTTATGAGCAACAATACTACTCGCCATCGTATTGACCGTGGTATTCTGCGTGCTTACTATGCCACCTCCAGCCTTCGCTGTATTGTCATAAACAGTACAAAAGGTAAGGGAAAATTGGCCACTGCCAGATTGGCCCACGCCGAAGATACCACCACCATCACTGGCTGCAATATTGCCGGAGATGGTGCTGTTGGTGAGGGTGAGCACGCCGGAATCTTCATTGTAGATGCCGCCGCCGCTCTTGTGGCTCGTATTGCCAGAGACTGTGCTGTTAATGAGGTTGAGCGTCCCGAAATTGAAGATGCCCCCACCGTTTCCACCATTTCCTGCGTTGTCCACTCTAGCCGTGTTGCCAGAGACTGTGCTGTTAATGAGGCTGAGCGTCCCAAGATTGAAGATGCCCCCACCATTTGTGTCCGCTGTGTTGTCTAAGATAATGCTATTGACGAGCACAAGGCTCCCGAAATGATTGAAGATGGCGCCACCTGAACCTGAACTTGAGAGTGTGAAGGACTCGCCGTTTCTGAGTGCATGGCTATTCTTGATTGTCACATTGGATATGGTCACAGTCCCCTCATTTATGTTGAATACTCTGCTGGTGGTGCCACCGCTGATCGATAAGATGGATGCACTTGGGCCGCTGATCACCACATTCTTCCTGGTAATATTGAGCTCTCCACTGGTCAGCGTGATCGTGCCTTTCAGGTTTTTAGCAAACGTGATTGCCTCACCATCGCTGGCACGCGCAATCGCGTCGCGTAGCGATCCTGGCCCGTGGTCATTGAGGTTGGTCACACTTACAGGAAGACTCGCTAGAAGGTCTCTTTGCGTTTTTAGAAGACTCCCTTGAGCTGCCAGAAGGCTCCCTTGAAGCACCAGTGCCACCACAAGCATGCCCACTAGCACCATCGAGGTGATCCCTACGAGAAGCCGCAGTTGGTACCGCACAATTCGTTCCCGTGTGGTGCTGGCCTGGATAAAGTCCTCCTCATCTCTACTCGGCACATTACGCTTCACCCACATTGTCGCTTCTGCGAGCTGGGAGCCGTGATAGAGCCGGTCTTTGGGCTTGCCGCGCCGCTGCCACTCTGCGACATCCTCACTGATAGTCTGTTGAAGGCGGATATCTTCGCGTGCCTCACGCAGCCAATCTGAGAGGCGTGTCCACTCACGGATCAGCGCTTCGTGGCTGACTTCAATGGCGATCGTCCCAGCAACCTCATTGGCCGTTAGCAGACGCGCCGCAATGAAGGCATCCATGGTCTCTCGTAGCAGATGGGTCTGGATAGCATTCGTGAGGGAGAGCTCCGAGAGTGTTGCACGACGGCGGGTGGTCTCCTGCTCCGTCACCCCTGGGTCGATCAAGCGCAGAAACAATGCACGTGCTAGCTTGCAATGCTCCTCCGAGGGTAATGCAGCATAGGTAATCTCGGCCTGCTTTGCCAACGCACCTTTCACTCCGCCAATCTCGCGATAGGCTCGGAGTGTCAAAACGTGATGCTCGCGCCGCTGAAATAACTGATCGAGGGTAAATTGCAACAAGGGCAAGGCTCCAATCTGTCCCTGGACCTCGAACAGCAGATCACCCACCAGATTTCCCTCAAAGGTCACTTGGACATCCAGGAGCGCTGCAGGCTGTTTGATCACCGCACGCAGGTCATGCAGCTCCATTGGTAACACCACCGACTGGTGGTGCTGGATGAGCAGACCTAATGCTGGATAGGACAGAGGTCGATCATAGAAATCGGCACGCAGCGTCAGGAGAACGATGACCGATCCATGTGGCTCTGTCATGGCGGTGAGCAACAGGTCGATGAAGTGCCGTCGCTCGTCCTCAGACGCTGTCAGAGTAAACAATTCTTCAAACTGGTCAACGAGTAGCACTACTTTCTGCTGTGGCTCCTTCACAAGTTGTGTTGCCAGCAGATGGAGGCCGCGTGCTACATCGTCTTCCAAGTCCTCATAGATGGCTTTTAAACTCCTGTTGGGGAAGTGAGGCGCAAGCGTGAGGACGAGCGCCTCAAGTGGATGGGTTCCTGGCACCATTGGCTTCAGATAGACCCACTCCTCGCTTCTAGGAAGTGCGCCCCTCTGGAGTCGTGGCAAGAGTCCAGCCATCACCACGCTGGATTTGCCCGACCCACTCGGCCCGATGATGCTCAGTAGGCGCCCACTGGGCACACCTGGCTGTTCTGATGTTAGCACCCCCCTCAGCCTGCCCACGAGTTCCTGTATGAGGGTGTCCCGCCCAAAGAAATCCTCAGTATCGTCCTTGGTGAAGGCACGCAGCCCCTTGTACGGATTGCGCGGCTCACCTGCTAGCTCTACAAGTGTTGACTCCACAGGAGAGGAACCAGTTGTTTCCTCCGCAAGGCAGACCACCAGCTCATCAAGTGCAAGCTCATAGCGCACTTGACGTGCATCAATCAGGTCGAGTGGAGCTGTTTTTCCCCACGCATCAGGCAGAACAGCTGCTAGATCATTGCCCGCTGCCCAGACAAACACCAGCCGCCGTTGGTACATCCCGGCAATCCGTAGGTGCTCTTTGACGGCATGTGAAGAGCTTGCGTGTGGAGAGACAACCAGGAGCACGACATCGACGGCACGGATCATCTGTCGCAATGCGTCCTCCTGGTTAGGCGTGTTGGGTGTACTTCCAGGAGACGCATTGCAGACAGCGATCCCTCGCCTCTGCAGGTCAGCTTGGAGGCGTGCAACGAAAGGTTCATCAGCGTGCGAGGCGGAGAGAAAGACCTTTTTGTTCGTGACAACTGGTACGGGTGAGAAGGCGACCAGGGAGCCCGTCACCTCTAAGTCAGAGCGCAGGCCACCTGCTCTCACCTGACTCGCTCGTTCTAACGCCTGTGCAAACAGTTGCACGCTCACAAACCGTTGTTCTGAGTCCTTTGCCAGAGCTTTGAGCAACACGTTTTCGACCGCTTCAGGCAGGGAGGGATCCTTCTCACGCAAGGGGGGAGGCAAGACCAACGCGTGTTGATTGACCAGCTGCCAGTAGGATCCTTCAAAGGGACGAACCCCACAGAGCCATTCGTAGACGACAATGCCCAAGGCGTACTGATCACTGGCAAAGCAGGGTTTTCCCCGGAGTTGCTCAGGAGCCATGTAGGGGATGGTGCCAGCCATCTCCTGGGTGCTCAGGAGTTCAGCCGACGGGAAAAGCAACGCGAGGCCAAAATCGCTGAGCAGTAATTCCCGATGTGCTCCCAGCAGCATATTCTCCGGCTTGACATCGCGGTGGATCACATTGCGGTTATGGGCATATTGGAGGGCAGCTGCGGCTTGCTTGACGTAGGTCACCACCGTCTCGAGTGACAGACAGGAGCCACGAGGATGGCGCTGGCGGAGCGTTCCTCTGGGCGCATAGTCCATGACGAGAAATGGCGTCCCTTGCTCCACAGCAAAATCATGCACACGCACGATCTGCGGATGAGTCAGGCGAGCGAGTGTCTGTCCCTCAGCGAGGAACCGTGCGACATCCTCGTCCTCAAGGGAGGTTCGAAGGACTTTGAGCGCTGCCTGACTTTTCAGGTAGAGATGTTCGCCCAGATAGACCTCGGCGAAGCCGCCTCGTCCAAGCAAGCGCAAGAGACGATAATTGCCCAGTTGTTGTCCGACACGGTTAGCTATCATTGACACTCCTCAAAGTGGCTCTAGCTCTCTCCGTCTTTCTCGCTCAAAGGCAGTTCTGGCTCATAGGATAGCCTTGCGCCTCCTCACGGCTGAAAAGACACTGGTGAAGGAATGCGCTGATTGATGAGAACGCGCATTACACAGATTACAGTAGAAACGTTCTAGGATCTTTTTTTTTGAGGTTCACTTTTTCTCCCACGTCTTTCTTCCTGAGTGGCTTTTTGCTGCTCCAACCGAGAGGATAACCGTAATGATGACTAACGTCCTCTGAGGAAGACTCTTACGTCTCTTACCCTAGTGGGTCAACTGGCAATGGCGTAACCCTTGACAAGGGCCGCGCCTGAGCCAGCCAGTCGGCGTACACGTGCCCGTTCGCGGCGTCGTCGACGCTTGCCATTCCACACAAAGGGCGTGGGGTGGTTGTTCCATCCCTCCACCGTCTGCTCCAGCCAGTCGATCACCTCTTGCGCGGTCTGGGGATGTTGCCCAGCTAGGGCTCGGCGCACGATAATGCGCTGCACCGACTCGGCCATATTGAGCCACGAGCCGCCAACCGGCGTGTAGAGCGGCATCACCCCATGGTCAAACAACCAGCGCACCAGGTCAGAGGACAGATGCCCGGCGAGATTATCCAGCACCAGCACGATGCGCAAGGGGGGTTCGCAACTGCGTGGCCGATAGCCCAGCCACGTCTCCCAACGCGCGCAGGCAGGACGCTCTGCTTCAGGGGGGAGCGTTTCTCGTGGCTGGGCTTGCTCGATCTCGGCCAAGACCTGCAAGAGTTGCTCTTTGAGCCAGGGATGCAAGATCGCATTGGTCACCGAGACCACCCCCTTGGCGCGGATCTTGCCGGTGGCCGGACGAAAGAGCGTGAGCAGTTTGGCTGTGCCTCCCCGCTCGTACTCATGGGGCTGCAAAGCCGGGTGTCCTTCGGGTTGCCACGAGGCCCCAGGCTGCGGGATGGCCTGATACGGCCCAGCTTCGTCCTCGTTCAACTGCACGATCCCGGCGGCTTCCGCCTGCTCGTAGGCCAGCTCGATTCGTCTTTTTTTTCCGGCGTCTCCGGGTCATAGGTGGTCACGGTTCCGCTTTTGCGCACCCGCAGCGCGTAGCCGGTGCGCACCCAGGTGCGGGTGCGCTGGTAGCGGTAGCCCGCCTCGTGCAGCACTTCGCGAATCGTTTCGGCGGCGATCTCAGGCAGATCCGTCTTGCGCAAGGCCGCGCGCAACGTCATCAGCGACCACGTCGCCGTCTGGTCAGCCTTGCGATCGGGTTCCCGCTGCACTTCAGCGAGGATACGCGCGTGCTGTTCGCTCGTGTAAGTCGGCTTGCGTCCTGCTCCGGCGGCAATCGACAGGGCCGCTAAGCCGTGGGTATTGAAGCGCTTGACCAGCTTGCCCACCCCGTCTCCGCTCTTCAATCCCGCCTCATGAGCGGCTTCCGTAAACGGCTTCCCGCTCGCCACCGCGACCAGGGCTTTGGCTCTGCGCACCACATCCAGCCGCTTGCTGGTCGCGTTCGCCAGTCGCTGCAGTTCTCGCTCTTCCTGCTCATTCAACGCCCGCAAGGGCTCTTTCTGGGGCTGTGCCATGTTCGTTCTCCTTCCCTCACCTCCACAGTGTACCACCTCAGCTCCCTTACGGCTATGCCATTGCCAGTTGACCCACTAGGCGATGAATCCTTGCTCGCTCGTGCCTATCCCATTTCAACGTCATGCGGAGGCTTGAGCAAATCCTGGAAGCGATAGCGGTGAGCACCAAGCAAATCCTAGTTGCGGGATAGACCGAGAGCATTGATAACAACCTGTAATGATTCAAGCCAGAGAACTGGTGATTATCTATATCATTTGAATCGTTGGGTCAAGTCCTAATCACAGGCGTTAGCGGCGCTAAAAACGACAATGTATCTACAAACAAGCCAGGCGGTTTCCTTTCCAGGCACCACGTCTGGCTTGTCGCGGACAAATTTTCTGCCCTGACCGTTTTCCTTTACACATGACTGACGTGGCGTGTTGAAACGTGTAGCTTGCGATACTCAGTCATCCAGAGGTAGGCGGCCAGTCCGAAGCACGCCAGACCGAGCACGATCATGATGATTTGTTGCGGCACAGCGTTGGGAAGAACAATCGCGTAGCGGTCGATAATCAATACCTCTACAAACTCGAAGCCAATCAAAATCAGCCCGCCCAGAGCTGACGCCAGCACTCCCAATACACGGCTAGAAAGGATCGTTGCAGCGGCGAAGAGAAAACTTCCCCCCACGGCAATCAACAGCAACAGACCAGGAATGATGTAGTCACTGAATGGTGTGCCTTGTAGATACTCGACCGGCATCTGGAGGAACTGAATCGCTCCTGTCACCAGACCCACGCCACCGATGACTGCCCACAGACCAACGAATAACTCTATCACGATAAGCGCGATGCGTATGATTTTATGTTTCATCAGAATGCTCCTTTCATTTCATTCAGATATTCGTAAAACATCCTCGCCTATTATTTATATTCTCAGAATAGAACAGGCGACTCACATGTGACTCACAAGGCAGTCCCCGATTATCAAGGACAATCACAGGTGGCAACCAATGGTATGGATGCCTAACTGTTGTATGCGTACGTGCCTAGCAGACCTGGCTCAGGTATTCTCTAGAATCTGTAAAATAATCGAGCCCACCTCTTTGTGGCAAAAGACATGTCCATTTCTTGACAGAAGGAAAGTGATGAAGCCATACTCTATAAAGAACTTGGAAAGAATTCGTACGCAATCACCTGAAGGTCGAAGTATGTTCATGCACGTTTGAATCATCTAGGTTATTCTCGCCTGGTGCTATCTCTTTGTCACCTGTGATGACAGAAGTGTAGCGGACTTCCAAGTGCCAGTGAGGACTGGTACTTTTTCTCATGCTCGCGCACCTCCTTTTTTGATCCTCAGGGGCTGGTCCCTTACATCCACGCGCTTTTACTACTGATCGAATGTGTTCATATCTAACAAAGGAGAATCGCTACTATGACTCAGATCAGAAATATGGACGAACGTGAAGCTGAGGGCGTTCGTGACTTATGGTTACAGATGTGTGCACAAGCAGGAACACCGCTTCCAGAATCATCTGCACAACTCATCCTTTCCAACCTTAAACAGTATGCCACCGATCAAGCCGTCCACTGCTTCGTGGCTGAAGAACAGCATATCCTCATCGGTTTCGTCACCTGTAGTGTGGCCGAGCATCCTGTTATGCCAGGGCTAACTGGCGAAATCGAGGAACTGTACGTACAACCCAATCCAAAGGGGCAAGAGGTTCAGGCCGAGCTGGTGAGACAAGCAGTGTCGTTCATGCAGTCCCGAGGAGCTGGCAGCATCCATACGAGGATATGTGTTGGGAAAGAATGCCCGGAGGAATAGGAACTAAAAGCCTTCTGGCAGTCGCTTGGATGGGAGAATGATATGACCATCTACTCTATCTATAGCAATGTTCCAGGAGATCCTACCTTACAGGGTATTTGGGACGAGTACCAGGGACATGCCCAGGCAGGGGCAAATGAGCAACATTCCTAAGCCCTCCGCTTACCAGCCGGCAACAAATAGTAGGAGCGACCTTGGCGGACGTCCCGGCCTCTTAAATCCGCGCCTATGGGAAGTAGTCCTCTGCACTCTTGCTGATAGCTCTACCTTGTTTTGGCTTTGAGAAAGGCAAAGGATACGGGAGAACTTTATAGGGCTTATAACATTTATATCACTTGTAACACTTGTATCGGGTTTGTATTCTATTTTCTCAGACTGATGGATTTGATTTTGATATCCTCTGATACAGTGCGTCCATGAAAGTGGAAGCAATTAGAAGACGCTTTCGTATGCTTGACGAGGGAATAACAAAATGTTATATTTATAGAAGTAGTTAGGAAGGGTGAACAGATGCAACTGATTGGCGCACTCATATTCATTGGTATTCTGGTATTGTTGTTTGGTTTCGCTATATACCTCGCAAAAGGTGAAAATCCCAAGAGTGAGCATTATGGATCATGGTCCAATGTTCTGGGTCCTCAGTTTAGAGGGTCTGCCTTTGATGTGAGAGAGAAATTGAACGAGGAGATTGATGCAGGGCGGGGGCAATCTCGCAAGCTAAGACGGTCACATCACTCAAGGGATAAGGGGAGGTAATTCTCCCTAAAAATTCCTATTTACAACTCTGCTCCAATATGTTATGATCTAGCTTGCCTGGGGATGTAGCTCAGCTGGGAGAGCGCGACAATCGCACTGTCGAGGTCAGGGGTTCGAGCCCCCTCATCTCCACCACGTACTATGCCATCGAGGAAGCAAAGCCCGTTCGGGGGATTGAAAGGAAAGCCTTGCAAATCGCAAACACTTGTAGTATAGTATATTGAAAGCTTTTACTCCCGATTGAGGGATTGAAAATACTTTACAATCAATCGTAGATTCCCAGCGACGAGCAGGAGTAGTAGGTCCTTTCTTTGCAGAGAGTAGCCGGGTGGTGCAAGGCTACAAACCATTAGACCGAACTCGCCTGCGAGCAGCAAGCGTGAACGAAACCAAAAGTCCTAGCGCTTGCCGGAGTGCCCGTTATCGCATATAATGAGTTTCAATCGCAGATTTTCATGATGAAACAATCATTTTGGGCCTGTAGCGCAGCTGGAAGAGCGCATCCATGGCATGGATGAGGTCAGGGGTTCGAGCCCCCTCAGGTCCACCGTATAATCCGAGATTGAAAAAACAGGGTGGTACCACGAAAAAACCTTTCGTCCCGCAAGGATGAGAGGTTTTTTATTAGGGAGAGACATTTTATGATTACGCGCACGAAGTACAATCCTAAAGAAATCGAAGCAAAATGGCAGACTCAGTGGGAGGCTGAACAACTGTATCATGCACCCGACGATTCACCAAAACCAAAGTTTTATAACCTGGTCATGTTACCCTATCCGTCCGGTGACTTGCACATCGGTCACTGGTATAACTATTCGGGCGCCGATGCTTATGGTCGCTACTTGCGCATGAATGGCTATAACGTCATGCAACCTATAGGTTTCGACGCCTTTGGACTGCCCGCTGAGAATGCTGCGATCCAGCGCGGCATACAGGCACGCACCTGGACCCTGGCAAACATCGAGATGATGCGTAGACAACTGCGTTTGATGGGCGCCGGCTGGGATTGGCCGCGCGAGATAGTTTCCTGTCTGCCCGACTACTATAAGTGGTCACAGTGGCTTTTCTTGCAATTCTATAAGCATGGGCTGGCTTATCGTACAAAGGCCCCTGCTAACTGGTGTCCAAGCTGCAATACAACTCTGGCAAACGAGCAAGTATTGGCGAATGGTACGTGTGAGCGCTGCGGCAGCACGGTCATACGCAAAGAGATCGACCAGTGGCTGCTGAAAATCACCAATTACGCTGAAGAATTGCTGAACTTCTCCCAGATCGAGTGGCCCGATAAGACAGAGACTATGCAGCGAAACTGGATCGGGCGCAGTGAAGGGGCAGAGATTCGCTTCTTTACTGAGATAGATGGGCAACGTGAAGAAATTCCTGTTTTCACAACACGCCCGGATACTATCTATGGCGTCACATTCTTTGTGCTGGCGCCTGAACATCCCTGGGTAGAGAAAATAACGACATCTGAACACAAGGCTGAAGTCGAGGCTTATGTGGATCAAGCACTACACATGACGGAAATTGAGCGCATGAGCGCTGAGAAAGAGAAGACAGGCGTCTTTACAGGTGGTTATGTCATAAATCCGGTTAACGGCGAACGCGTTCCCGTCTGGATCGCCGATTATGTGCTGATGAGCTATGGCTCTGGAGCGATCATGGGTGTACCTGCGCATGACCAGCGCGACTTTGAGTTTGCGCGTAAGTTTGGCATTCCCATACGCGAGGTTATCCGGCCTGAAGGTGAGGCACCAGGCGATCCCGCGACCTGGTCAGAGGCTAAAGAACACCTGGGAGTGATGGTCAACTCAGGCCCATTCAATGGTGTGCCAGCAGACGAGGCAATTACCACAGTAACTCGCTATATTGAAGAGCAGGGGACCGGTAAGTTCATGATTACGTACCGCCTGCGCGACTGGCTGATTAGCCGGCAACGCTACTGGGGGACACCAATCCCAATCATCTATTGTCCCAATCATGGTATGGTTCCGGTACCAGAGGATCAACTGCCTGTGCTGCTGCCCGAGCATGTAGAGTTCAAGTCAACTGGTGAATCGCCGCTGCGTTACGAGCCAGAGTTTTTGAACGCTACCTGCCCGATTTGTGGAGGGCCTGCGACACGCGAGGCTGATACGATGGATACTTTCATTTGTTCGTCCTGGTACTTCCTGCGTTATGCTGACCCGCAGAATGACAAGCAGGCGTGGAGCGCAGAGGCAATGGAGCGCTGGCTACCCGTCGATCAATATATCGGTGGAGCAGAACACGCGGTCTTGCACCTGCTGTACGCGCGCTTCTTCATCAAGGCGCTGCGAGACATGGGATATCTGAACTTTGACGAACCGTTTACGCGGCTGTACCACCAGGGCACAGTGTTGGGTCCTGATGGGCAGAAGATGTCCAAGTCACGTGGCAATGTCATGGCCCCAGACGAATTTGTTGAGAAGTACGGAGCCGATACTGTGCGCTCCTACCTGACGTTTATTGGACCTTTTGATCAAGGCGGCTCTTTCATACCCGAAAATTTAGAGGGTGTGTGGCGCTTCCTGAACCGTTTCTGGAGCCTGGTCAATGATAGCTGGGTTGAGAATCCTAGCAATAAGGAGACCAGCGAGAGTAGAGCTATCGAACGGCTGCGTAACAAAACGATTAAGCGCATCACCGTGGAACTGAGCAACTTCCGTTTCAACACGGCGCTGGCCGCGTTGATGGAGTGCAACAATGCGTTGATTAAGCAGCAACATGCTCCAGTAGCTCGCAGTATGGCTTTCCGCAATACGTTGGAGGCGATGATGCAACTGCTGGCTCCGATGGCACCGCATATCACTGAAGAACTGTGGCATATAACAAATCATACAGGGAGTATTCACACGACAGCATGGCCGAGCTATGATGAGGCGCTGACGCACGATGAGACCTTTACGCTGGTCGTGCAGGTCAATGGTAAGGTACGTGAGAAGATTGAGGTTGCTGCGGATACCAGTGAGGGCGAAATTCGTATGCTGGCGCTGGATAATCCGCGCGTGGCATCGTTCATTGGAGAGGCAACCGTCCAGAAGGTGATCTATGTGCCAGGGCGGCTGATTAATATTGTCGTGCGGAATTCATAATCGACTCTAGTAGCCGACAGAACCCGCCAGGGCACTCGCATCTTGCCCTGGCGGGTTCTGTCATAGTCATCCCCATTTTTTGTAACCTCCTGACGTTAATACCTTGGGAGGGAATTTTACTCTGACCCACTTCACCATAGCTAATTGTCATACAAAAAATTGACAGGTTTTGACGGAACTAAACTGGTATGCTATTCGTATATCAGTCAAATAGCGTGAGGCGATGTGATGCACTTCACAGTCCGAACGTTATGTTGTCGATAGGTGCAACACTGTTTTCCGTTTATACTTTGTTTATAGGAATAGGAATAAGTAGAGGAAGATAGGTGTTGTAAGACCCAAACAAAGTGGTATTTGAAAAAGTATACGGTTGGTCGTCCATTTAAGTGCAGGGTCTAGATTGCACTAAGATAGCCGGGCAACAATGATCTGTTGAATAAACATTGTAAAGCAGCGGAGAAAGCCCTATTAAGGAAGAAGGTATGTATTATGAATCCGCAAATCCAATCTGAAAAAGATCTTGATATGGTAAATAATGCTGATATTGCTATTACTGAGTCGGATGTTCTTTCCCAGAACGGTTTCACTTCCGAAGAAATTGTTTCTTTGCTCTGGTTGCGTCAATGGTATCAAAATGGTGGGAGTGATCGTGTTGAAGTTATGCGCCGCCTGGAATTTCTGAAGCTGATGGTTATGAATGGGAAGATTGAGCCGTAGGATTAATGCACCTGTGAGGGGGTTCTCCTTTCTTTACTCACTCGCCGCCTGCGGGACTTGGAATGCGTCCTGTCAACAACGCTGCCGCATCTACCTACGGTCAGACGTAGAGGCGCCTGCGCCGCTCTCGCCCTGGTAGAGTGGTCGTGATGACGCTGGCTCCCTAGGCGGTGCAAGCACCCCCACTCCACGCTACACCACTCCTGCCCCTAAGCGGACCAGCATTCCGATCTTGGATTTGTGGTGGAAGTGACGACTCCCCACGGCTAAAGCCCAGGGTTTTACGGCGCGGATTGATAAAAAGGCTGTTTACTGCTCTAGAGCTCACATTTCGCAGAAGGGTTGACGGAAAAAAGGATTTCCAGTAAGGTAAGAAAAAACGCGGAAGGGCGAAAAAGTGTCACAGGAAATAGAGTATCAAAAGGCGGAATGCCGGTTGGAGTAGCGTACAGGATGTATAATACTACAAATCTGCTCTATTCCCCCCTTTCTAAAGCACTACTAAAAATGCGGCAAGAGGGCCACTGCTTTCAAGCAGGTGGGTGAATTACCGCCCGCCCGCAGGCGGTACAAACTGTTGACAGATGTTTGCTCATGGACTATCGTAGTGAACATGAAAACATTTGAGTACAGACTGTACGTGAAGAAGGACCAAGCCCGTTTGCTCATGGCTTGCCTGGCTGAGTCTCGCCAGATCTATAATGATATGCTCGAGATGGTCAAACAGCAGTACGAGGAGACAGGCACGTTCCCCAGTAAGTATGATCTGGAACACGCTTTCAAAGGTCATGGAAGTACATATGTTCCCGCCACAACCGTACAGATGCTTGCAGACAGGCTCAGTAAGTCCCTCAAGCGATTTCTTGCCGCGAAAGCCAAGGACATTCCTGGTATCGGCTTTCCTCGGTTCAAGAAGCCGAACCGCTGGCACTCTCTCCAACTGCGACAATACGGCAAAGACGGCTATCTGCATGAGGACAAGCAACACCTCATCGTCCCTAAGAAGTTGGGGCATTTCCTCAAGATCAAGCTGCACCGCCCGATAGAGGGCACTCCCAAGACGGTGCATCTGGTCTTGCGTGCTGATGGACATTGGTACGCTCTCATCGTCTGTGAAACAGCACCTCGAACGGAACATCTTCCCTCGACCTGTGAGCATCCTGATGTCGGTCTTGATGTCGGGCTGAAATCGTTCTTGACTGACAGTGAGGGCCACACCGTTGAGAACCCACGCTATTACCGCACATCTCAAAAGATGCTCAGGCGCAAACAACGCCAGATATGCCGCCGCAAGAAAGGTTCTCACCGACGCCGCAAGGCTGCACGTAGTACGGCACAAACGCATCTCAAGATTGCCCGTCAACGCCGTGACTTCCATTATAAGACCGCCAAACGCTATACCGAACAGTACCGGGTGATCGCGGTGGAGAAGTTGAGCATTCTCAACATGGTCCACAATCATTCCCTGGCAAAGAGCATCATGGACGCTAGTTGGGGCGCCTTCCTCGACATTCTGAGTGAAAAGGCTGCGAGAGCTGGGCACGCAGTTATTCGAGTGAACCCCTGTTTCACCTCGCAGAAATGTTACAAATGTGGTGAGCTCGTACAGAAGAGTCTGTCGGTTCGTACCCATAGTTGTCCTTTCTGTGGCTATATCGCAGACCGTGATGTCAACGCCGCTCAGAATATTCTCAACAGTGCAAGGCCGGGGCACGGCCATCAGACGCCAACGTACACCAATGGGTGCAGCGTTGTCTGAGAAGCCTCTGCGTTTACGCATGGGGAGTTGTCACTAAAAAGATAACCGGGATGGGGCGAATTACGTACATGTAGATAACGTTAGCAATTAAGAGACACCTATGGTGTGGTAATAGTGATATGACATATTAAAGAATAGGGACGTCTATGCGTATTATACTCTACCTTGGAAAAGGAGGCGTTGGGAAAACAACTGTCTCGGCAGCTACGGCAGTTCGTTCGGCTGCGCTGGGCAAGCGTACACTTGTCGTCAGCACGGACCTGGCACATAGCCTTGCTGATTGCTTCAATATGCCTCTCGCTTCGGAGCCAACAGAACTGGCACCGAATCTGTGGGCGCAAGAAGTGAATGTGTTGGATGAGATGCGCCATAGTTGGGGCAAATTGCAGGAGAAGATGAGCCAACTGCTGCGCAGTCGCGGCATTGATTCGGTGATGGCGGAAGAACTGGCGCTTATTCCGGGGATGGATGAGATTGTCAGTCTGCTCAACATCTACCGCAACGCCCGTGACGGAGACTTTGAAGTTGTTGTTATCGATGCTGCGCCAACAGGTGAGACAGTGCGGCTGCTGAGTATGCCTGACACGTTTCAATGGTATGCCGGGCGCATTGCCGGTCTAAATCTGAAGAGTAGTACGCTTCGCCTGGCGCGTCCATTCATCAAGGCTTTTCTTCCTTCCGGTGAAGTGTTGGATGCTGTGCAACTCTTGAGCGACCGAGTTAAAGGGTTGCGCGAGGTGTTGACTAACCCCGATATCAGTTCTTATAGACCAGTAGTCAATCCAGAACGTATGGTGATTAAAGAGGCGCTGCGCGCTGAAACCTATCTCGCGCTCTTTGGCTATCCTATCGATGGCGTGATATGCAATCGCGTCATTCAACCAGGCAATTATACTGATGCGTTTATGCAAGACCTCTATCGCAATCAAGAGAAATTGCGCCTGCTGATTCACAATACTTTCGCGCCGCTACCTATCTGGGAAGCGCCTTACTATTCCCGCGACATTCTTGGCATTAAGCAACTTGGAGAATTAGCCCAGGCGATCTTTGGCGATTTAGACCCGACACAGGTATTCCATCGTGGGCCAATACAGGAAGTGATACAGCAGGGAGATACGTATGTGCTGCGTATTCCACTGCCACATGTCGAGATGGACAAGGTACTGATGACGAAGAAAGGCGATGAGATGATTATCGAGATTGGCAACTTCAAGCGCGATATTACGCTCCCAACGGTACTGGCGAACCAGGAGGCAAAGCTGGCACGCTTTGTGGATAAGGCGTTGGAGATTCACTTTACAGCGCCTGTGGACGCGGACGAAGTCGCTTAACGCACTTCTCACCCCGTTTCATACCTGATGATTAGATCGTAAAATGAGGAGCTGACAGCAATCTTGACAGCACTATGATACTGGATAGATTCGCTTGCAACGAGATGAACAGAAGCTCGGAAAAACGCTCATCCAAGATCCTCTAAAGTAATCAACTTTACTTTCAGCAACACCTACAGGGCTTCGCGCCACTCCCCCTTTCCTACGCATCTAGACAAGGAAGGTGTTTGCTGCTCGGTTGGAAGGGAGAGGCAGCAGACGCATGCTTCGCACTGGATTCTCTGCTGAGTGGAGGTTACAATAGTTGTGTGAGGAATGTGTTCCCTTCTGTGAGAAAGGAGAGGTGCAGCATGAAGGATTTCCAGGACAAAGTGGCCGTGGTGACCGGAGCAGCCAGCGGCATTGGCCATGCGCTGGCTGAAAAGAGCGCGCAAGAGGGGATGAAGTAAACAGGCTCAAGTTCCGTCAACCGGCCCGATGGTAAGATTCTGGCTCACTTTGCGTGAAAGCTCTAGCATATGCTGAGAATGCGAACACGCCGCTTGGCTCTCCCAGTGAGTCCTTTAGGCACCGCGAGCGCTAGATGCCAGACGCTCGATACAGTCACCGCAACTTTTTCAACGTGCCGCTGGCGCGTATGAAGGCCCCACCACGTTCAGTGATGTTGGTATGAACGATACCGTTTTCGAAATCCTCGACGTGGACCGCCGTCGTCTTGTCCGCTTCCTGCCAACAGACCATGAAGACGCCTGGTCTGATGAGTGTGACCGCAATCTGAACGGTCTCAGAGGTCCCCTTGTAGGGGCCCCAGGCGGTCGTGAGCGTCATCACCGTCTCAGATTCGAAGTAGAGATGGTGGACCCAACTACCGAAATTTACTTCATACACGTGGCCGACAGCTGGAAAGTAGGTAGTGGACATGGGCTCCTCCTTTTTGCTACTCCTTTTGATAAGGTGCAGAAACTACTCCTCCTATGGAGATCACAACGCGAAGCGCCAACCGTGCGGGGATACCCTCACCCCCTCACGTTCTGTATGAGTACCATGTAACATTTTGGGGCAAATTTAACAAGTGGCTAAGGTGTTGAGGAACAGTTTTTTGAAAGACTGGACGAGGTTTTGAGGATCATCAATATCTTTAGTAAGTTGCAGGTTGTTGACCGTGCCCAGGCAGTACTTCGTGCCAAGCAAGCTGGTTTGGGATAAGTCTCGTTGTGTCACTAATGGCTCACAATATGCTTATATCAAAAAACCAGTTTTGATATGTGCCTCAAACCTGATTTTTTCTCGTGTCGTTTGCGGAGGCGATCGTACTACTTAAGACAGAAGTCTTTCCCGCTCAAATCACCAAAGCAATGCCCATCCTCGGTGAGGATCACCACTTTTTTGATCCCTGGGAACTGTTTAAGCGTAGCGTTAATTTCGGCTGTAACACGTGCATCTGCTCCGATCCCTGGCGAGTTAGTGCTACGGCAGAATTTCACCGTCGCAGTGCCTGTTTCCGTAACCGGGCCTTTCTTGTCCAGCGTGAGTGTGAAGTCTGGACCTCCAACAGGCAGGGGTGCCGAGCAGTTCGATGGGCCGCTGAGCATGGTATTAAGTTCCGTGAAGTAGCCAGTTTGTTGTTCGGAGAGAGTAGGTCCGGCGATTAAGAGTTGAAGAGCGAAGGTTCCTACGGCGGTTGTTGGTGAAATGCGATCAACCGGATAGACTGTGGAGTAACTTGTGTTGAGTGACTCAGGAAACTTGGAGAAGAAGACTTTCACTGGATAGCCTGTTGGAGTCGATGCCGTGGATGCGCCTATCGTGGTCGAGGTTGTGGATGCGTTGGCAATCGAGGTGGCGCTGGCACTGGAACCTGTGTTTCCACTACAAGCACTCAGCACAAACGCGAACACAAAACATACACTTAACAAGACGGGAATCATGAATCGAGGACTACGAGAAGTGACTGCCGAGTGTTGATTGGTGTCTTGGAGATCTTTCATCGTAATTTTCCCTTTTTGAACTGGTTTTAGATCGACTGCGCATAACATGCTTTGCATTAAAAATGACGTATAGGGAAGAATATCTTACCGGATTAATCCAAGTATACCAGCTTCATACTGTTCAGTTTATGAACTATTGCATTGAAGAAATGTGAAGCACATCACATATGGGCATCATGAGCTATTTTCCATGAGAATCGTGCTTATTTGATGAGTCGGCGCATCAGCCAACGCTTGACGATTTCGACGAGTATTAAATAGGTGATGATCATACCAGCAAGGAAGAGAAAGTAAAGGCCGGGCAAGGGCACGAATTTTAGCGGCCCCGCAAGCGGGGTATACGGAAGAATCAGGCCGAAAAGGACAACTAGGATTACGGTAATCGTCAGAGGCTTGCTTGGTCGACTACGTAGTGGGTTGCCTACAGTGCGAATAACAAACAGCACCAGTGTCTGTGTCGCAAGCGATTCCACAAACCAGCCTGTATGGAAAAGCTCCGCAGAAGCATGGAAAACTGCCAGCAACACAAAGAAGGTGAGGAAGTCAAAGATCGAACTGACCGGTCCAATGAACACCATGAAATCACGGATGAGCTTGATGTTCCAGCGTTGTGGTTTTTGTATGAATGTAGCATCCACGTTGTCAGTGGGAATCGTCACCTGGGAAAGGTCGTAGAGGAAGTTGTTGAGCAGGATCTGCGCCGGCAGCATGGGCAAGAACGGCAAGAAGACAAAGGCACCGGCCATACTGAACATATTTCCGAAGTTTGAACTGGTCCCCATCAGCAAGTACTTCATCACATTCCCGAACGCCTTACGGCCTTCAATGATGCCCTTAAGGAGTACATCCAGACCTTGCTGTAGTAAGATGATTTCGGCAGCTTCCTTTGCCACATCGACGGCACTCGCAACCGAGATCCCAACATCAGCGGTATGGAGCGACGGAGCATCATTGATGCCGTCACCCAGGTAGCCAACCACGTGATGGCGGCGCTTGAGTGCAAGAATGATGCGGTTCTTCTGCGCTGGCGAGACGCGCGCAAAGACATTGGTCTTCTCAACCACCTGAGCCAGTGCCGTATCATTGATGTGATCAAGCTCGGCTCCTACAATCATCTGATCTGTCTTCAAGCCAACTTGCGAGCAGATGTGGCGAGTAACGAGTTCATTGTCACCCGTCAGAATCTTCACCTCTACGCCATCACTACGGAGTGCTTCTAGCACCTGGCCTGCATCTTCCCTGGGAGGATCGAACAAAGCCAGGTAGCCGAGCAGGATCATGTCCTGCTCATCAGTTGCATGGTAGACCTCTTGTTGAGGAGGAAAAGGCCGGTAGGCAACAGCTATAGTATAATATCCCTGGGCGCTAAGCTTCTGGTAGGTCTCTTTGCACGATGCATGTGACTTATCATCCAGGGGAATGATCTGGCCGTCTATTTCATACTTCGAACACACTGGTAGCACACTCTCAGGTGCGCCTTTACAAATCAAGAGTGGCTCTCCGTTCTGCTTCACGACCACGGAGAGGCGTCGCCGTTCGAAATCGAACGGGATTTCCCCCAGCTTGCGATAGGAACTTACATCAAGTTGCTCATAACGCAGAACTGCGGCATCGAGTGGGCTTTTGATGCCTGTTTCATAAAAGCTATTGAGGTAGGCAAACAACAACACACGTTTCGACGGTTGGCCCTGGGGATCGAAGCAGTCGCTGAGCGCCATCTCCCCAGTAGTTAAGGTTCCAGTCTTGTCGCTACAAAGTACATCAATGCTGCCGAAGTTTTGCATGGACTCCAGGTGCTTGACGATGACTTTCTGTCGTGCCATCCTCGAAGCCCCTTGTGCCAGGGTAATCGTCACGATCATTGGCAGAAACTCTGGGGTCAATCCGACAGCCAGGGAAATGGCAAAGAGAGCCGATTCCAGGGTACTGTGCTTTGCGATGATACCGACGAGGAAGACGAAGAGTACGAGGAAGAAGACAGTCCTCGAAATCAGGAGACTGAAGTTCTTTACGCCATGTTCAAACTCAGTTTGTGGTGGACGCTTGGCAAGATGTACCACGATGTCTCCGAAAGCCGTGTTTTTACCAGTCCCTGTGACGACCGCCGTTGCAGATCCGCTCACAATGGAGGTACCGAGAAAGACAGCAGAGCGTACGTCAGCCAGGTTCCCTGACGTTGAGGCGCTGTCGCTGGCATCCTTTTCCACTGGCAAGGACTCTCCAGTCAGTGCAGCTTGTTGAACATTCAGGTAAACGGATTGGAGCAAGCGTGCGTCTGCAGGCACAAGATCGCCTGCCGTGAGTCGAATGATGTCGCCGGGGACCAGTTCGCTGCGTGGAATCTCGACCCAGTTCCCATCACGCAGAGCCGTCGCTGTAATCGCTACTTGCTTGCGCAGCCCCTCAACTGCACGCTCCGAGCGGTGGGTCTGAAAGTAGTTAAGCGCAATGCTCAGCGATACGATCACAATAATAATACTCGCATCGAGTACTTCACCGAAAACGGCAGAGACGATACTTGCAACAAGCAAGATAAGCACAAGCGGGTTCGTAAACAGAAGTAACAACTGTTTCAAGCCTGTTAAACGCTGGACAGCGCCCAATTCATTTGGGCCTACCTCTTTAAGTTTTTGACGCGCTTCCTCGCTGGTCAAACCTTTCTCAGAGGTGTGTAACTGCTCAAAGAGCTGTTGCAAAGAGATTTGCTGAGTACCCTCTTTGCTGGCTGTTGATAATGCTATCGATCCTCTTTGCGAGTCTTGTGGTCCGACCGGCTCCTGCATACTTTTCTCCAGTTTTCTGCTATTGTGTATTAACACGACCTATAGATAATTTACAACACTATGAAATTATCCCAAACATCCTCCAACAAGTGATCCGAGACCAAACGTTATGGCCGCACAAGATCCTTCACTTCGTTCAGGATGACAGCCTGCCTCCAACAAGTGATCCGAGACCAAACGTTATGGCTGCTGCCGCTAAACCCAGCAAGATCTGGCGACCAGCGGCTTTGAGGAGCGGCGCTCCGGTAGTCAGTGTAATACCAACGCCGATGATGAAAAAACCCAGTATACCCAGAGCCAGGCTGATCAGCACGGCTATAAGGCCGCTGCCGAACGCAAAAGGTATTACGGGGATGACAGCGCCAACGGCGAAGAGCATGAATGACATAATCGAAGCAGTCCACGCCGAGCCGCCAAGTTCCTCGGGGTCAATACCAAGTTCTTCACGTGCAAGGGTATCAAGCGCGGCTTCACCCTGTCCCATAATGCGATTGGCCATGCGATTGGCAGTTTCCTGATCGATGCCTTTGGCCTCGTAAATAAGGGCCAGCTCTTCG
>JBKPAZ010000213.1:0-14194 GCA_046726655.1 Chloroflexota bacterium
CAATGGGAAACACGCGGTTGGGACCCATGTAGACTTTGCCGATCAAGATACGTGACATCTCGACAATGCGCTCGAAGCAAGTTGAAGACAGGGAGAACAATGTACTTTAAGTAGCTGTGATGAGAAAGTGCGGCTGTAGTGTGTCCGTCCATTAGCCCAGAGTGCAGTGGCGGCAGGCTTTGATGTTGTAGCGCTTGACGCCTTTGGTCTTCTCGACCTCCCCTCTCGAGCTCGTTGCCTCTCACTGGCGTCTGACTTAGGTGGTCTTTTTCCGGGTGATCCCGGCAGCTGGCATACGCGTTTAGCTCAAGCTGTACGATCGCAGAGAGCCAGTTCCCTGGCCTACTCCGGGGGATTTGAGAACCTGCCTGATCTTGTCGCTGAGATGAGCGGAGACTTTGAGTTGCTGGGAAACGAACCCGCTAGCCTGCGGGCAGTCCGCGATCCGTCCCGCTTGCGAGAGGTTGTCTGCTCGATTGGGATGGAAACGCCGCAGATTTTGCCACCAGACACACAGCCCGATCCAGGCCTCCGCTGGCTGCGCAAACCACTCAAAAGTGGCATGGGGTATGCGATTGAGCCATGGGAGAGCACCGTGCCAGATGATCCAGACTATGTCGTCCAACGCTGGGTCGAAGGGATTCCCCACTCGGCGTCTTTCATCGCGAACGGGCACGATGCTCAGGTTTTCGCTGTCACACAGCAGTTGAGCGGTGACCCCAAATTTGGCGCTCGTGGCTTCGCCTACGTCGGCAATCTCCTCATCCCAAACCCGGATGCGGGCTTAATGGAAAGCCTGAACGTGTTGGCCACGACTTTGACTCAGGCGTTTGGCTTGGTCGGTCTGAATGGGATCGATTTCATTGTGAATAGCGAGCAATTTTCCATTCTCGAAGTCAACCCACGTTACTCGGCTTCAATGGAACTGGCCGAAGAGGCCTTGGCGGTGCCGCTATTCCTCTGGCACACTGCCGGGTGCCGCCGACAATCACTTCCGGTGTTTCCAAAGCGCCATGACCGAAAGGTGTTTGGCAAAGCGATCGTTTACGCACAGCGGGATGGAAGACTTCCAGACACGACCCATTGGCTGGCGAAAGGTCGACGCGATGTCCCTCATGCTGGTGGACCAATCCACGCCGGCTTCCCAATTTGCACGGTAACAGCATCGAGTCGTGATCAACAACACTGCTATGCCCATCTCTTGGCTGAGGCTGACGAATTACTGAATGGATCATAAACGAGGAGTGAAAGAGCCGCACAAACCCCCGCATGCAGCGGACGGCGCTCCGCTCGCGCCGAAGCTTCTGCAGGCTGTTCATTTATGCCCTGTTCGTGACCCTGCTGTTTTTGGCGGTTGGGGCGCTGTTCTTCTGGACCGCTCGGCTGACCATATGGACCTCTTCGTGTTCCTGGTCCTCATCACTGTTGGCTCGTTCGGGATCGACGAAGTGCATATTCAAGCATTCCAGAACCCTGTACTAGCTACTTCGGTCATCCGTTCTCAAAAGGGCCTTTTTTGTTGGTTCTGTCATGATGCAATCAAACAAGCGTCCATGAAATAGCCGTATTAAGGTATAAAACGAGCATGTACTTTTATCGGACTTACGCTGGAATCGCTCACTTTTTTCGGAGTTAGCGTGGAATATTTCGGAGTTTTCAAAGGGCTTTTTGGTCACTTCGTGCTCATTTCATTTCGGAGTTTTATCTAGATCTTTCTCCAGCAAGGCAACATAGTATACAAGGTAACTTTCTCCCGCTCTTTTCCTACATGCTTGACATCTTACCTGGAGTCAGGTATTCTTAGTAAATAGAGTACATATGTTCTATTTTTGAGACAAGGGGACTTTTTCCCCTCAAGGAGAGGAGCAGGACTCCATGCGCGTGATTGAAGTTCAGACAAGTCAATATGATCAGCGTTATGTACTTGTCGATGATAACGGCGAACTTGTCATCCCTGCAGTCCGCTTTCTGAAGCATCTTGATCAGCGCGGCTGCGCACGGAACACGCTCCGCTTCCCGCTCAAGGTAACCGTAAGCAGCGCTCTCCTGGGAAACTGGCATCACAGAAAGCAGAAGCAACGTGGCTTTCATGCGCGAGGCAATGCTTTTCGCCTCATCCAGGGCTTGCTCTGCCACCCGTGTGCCATCGAGCGGGACAAGAATGGTCTGGTAGGAAACAGGACCTGCCTGCCTGTGCGCTTTTCCTTGCGGGTGGAAGAGGAGCAGCGATGTCGGCAGCACATGGAGCACCTTGCTCGCGACACTGCCCAGAAGCCAGCGATGTCCGCCACTCAAACCATGCGTTGCCATCGCCACCAGGGTAACATCGTGCTTTTTTTGCTTATACGTGACGATCTCGGTTGCCGGGTCTCCATCCAAAACCTCCGTCTGTACGTGTATTCCCCCCTCATCCGTGAGCTGCCTGGCTACGTCCGCCAGGTAGTTCTGCGACCATGCCACCTCTTCGTCGAACCAGTGCTCAGGGAGTTCTACGCCCATAAGACCCAACGAGGTAACGGGAGGGATCACACGCAGCAGCGTCACTTTAGCGGAACTTGCACGTGCAAGAGCGCTGGCATGAGGTAGAATCGTCTCTGCCAGAGACGAGCCATCCGATGGAACAACGATGTGTGTTTGCATGCTCTTTCCTCCGAAAACTTGATTTAAGACTCCTCGGAAAGCAGGCCAAGGTCGTGAGCCCTTGCTACCGCTTTGATGCGTTTCTTCATTCCCAGTTTCGAGAAGATGTTGTACACATGGCGTTTGACTGTATCGACGGAGAGCACCAGTTCCTTCGCGATCTCCGGGTTGGATGCACCACGCGCGATCAACTGGAGCACCTCCTGTTCGCGATTACTCAGGGGTTCCAGCAGCGATTGCGCCGTCGTGCGCTATCCCGCCGTCTCTGGCTGACGCTCATGTGCCACTATGTTATTATGTTTGTGGAACGCACTGGCAAGCCAACTTGCTCATAGTAACAGATCATCCCTTTCCTGAAACAGTATTACCAGCATGAAGTATGCTAGAAAAGGATCACAGCAATGCGAGCAATAAATCTTGCGACAACCACTATGAGAGCCTGGGAGTCAAAAGATGAGATCGTCCTGGCTTCCCTGCTCTCGGATGATTTTAGTTGCCGGGGTTTCCTCCCGCAGCCTGTCCAGAAAGTGCAGTATCTCGGCTTTATGCAGGCGATCATGACGGCGATGCCTGACTGGTTGTTTCATGAGAACTTCTTAGATGAAGGTCCTGTCACGGGGCAAGGCGAGAGAGTATTCTTCGTCACGCAGATTACTGGCACGCACACCGGCGATTTGATCCTGCCGGATCTTCCCATTATTCCACCCACAGGCACAAAAATTGTATTGCCGTACAGACACCTGGAGTACTTTGTCAAAGAGGAGGCCATCACGACGATCACGGCCGATTTCTCGCCAAATGCTCTGGAGGAGATACTTGCACAGATGGGGACGGTGCTGCCATAGAAACATGCTCTAAGGAGAGAGCACGGGGTTGATGATACTCCGACGGTTCTTCTTTTACCTGCTCCTAGATAAGCTGAAAAGCTAGGAGATCTGCTGATCAGCATGTAGTACTGGTGCGAAGAGATCGCCCAGTCGCCCGACGCGCTCGAGGACAACCTGGGGCGTCAGATCTGCTGGGTGAATGTCCCCGGCACCCAGTTCTTCCCAGGTGAGTGGCGTGGATACCGTGGGGTGAGGAGTACTGGCACGGAGGGTGTAGGGAGCCGCTGTGTTGCGGCCTACGCTGTTCTGTGCAGAGTCAATCGTCACACGACCTCCCTGATGCGTCGGACCGTGAGCGATGGCAATCAGATCTGGATAGGTAGTGGCGAGCTGCTGTCCAACCGCTTTGACCCAGGTGCGTACGCGCTCGAAAGTATACCCGGCTGCTAAGGGCGCGTAGATATGCAGACCACGTCCACCGCTGGTCTTCGGATATCCCCTGACTCCTGCTTGCTCGAGCTTGTCATGGAGCCGCAGCGCCGCCTCCCGAACATCTTGGAAAGATGCTGTCTCGCCAGGATCCAGATCAAAGATGGCCTGATCGGGCTGCGTGAGGTTCGGGACATGAGAACTCCAGAGGTGGAATTCGATGGCCCCCTTGTTGGCGAACCAGATCAAACCGGCTGTGTTGTCGATCAGTGGCAAAGGAACCAGGTGCGTGTCCGTCTTAGGATGATACATGACTCTCCTGAGCCAGTCGGGAGCATCGTCAGGGCAGTCGCGCAGGTAGTACGAGACTCCATCTACCCCCTGGGGGAACACGCGCAGTGTCACCGGACGGTCTTTGAAATAGGGGAGCACCGCGTGCGCGATCTGTTGGTAATAGCCCAGCATATCGCCTTTGGTGAACTCCACCTCCGGCCAGTAGCGTTTCTCGAGGTGCGATACCTGGATAGCCTGGCTTCCTAGTTGCCACGTTTCAGAGGAGGCTTTCATCTGGATGTACCCTTCACTCTTGTTCTTGCTGTTGCCATTTTCACTGTTCTCACCGGCTTGATATGGCTCTACCAGGCAAGATTGCATTGTTCATATGGTATATTTTATCATTGGCTCTGTCAATTATTCATGTTCAGGAAGTTTGAGGCTTTTTGGAAACAGATGCACCTCAGATGAACGACACCAGGCCGTGAAGCAACTCGACGGCAAGAAAGAGGAACACCCTTTGGAATTTGCACGCCTTGCACACTCCTTCGAAAAACTGGAAAAGACCAGCTCCCGGCTGGCTTTGATTGCGATCTTAGCGGAGCTGTTTCGCTTGATCGACAGTCCAGATGAAATAGCAAAAGTCTGTTACCTTGTTCAAGGAAGGGTAGCGCCGTTTTTTGAAGCGCTTGAAATCGGCATGGCAGAGAAAACCGTGGCCAGGGCCATTGCCATCGCCTATCACACCACTCCGGAGCGCGTTTTCACGCTGTATGCTGCGCTTGGTGACCTGGGGCTGGTTTCAGAGCAGGTGAGTCAAGAAGCAGGAAGTAAGTCCCATGTCTTACATGTAGACGATGTGTTTCTGGGTTTGCAAACCATTGCCCAGACAGCAGGGAAGGGAGCGGTCGAAAAACGCATTGCGCTGCTCGCTGATTCGCTCAGGCAAGTTGATAGTGTGTCTGCAAAATATGTCGTGAGAATTGCATTGGGAAACCTGCGGCTGGGCATTGGCGACGCGACCATGCTGGACGCGTTGGCAACGGCAAAATTTCACGATACAAAACAGCGCAAACTTTTGGAAGGTGCCTATAATAAAACATCAGATCTCGGGCTCATCGCCAGAGCGTTATGGCAGCATCCCAGGCAGGACGATGCACAACGCGCGGTTGCACACTTAGATGTCCAGGTGGGGAAACCGATCCGATCGCAACTCGCTGAACGCTTACCCGATGCCGAAACCATTATCAAGAAAATGGGGGTGGTCGATGTGCAATATAAATACGACGGATTTCGCACGCAGATCCATAAAAACGGTCAGCAGATTTCCGTCTTCTCGCGCAACCTTGAGAACATGTCACAGATGTTTCCAGAAATTCTTGAAGCTACCCGCAAGCAAGTACCAGCCGACAGCGTCATTCTGGACGCAGAAGCCCTTGCCTACCATCCAGCTTCGGAAGAATTCCTGCCTTTCCAGGAAACAAGCAAACGACGACGAAAAAAAGACATCGAAGCCGTAGCTCAAGAAATGCCACTCAAAGCCTTTGTGTTCGACATCTTGTACAAAGACGGCGCGTCGCTCCTTGAGAAACCTCTGGTGGAACGCATGAAGATTCTTAAGGAAACCATTCAATCTGACGACGTCCTCATGCTCACCAGCAATCATATTGTGAGTGATGCCGAAACGCTCTCGCTCCTCTTTGAAGAAGCCATCAGCAAGGGTTTGGAAGGCGTGGTGGTGAAAAAACTGGAAAGCCCCTACGAAGCAGGCGCGAGAAATTTCAATTGGGTGAAACTCAAGAGACACTCAGCCGGAGCATTACAGGATACCATCGACTGCGTCTTGCTGGGATACATTTTTGGCAGAGGCAAGCGCGCGGCGTTAGGGGCGGGCGCACTGCTCGTTGGTGTGTATGATCCAAAGCAGGATCTGTTCGTCACCGTTTCAAAAATCGGCACTGGTTTAACTGATGAGGGATGGCGCAGTATCAGGGAGCGTACCAAAGGACTGGTAGTTGATCACAAGCCGGCCCGCGTCTGGTCGCTGATCGAACCGAGCGTGTGGCTCGAGCCCGAAATCGTCATCGAAGTGCTGGCAGATGAAATCACGCGTTCGCCCATCCATACCGCCGGAAAAGTAGAAGGTGAGCCGGGATATGCGCTGCGATTTCCAAGGCTCGTCGCATTTAGGGAGAAGGATAAAAAGCCTGAGGATGCAACAACAGTGGAAGAGTTGCTTGAAATGTACGAAAGTCAAGGAAAGAAATAGTGAATAGAGTCTCACCACCCGCTTATGCAGGACCACCTCCCGGATCACCTGAACAAGTAACAGCCATTCTTGCAGAACTGCGGCACCTATACCCTGATGCGAGGACTTCGCTCAACTTCTCTAACCCACTTGAATTGCTGGTGGCCACGATGCTTTCGGCACAAAGTACTGACGTCCTCGTGAATAGGGTCACGGCTAATCTGTTCAAGAAATATCGCCGCGTGGAGGATTACGCGACGGTGAGCCAGGAAGAACTGGAGAAGGATATTCAATCAACCGGCTTTTACCACATCAAGGCGAAGAACATTCGCGCCGCTGCCCAGCGTATCATGACCAATTACGATGGCGAAGTGCCACGCAGGATGGAGGATCTCGTCACGCTGCCCGGAGTGGGACGCAAAACCGCCAATGTGGTGCTGGGCAACGCTTTTGGCATCGTCGAGGGCATCGTCGTCGATACGCACGTGGGTCGCCTGGCGCGGCGATTTGGCTGGACAACCAATCAAGACCCGGTACAAGTCGAACAGGATTTGATGCGCATCATTCCCCGCAAGGACTGGCTTGACCTCTCCCACATGTTGATTTATCACGGACGCGCGATTTGCCTGGCTCGTAAGCCGCTCTGCGCGCAATGCGCGCTGGTACACCTGTGTCCTTCGGCTTTCCGTGTGTCCTGATGTGGTATGGTAATGAGTACAGCAACGCTAGCATAGAGCACTACAGGCTGAAATACCTTGCAAATGCAATATGCAGACCGTATCATTGATGTAAGAAGATCTTGCCTGGCGGTGACTGGGAAAAGTATCATCGCTCTGTTTTAATCACCTTTCGTGTGTCCTGTCAGGAAGAAGAACAAAGCACGTAGGCGTTGATTCCCCTCGTCACGCCTGCAGTACAGGAGGGAAGGAGAAATGATCGATCGTTTGCACACGCGTTATACGATACATTCACAGCGTCTCATCGATGCGGTGCTCAATAGTCCTGGTGAGACCGATCCCACACTACGACGTGCCATTGAAGAGCAGTCTGCTCAGTTGAGCTCGAGCTCACCTCAACCGGTCGTGCAGGGTCCCCCGGCATTGGTTGCCTATGTCAAAAAAGTTGCTCTCTCTGCCTACAAGACCACCGATGAAGACATCGAGGCCTTGCGAAGAGCAGGCTACAGCGAGGATGCGATCTTCGAAATTACCGTGAGTGCGGCACTTGGAGCCGGCATAGTACGACTGGAGCGCGGACTAGCGGCCCTGAAAGGAGACACCAATGCGACTCAAAAAGATTGAGCAGGTCAGACGAGATGAACCGGTCTCCGACATTCGGCGTACCTTGTCCTACCGCCCCGAACTGTTCGGCCAGCCGTTCTCGGCCTATTTAGAGGCTGCCCTGCGTGGACCCTCAGACTGGAGCGTTGGTGAGCGGGAGTTGTTCGCTGCTTTCGTCTCACGCACGAATCAGTGTACCTATTGAACAGGAGCCCATGGCGCAGTTGCGTCAAAGGCGCTCACCGGTGAGAAGGTCGCGGCTGTCCTGGATGATTGGCGTACCGCCCCCATTGGTGAGAAGCTAAGGGTGACGTTAGACTTGCTAGAGAAGGTCACGCTGACCCCAGGGGAGATTGAGCCTGGGGATATCACGCCACTGCGAGCAGTGGGAGTCAGTGAGCACGCCATCGAGGATGCCCTCGTTGTCTGTGCACTCTTTAACATCATCGACCGCATGGCCGATGCGCTCGATGTTGCGATTCCCTCAGCCGAAGGCTTCGCGCGGACTGCGGAGCGGCTATTGGAGCAGGGGTATCTGTAAGCAGTCATACTCTTGTTACATATATCTAATCGGTTCATAAAAAGGAGAAATTTTCCCTATGACGCAAACAACTCAACCTGTTCTGGTTGGCACCTCTCTCCCCCGCCAGGATGGACCTGACAAAGTGACCGGACGTGCGCGCTACGCAGGAGATCAGGCGTTGCCAGGCATGCTGTATGCACATCTGGTCCTCAGCCCATATGCCCATGCACGCATTCTGAACATCAATACGTCGGCTGCTCTGGCTGTGCCAGGAGTCGTAGCTGTTTTTACCGCCGAAACGCTGGGGATGGCCCAGGCTGATCCACTCTCTCGTTCGCAATCTCCACTGGCACAGCAAGAAGTAGTGTGGTGCGGGCATCCTGTGGCCATCGTGGTCGGCGAGACGGAGGCTAGCGCCGAGGATGGAGCCGCCGCCGTGGAGGTCGATTACGATCTGCTGCCTGTCGTCATTGATCCTGAGGCTGCTATACGACCAGATTCGCCCCTGACCCGCTCTCGCAGTGAGATCTCGGCAGTCGCCGCAGGGGGCGAGCACGCTACCGTCCCGGGAGAGAGAGCGGAGGTCGAGGAAGAGGAACATTCGCCAAATTTCAGCCAGACACCACCTCTGAGGATGGGTGATATCGAGGTTGGCTTGCGAGCGGCTGAGGTGTTAGTCGAATGCAGCTATCGCACCCACCCGGTACACCAGTCCTATATGGAACCGCAGTCTGTCACCGTAGCGCCAAGCCCTTCCGGCCATCACCTGGTGATCTGGCCCAGCACACAGGGTCTGTTCAGTGTGCGCTCGGCAGTCGCCAGTGCGCTCAAGATGCCTGAGCGACAGATCCGTGTCGAGCCTGTGCCCATCGGTGGAGGATTTGGCGGGAAGGAGACCCTGCTTGAGCCGCTGGCAGCAGCGGTGGCGTCCCGCCTGCGCAAGCCGGTGCGGTTGATCTACACACGCCAGGAAGATCTCCTGGCCGGGAACCCCGCGCCGCAAACAGTGATCACCGTCAAACTCGGCGCGAAGAGGGACGGCACGCTCACCGCCATCCAGGTCAGGATGATTCTTGATTCGGGAGCCTATCCCAATCCTCTTGCTGGCTTCAGTGGCTTCCATTTCGCCGCCATCTATCGCTGTCCCAACCTGGATATCCGTTGCGACGTGGTTCAGACCAACAAGCCCGGTACCGGCGCCTATCGCGCCCCTGCTGGTCCGCAGGCCTACTTCGCACTGGAATCAACGGTGCAGGAACTCTGCCAGCAGCTTGGGATGGACCCGCTCCAGTTCCGCCAGTTCAATGCCCTCAAAGAGGGTGACCCGAGTATCATGCGCGGCCACTGGCCGCGCATCGGCCTGCTGGAGTGTCTTGAGCAGATCCAGCAGCATCCCTTGTGGACGCAGCGCGAGCAGGCCAGGCAGCAAGCGCCAGCGGAACTGAAAGACTGGAAGATTGGGATAGGCGTCGCCGCCGGTGGTTGGCCCGGTGGAACTGAGCCTGCCGCAGCCCTCTGCCGGCTGGAGCAAGATGGCACCTTTACCGTGGTGGTGGGCAGTGTCGATCTTTCTGGCTCAGATGCTTCACTGGTACTTATCGCCGCCGAGGAGTTGAGCATGCCAGCCGAAGCCGTGAACGTGACACATGATAACACCGATGCTATGCCATATAGCGGCCTCTCTGCTGGCAGCAAGACGACCTATACGGTGGGAGCAGCGGTGCTGGCGGCGGCGCGTGATGCGCGCAACCAGGTCTTTAGCATTGCAGCTGAGATGCTGGAGGCGGCAGCCGAGGACATGGAGCTGCGGAATGGGAAGGCGATGGTTAAGGGGGTGCCTGAGAAGCATGTCACGTTGCAGCAGATCGCCGCCAACTCTATGAATTTTGGCGCTGCCTACGAGCCGGTCTACGGTCGTGGTCGCTCGGCCAATCGTGTCTCCTCGCCCATGTTCGCCGCCCACCTGGCCAGGGTCGCCATTGATCCTGAGACGGGCGAGGTGCGCGTGCTCGACTACCTTGCGGCCCAGGACGTTGGCCGTGCCATTAACCCGGCTGAGGTGGAGGGCCAGATCCACGGCGGGGTGGTCCAGGGCATCGGCTGGGCGCTGTTTGAGCGAATGATATACGACGAGCAAGGACAGTTGCTCACCTCGACGCTGATGGACTATGCGCTGCCGCAGAGCCAGGACGTGCCCACCATCACGCCGCTGCTGGTTGAGGTGCCGTCCGAGCTTGGCCCGTTCGGCGCCAAAGGGGTGGGCGAACCGCCCGTGGTCCCGGTGGCCGCAGCTATCGCAAATGCCATCAGGGACGCAGTCGGCGTGCGTATGACCCAGCTCCCGATGACACCTGAGCGTGTCTTTGCCTCCCTGCGAGAAGAGCTATGCTGAACATATCAAACACAACTGACAACGTATTGCATCTACAAGATGGACGAGTACTGGGTTATGCTGAATACGGAGACCCTCACGGTACACCGGTCTTCTTTTTCCATGGCTTGCCCGGCTCGCGACGACAACGCCACCCCGATGATTCGATTGCCACCGAGCTTGGCGCACGCATCATCACGATGGATCGACCCGGTTATGGCTTGTCCGATTTTCAGCCAGGCCGTAAGTTGCTGGATTGGCCCGATGATTTGGCCCAACTTGCCGAAGCGCTCAACATTGACCAATTCGCGGCTATAGGGCTTTCAGGAGGCGGTCCTTACCTGCTGGCTTGTGCCTACAAGATGCCCGAACGCCTGACCTCGGCAATCGTGATTAGTGGCATGGGACCGGTGGATAACCCGGAGGCCACGAAGGGCATGATGCGATCCATGCGCTTTGGGCTTGGTATCGCTCGACGAATGCCCTGGGAGCTTGCACGCCTTGCGCTTGAGCCAACGGCCAGGATGGTACGACGAAATCCAACAGCAGCCAAAAAGCTGGTGCCAATGTCAGCGCCTCAAACCGACAAAGAGGCTTTTGCCCGGCCCGAAATACAAGCTATAGATCGTGAAGATCTCGTCGAAGCCTATCGTAACGGTGCGCAAGGCGTGTACTGGGAAGTCGTCACGCTCGCCACTCCCTGGGAGTTCCGCCTCCAAGACATTCACAAAAAGATTCACCTCTGGCATGGCGAGCAGGATACTACTGTACCCCTCCACATGGGAAGATACGTGGCACGCTCGCTTCCCGATTGCGAACCTCGATTCTACCCTGGCGAAGGCCACACCCTGATCTACCATTACTGGCGGGAGATTCTGGCGGTAGCTGTAGCTTGAACGCAATCAGGCTATTACGATGGCTGTTCGGAATGAAGATTTCTCACTGGAACCTACGCAATCTTCCTGATATGATGTATATAGCACCTGATTATTGTACCGTTGGCTAGTACTCCAACAACGAGTGCTATTCGTTCACACGAACGCAATCTCGAAAATCCCAACTCGAAAGGAATACCAATGTATAAAAAAATACTCGTAGGCTTACTCGTATTTGGCTTATTGACCGTCATCCTCGCCTCCTGTGCAATCTACGATGAAGCTACTCTTCCTAGCGGCCCCCAGGTTCATATGAGCGGAGCTAGCTTTGTCCAAAGCTCGATAACCGTCAAAAAGGGCGAGATGCTCACCCTGGTCGATGATGTGCCAGTGGAGCACATCATCAAAAATGGCACCTGGAATGGTAACACCCCGCAGCCCAAGACAGAAAGCGGAGCGCCAACCGTAGATGTCACTTACAATGGCAATGATAGTGCACCTATCGGACCATTCAACACGGCTGGTACATTCCAGCTCTACTGTACTATTCATCCAGGCATGAATCTAACGGTCAACGTCCAATGAGGGGGGCTGGCGCAATTTGTACCCAGTGCCTGATCCCGATGAAATGAGGTAACTGGCCTGTACAGATCCATTTCTGCAAGGCCAGTTACCTCGTTTCATCGGTACGACTCATCGCTCACTACCAGGCAGCTTTATTTCTGCTTGTAATCGCTCCTGACGTCCTGGAAAGTTGGCTTGCCACTGAGAGAAGTCGCTTTGTACACCTCGATATCCCACGTAGCGGAGGTTCACAGCCACATTCTCCTGCCACCAACGTTTATTCTGATGATACACTCAGCCGCATTCAACCATAGTACTTTTATGGCAGGCAGGCTCAGATAATACGGCAGATATACATCATCATGCTATACTGATCCAGAAAATTCTCAGCAGGTATACAGTATCTTGTAAATTAAGGCGGTCTTCGACCTATGTTCTCCCGGCAACATAAAAGAAATACTCTTCTCACCCTATTAATAAAATGTGGCGCAATCTCTTTTCTTCTTCTTCTCAGCCTTCTCGTCATCGCCTGCAGTGGTAATGGCAGCAGCCAGTTAGATCCTGGTACTCCCGTTGTCACCGTCACAATCAACCTGGGCCAGGTCATCGGCTCCCCAACTCCACCGCGCAATGATTATTATTGCGGAGGCTGGGCAACCGATACCTCACCCCAATTCAATTCAACAAGTATCGTCAGCGTCTTCGGCAAATACACACATATTGATGTAGACGGTAACCCCGAAGGGGTAGCCGGTGCTAGTGCCACCGCAACAATACAATGGCCTGATGGAACTACCGATACCTTGAATGCCAAAACAACTTCCGACGGACTGGCAGTTTTCCCCGTGGCCATAAAACCCAGTGCGATCAACAAACTTGTTACCATAACGATAACCTTCACACCTCCAAGTGCGGACGTCAAACCTTGTACAATACCCTCGGCAGCCTACTTCACAGCTATCCTGGTCTCACCGACGCCAACTAAGACAGTCGTACCGTCGCCAACACCCACGGGGTCGCCTACCCCGGCGGGTACGCCTACATCTACACCTTCACCTACACCCACCAAACCCGGCCACTAAAAGATAAAAGCGACTGTGCTTCATTTTATTGCACAGTCGCCCTCTTCTTTCTACTATATTTTTCTCTCATGTTGCTACCCACGTATGGCAGCCCACAGGATATCCGGAACCTTCAGGGGAGATGGCGCAGCCTCAAAATCGACTTTCTTCCTCAAACCCAAAAAGCGCCGATTGCGCTATTCTGCTAGCATAAGCTATCTGAGCCATTGTCAGATACACCCCATCTACTTGCTGCTGGTTCATACGATATTCCTTTGCATGCTCTTCTGACCAGAAGAATAAAGAATTCCGTCAATAGTCGTGAATGATAGTTGAACCTTTGAAATGTCCCCAGTCAACGTCTGGCTCGAACACCAGCGGATTCGCGTCTTCCTCCAGGATGCTCCACTTAAGTTCACTATCGAAGGTGATGTGGAGCTTCTGACCACAATGCGCACACCCGCTCTCGATTTTGACCAGAAGTCTCTCATTACGTAAGCGCCCTTGCACGAAAGGCGTTGCAATCGCATCCTCCGCTCAAGCCGCAAATACACTCTCACCGCTGCTGAAGCTCAAACGATGGGGTGTCCAATCCGAAGTCACCGGAAAAGCCCAGCTCACTTCTCCCGCATCGTTTAGAACCAGGAAAAACAGGTTCTCCTGCAGCTCTTCAAGAATAGCGATAACTCTGACAAGCGGCAGAGCTAATCTTCGCGCAATCTCCTCAGCGCTCAAAGACTTTCCCAGGTTGCGAGGCAGCTCGCGTACTGCGAAGCTTCTGACACGATGATGGTCGGCTGTCATAAAGCTTAATCTTACCTGCCCATGCTGTCGTGTCCCCGCGAGATGTTTCCGCCAGTTCTCAGCCGATACATCGAATATCTGCTTTCGCCTGCCGATAAGAATACGATCTTTCATTGTTTGCTCCTTCTTATATTACAACACGCTCACACCAGTTTCTCATTTTTTTGATTCTTGTTAATCCTTGACTTTTGATGAATCCTCTGTAAAACGATGACTTGCGCTCACACCATAATCCATACCGTAGACCTCTTTAAGCTGCCCAATTCGCAGGAGCGTCTCCTCACTAAACGGCGTTTTGT
>JBKPAZ010000214.1:0-23397 GCA_046726655.1 Chloroflexota bacterium
CATTCGCTGGATTCCATCCTACGTCCGCTACCTGAGTTATTTTAACAACTTTCTCCTGATGGCTTCTTTCCTGGGCATTGGCCTCGGTATGCTTTCAGCGCGCCGCGAGCGTTTCTGGTTTCCCCCGTTCCCGGTACTGGTAGCGCTGCTGGTCGTTATCATCGCGAAGACGAAGTTCACGCTTCTCATCAATTCAACGCAGGTTCTCTACTACGGAATATCCGAGCAGACCGCCCAGGCAGAAAACTTTCTGGTGTTGCCAATCATTTTCGGAATGGTGACGCTCTGCTTCATTCCCCTAGCTCGTTCCTTTGGCAAGTTGTTCTCTCAGTTACGTCCACTGACCGCGTACACCTATGATATCATCGGCAGCCTGGCTGGAATCGCCGCCTTCTCCGCGATGTCCTACTTTACTTTACCGCCGCTGGCCTGGTTCTCCGTCCTGTGCGTCCTCGTGCTGCTGCTCAGCGCGAAACGAACAGTGCTATTAGTAGCAGTCGTCCTGGCTGCTACTCTCATCGAGGTTGGCCGGCTCCAGGTCGGCGCTTACTGGTCACCATACTATAAAATCATCCTTCGACCAATCCCTCCCAATGGCTACTTCGTCGATGTAAACGGTACGGGGCATCAGCAGATGACTCCCTGGCAGAACAAGGAGCCATTCTACAAGGAGGTATATCGCATATTTGGCAGCGGGTCGTTCCACCACGCGCTGATTCTGGGAGCCGGGACCGGATCTGACACCGCGATCGCCCTGGCGCATGGTGTCGATTCGATCACGGCGGTAGAGATTGATCCGACGATCCAGCAGCTTGGCGCTCAGCTCCACCCGGATAAACCCTACAGCAATCCGCGCGTTCATGTTGTCATCAATGATGGGCGCAGTTTCCTGCAGAATACCACCGATCACTATGATCTGATTATATTCGCTTTGCCCGACTCACTGACGCTCACCTCGAGCAACACCAGTTTGCGTCTCGAAAGTTTCCTGCTCACGCAGGATGCACTCGCGACGGCGCGGACGCGCCTGACCAGTAACGGCCTGGTTGTGCTGTACAACTACTACAGGTTTAACTGGCTGGTTCAGAAATTGTCCGACATGGCGGGTAATGTCTTCCACCAGCAGCCGCTTGTGACGACCTATGGCGGCGCGGGACGCGCTACAGCGATTATGGCGGGACCGCGCCTGGCAACGCTGCCGCAGGGTGAGTTTGGCACCTATCATGAGCAGCCTGTGGCTGCGAATTCTAAAAAACTGAGCATTATTGGTCAGGGCTATTTTCCCTTGACCTCAGCTACCCCGGCAACCGACGACTGGCCGTTCCTCTACCTGCAAGATCGGAGTTTCCCGACCATTTACATCCTCGGCCTCGCTATGGTTGCTATCTATGCGCTGGTTGGCACGGTGACGTTCGCTCCCCGAAAGACGCTGCGCCGCTTTGACTGGCATATGTTCTTCCTGGGCATGGCCTTTATGCTGCTTGAAGTCAAAAGCCTGACCACTTTCTCCCTCCTGTTCGGCACCACCTGGCTGGTCAACTCGCTGGTCTTTTTCGCTATCCTGAGTGGTGTGCTGCTGGCGATCGTGGTAAACAAACACTTTAAGTTCAAGCGAATCAGCGTGTTTTACCTGTTGCTCTTCGGGGCACTCCTTTTGAATATACTCTTGCCGCCCGATGCGCTGCTGCTGAGCAACCCCATTCTCAGGTATATGCTAGCAAGTGTAATGGCTTTCACGCCGGTGTTTCTGGCCAACATTATCTTCACGAATTCGTTTCGAGATAGTGAAACGGCGGATATTGCTTTCGCCTCAAACCTGCTTGGCATCATGGTTGGAGGCGGATTGGAGTATTTCAGCATGTTGTTTGGTTATCGCATGCTACTTATACCGGTGATCATATTCTATGCCTGTGCCCTACTGCTCCGTCTCAGAAGCCGCCGAACGCCAGGCGCGTTGGATGAAGCTGTAGCGTCAGAGGCGGTCCTCGCATCTCAATAGGCCTGGGGGTTTAATTGTCTGGGGGCGCAGGAGGCGAGGCTCCCTCTGCCTGGTATCCGGTGACCCCAATCAATTCTTTTCTCATTCGCTGCCTGCGGCGGCAAGCATAAAACATCAAAGCGAGGTTGAAAGGGACGATCAGCACCTTTCAACCTCGCTTTGATCACTTTTGAATAGCCCTGCAAGATAGTACTATTTCATTGAGTTTCAAGTTATTTCATAGTATCCTATAGGCATGGCACCTGGATGGTTCCCTCACAGTTGCGAAGCATTTTCAAGACCCGTGAATTCCCCAGAAGTTGACATTCAGGCGCCATACCCCCATTTGAGACTTACAGAAAACGGTTCAGAAGGCCCCGCGCTTTCAAGCCTGCTTCTTACCCACATTTAACAAATCGATTTTGTGAACGAGCCTGGGAAAGCGACTCGTACTGTAGAGTTTGAATGAAACACTGCTTTGTAGAACCACCTGGCAAGCGCCTTCCCAAAAATGTGGGTAAGAAGCAGGCTTTCAAGCCGGGGATGAATGGGCGTTCCTTGTTTGGGGCTTGGGATGAGGGGTATACGCTGGATCATCCCAAGCCAGGAATGCATCGATAGCACGTCGTACCAGTTCTGCTATGGCTACACCCTCTCGCTCAGCACGTACCCGAAGCCGCTCTAATTGCTTTTCAGAAAGATAGACATTTGTTCGTTTCATAGGTGTTTTCCCCTTGACGTATGCTAGCTATTGATGTATACTCAGTATAGCAGAGAACACGTGAAAGGGCAAGAGGCGTGCTGATCTTCGAGTACAAAGTTGCTGGCAACACACAGCAAAATACCGCCATGGATGAAGCGATACGGATCACACAATTCATCCGCAATAAGTGTCTTCGCCTGTGGATGGATGGGCGTGGTATCTCCAAGAACGATCTGCAATGCTATTGTGCTCAATTGGCTAAAGAGTATCCCTTTGCTTCTTGCCTAAATTCCCAGGCTCGTCAAGCCTCTGCTGATCGTGCATGGTTGGCCATTAGCCGCTTCTATGAGAACTGCAAGCTGCACAAGCCTGGCAAGAAGGGCTATCCAAAATTCCAGCATGATAACCGCTCAGTAGAGTACAAACAGACGGGTTGGAAGTTGGAGCCGGATGGCAAGCACATCACCTTCACCGATGGCTGTGGTATCGGGCGTTTGCGGATGGTCGGCAATCCCAAGCAAAAGATTGCAGCCTTCCCTGTCAAGCAAATCAAACGGGTTCGCATTGTGCATCGAGCCGACGGCTACTATTGCCAGTTCTCAGTTCAGGCAGAGCGCAAAATAGATCATACCTATACTGGGAGTGTAGTAGGCATTGACATGGGATTGAAAGTCTTCTATGCAGACTCTTACGGGAATACCGTCGAGAACCCACGTCACTACCGCAAGGCTGAGCAGAAACTCAAACGCTTGCATCGGCAAGTGTCTCGCAAACAAAAGAAGAGCAAGAATCGCAAGAAAGCCAGCAAGCAACTGGCAAAAGCCTACCTGAAAGTGCAACGGCAGCGTGAAGATTTTGCTCGCAAAACAGCAAACACGTTAGTCTCATCTCACGATTTGATTGCCTATGAACACCTTCAGATACACAACATGGTCAAGAACCGTAAACTTGCCAAGAGCATTCATGACGTAGCCTGGGGACGATTCCTCGGGTGGGTCAAAGCCTATGCTGTGATGCATGGGATAGAAGTGGTAGCCGTTCCACCCCACTATACAAGCCAGAATTGTTCTGGATGTGGGGAACGTGTGCAGAAAACACTCTCGACCAGGACACATGTGTGTCCCAAGTGCGGGCTTGTCCTGGATCGAGATGAGAATGCCGCTATCAACATTGTGACAGAAGCATTGGACGGTACCCTGGGGCACAGGGCAACCTATGAGCGAGTCTCATAAAACGCTTGGGGAAAGGTGACCTCTACCTCCCAGTTGCGAGACTGTTGGGCAAGTAACCTCGATGAACCAAGAACCCCCGCAGCTTGAGCCCGGGGAGTGTCAGACCAGTATCCCCTCGTCATCCAGTTGCTTGATCTGTTCATCGCTCATACCAAGCAGACTCTTCAGGATATACTCGGTATCCGCTCCCAGGCATGGAGCAGGACGATGGATGTAACCAGGGGTCAGCGACATCTTGAATGGTACACCTGGATAGAGTTTCTCGCCTGCAACCGGGTGATCAAAGCTCTCCATATAGCCTCGCGACTTGATATGCTCATCCTCAACAAATTCGCCCGTGCTCAGAACTGCGCCTGCGGCAAGTCCTACCGCTTGCAAACGGTGCATCACATCGTAGTGGTCGTATTGTGCGGTCCACTTGCTGATGAGTTCATCGAGTGCCTGCCGATTTTGAATACGGGCGGCATTCGTCGCGAAACGCGCATCATGCGCCAGTTCAGGCTGATCAATTGTCGTAGCCAGTACTGCAAACTCCGCATCGTTCTCAACGGAAATTGCGCACCACTGGTCATCTCCGCTACACGGGTAGATGTTATGGGGCGCGAAGAAGCGATGATAATCACCATTGCGCTGCTGGATCTCGCCATTGACGGTATATTCAATGACGGCGGTATCAGTGAGCGCGACAGCCGTGAGTGTCTGACCAATGTCGATCCATTGTCCCTGGCCAGTGCGCCTGGCATGACGGAGCGCGGCAACAATCATAAACGCGGCGCTCACGCCACCAGCGGCGTCGGGGTAGCTTGTCCCAACACGCGAGGGTTGTCCATCCGGCCAGCCCGTCAAGTTCACGATGCCTGCCTGTGACTCCTGCATGGGGCCATACGCGACATAGTTTTTATACGGACCGCGATGCCCAAAGCCCGCCATAGAACAGTACACAATACGGGGGTTGATCTCGCGCAGGCGCTCATAATCAAAGCCAATGGCTTTCATGCCGCGAGCGCTGAAGTTTTCCAGCACGAGATCGCTCATAGCAATCAGTCGGGTGATGAGATCACGCGCCTTCTCGCTCTTCATATCGAGGTTGACACTGTATTTGCTGCGATTATGCGTATTCCAGTAGCCGCTCGAGTTGAGACGACGATCCTCATGAGCGAAAGGCGGATAGTTGCGCACAACATCCATGCGTTTGCGGCTCTCGATCTTAATCATTTCCATGCCCAGGTCGCCTAGTAACTGTCCACAATACGGTCCTGCAAAGACCCACGAGAAATCAACACAGCGAAATCCAGCGAGTGCATCGTTCAGCATGATTGCTCTCCTCTTTCTTAAATAACGCCATCGGCGCGCAGAAACGACAATTCAGCCTCACCAAGTCCAACACTATGCAGGATCTCAGCAGTATGTTGTCCTAACAATGGAGCCGAGCTTCGCATGACGCCTGGGGTTTCTGTGAAATAGACTGGCGCCGCGATATCCTTATATGTGCCGATCACAGGATGCTCAAACTCGGCAAAAAAACCGACTTCATTGAGGTGAGGGTCATTAGCCAAATCGCGAGCATCACTAGTCATGGCGATAGGACACCCCAACGCCTGCCCTCGATGAAACAGTTCTGCCTTCCCATACCTCATGTACCCGTCGATCAAGCGAGGCTCAAGCTCATCGGCGCGAGCCCTGCGCTCAAACTGATTAGCTAAAACAGGATCATCCGCCAGCTCTTGATCTTCGGCAAGTAAGGCAGCAGCACGTACTTCTTTTAACTGCGTACAACACATACCGACATAGCCATCCTGGCAGGGTAAAACAGTGCAAGGCCAGGCGGTGGGATGACGACTACCAGCCCGTTTGCGTATCACACCAGTATAGGTGTATTGTTCAATTGCATTCTCCAGTACATTAGCAACGCACTCCTGCGCCGAAACGTCGATGTGCTGACCTGCATTATGCAGATCGCGATAGAGCAGGGCAGCAGCAGTAGCAAAGGCTGCATGTACAGCGGTGTTATGCTCCGCCAGTTGTCCCCCACTCATGGTGGGAGGTTTGTCGATAGGCCCAGTAATACTCATCAGGCCACTCATAGCATTCTCGACAATATTACTGGTCTTATAGTTTGCATAGGGTCCGGTTTGCCCAAACCCGGTGATTGAGCACATGACCAGGCGAGGATTAATCTCATGCAAGTCAGCAAAACCCAGTCCCAGAGCATCTAAGGCTCCAACGGGCCAATCCTCGACCAGTATATCTGCGGAATGAACGAGGTCACGTAATATTTCCTGTCCCCTGGTCTTGTGCAAGTTCAAGGTAATGCTCTTCTTGTTGCGGTTATGGTGAGCAAAGTGAAGACTCGTCTCGAGACCTGGTTTTCCATTGGCAAAAGGGCCGATCTGTCGTGCCCGGCTCCCGCCAACAGGCTCTACCAGGATGACTTCAGCGCCATAGTCGCCAAACATCTTCGTACAATGCATACCACGAATGGTGCTGGTTAGATCAAGCACTAAGATATCGCTAAAGAGCGACATCGCTGTTGGGGATACAGCCTCTCCAGCCATGTTTGTTCCTCCTTTTGCAAAACGTTGCTTCGCTAGATAGAAGATTCAAATAGTTGTGTGTTAGTATACAGCCCATTATTACCTGGCGCAAGCTACATTAATGTCTTCCGGTGTTTTGTTAGATACGTTTCTATGTTGATCGGTAAAAAAGTAGGTCAACACTCTTGCATGATAGCTGAAAGTGCGTTAGTATAAGTTATCCAAATGCAGGGAGATAACGATAGTAAGCAATGACGGAACGTATGAAGGAAATAAAGAGTATGGAGCCAGATAAAGAGACCTCATATTTCAAACAGGTATCAATTTTTGCCGACCTTCCCAACGAAGATATTCAAGCGCTGTCATCTGTCGCTAAACGACGTACCTTTCGAGCCGGTGAGGTAATATTCCACCGCGATGACCCTGGACAGGTGCTTTACATGATTAAAGACGGTAAAGTCAAAATCTGCATTATTAGCCCTGACGGTCAAGAAGTTTCACTGGCTGTACTTGGTAAAGGAGAGTATTTCGGTGAATTTGCCCTCCTTGATGGCTTGCCTCGCTCTACTGACGCCGTCGCTTTGGAAAGGGTTGAATGCCACACATTACAACGAAGCGACTTTCATAATGCTATCCTGAAAAATCCCAAGATTGCTATACTGGTGCTAGAAGCCCTGACCAAACGTCTACGTAACACCGATCAGATGGTTGAAGATCTGATCTTTTTGGATGTGTATGGGCGTGTGGCGAAAAAACTGCTGGAGTTAGCTGATGCGCACGGCGTCAAAACCGAGGATGGTATCCGTATCGATGTACGCTTGACACAACAAGAGCTTGCCTCTATGGTCGGGGCTTCACGTGAGAGCGTAAATAAGGTGCTGGGCTATTTTACAGACAAGGACTTTATCAGCACCGATAAACATAGGATCACACTGCATCGCATAGCCGATTTGAAGCGACGCATCTACTAATAAAGAACATACCGGCACAAACCGAAGACCTGGATGAGTTTGTTACTCCTAATGATTGCAGTTCGTCTCAAGGGGAGAGCCGGTATGTTGTCTTTTGGCGTTGAAGGGATCCTATAACTCTTGGAAAAAATGAGGATAGCGCAAGAGAAAAAAACTGAAGAGCAGAAAGGGTTACGTTCCTCAACAACTAACGGTGTAAAAACCAAATCTTCTACATCAGGAATCGGAGGTCGTTTTCGCGCGGTAGTGGTGTCGATGCGACCCAGGCAGTGGACCAAAAACCTGGCTCTTTTCGTTGGTATCATATTTGCGCAACAACTGTTTAACCTCGCGTCTTTCGAACGCACAACCGTAGCATTCGTCGTCTTCTGCCTGGCATCCAGCAGCATCTATGTACTCAATGATCTGCTGGACCTCGAACACGATCGCCAGCATCCCATTAAAAGTAAACGGCCGCTTGCATCAGGCAACCTGCCGATCTCGTGGGCAATTGCGACTATTGGTATCCTGATCCTGTGTTGTGCTGGATTAACATTACTTATTTTTAGCATCCCGACCCAGCAGCAAACCAATATCTTCGCTTCGCTGGGAGGAGCAAACGTTCTCTTTGCGCTTACGGTTGCCACTTACTTACTCTTGATGGTGCTGTATAGCGTGCGCCTCAAACATGTTGTGTTGTTGGATGTATTTATCATTGCGAGTGGCTTCGTTTTACGTATACTGGCGGGCGCCGTCGTTATTCCAGTGACGATCTCACCCTGGTTATACCTGGTTACGATTCTGTTGTCGTTGTTCCTGGCGTTAAGCAAGCGACGACATGAATTGGTACTACTACAAGGTGAGGCGAGCAACCATCGCCAGATTCTGAAAGAATACAGTCTGCCGCTCCTGGATCAGATGATTACGATTGTGACCGCTGCCACGATCATAGCGTACAGCCTCTATACCTTTCAGGGGCCAACCGGGAATCATCGTTTGATGATCACTATCCCACTGGTGTTATACGGCATGTTCCGTTACTTGTACCTGATATATATGCGTATGGAAGGGGGAAGTCCCGAAGAGGTACTGTTGCGTGACCGGCATATGCTTGGAACCGTTGTGTTGTGTGTAGCATTAATTATTGTTGTGCTCTATGTACTACCGAAGTGAGGGAGTAGGGGGGTTGCTTATTGACATTTCCCCTCGTAAGTGGAAATGTCGGAAAACCAAGGGCCTGCCATCAAAGGAGTATTACTCGAAGATGCAAGCCAAACACATTTGCAAACGGCACCGATGCTATCAAGTACTGGAGACAAGTTATATGAAAACGTTAATTATCATTCCGACGTACAACGAAATAGATAATCTCCCTCCCCTGGTTAAAGAGATATTTTCGTATGCGCCTGAAACTGATATTTTGATTGTCGATGACAATTCGCCAGACGGCACAGGGGAACTTGCTGATGAGCTTCAACACCAGCATGCGCAAGTACGTGTGCTGCATCGTTCTGCTAAGTTGGGACTGGGCACAGCCTATATTGCGGGTTTTAAATATGCGATTGAACACGGCTACGATGCAGCTTTTGAAATGGATGCCGATTTCTCGCATGATCCACGTTATCTTCCTGATTTTCTCAAAGCTATCGAGCATGCAGATTTAGTGATTGGGTCGCGCTACATTCCAGGAGGCGATACCCCCAACTGGACGATGCTAAGGCGCCTGATCAGCGGTGGTGGCAATATCTTTGCGCGTTTTATGCTGGGTATCCCTGTGCATGATTGTACGGCAGGATATCGTTGTTACCGGCGCAGGGTCTTGGAGAATATCGACCTGGACACCATCCAATCACAGGGTTACGCTTTCCAGATAGAGCTGGCCTATCGAGTAATGAAGCATGGTTTCAAGATCGTCGAAACTCCAATTGTCTTTATGGATCGACGCGTGGGAAAATCTAAGATGTCGCGTAAGATTGTGATCGAGGGATTTACCTATGTTTTGAAAGCTCGCTTGCGTAAGCAATCCGAGAAATCCAAATCAACCGGTTCAGAAAACAGGTCAGAACAGCTACTGGAGAATGCAGAGGTAGAAGAACTTCCGTCAGTTGCAAAGAAGTAAGATTCTACGACTTCTTGTGCCTTGAGGCTTTTTTCCTCTTGTGGCCATGCGACGAAGGTGATTGATATTCATTATCAAGATTGTATTTTTGTGTGGGATCGAGGCCATATTGACGACGTGCCTGCTGGCGATGGTGTGAAAGGCGAGCAAGGTCGGAAGGCGCCGCGTTCAATTGTTTCGTAAGTTGTGCAGCGGAACCTACGTTCCCGCCCTGTCGAGCAACCGATTGCCTCACCTCAGTGTCATCGCTGTATAGTTCCACTTCGCGGCCCTCCGCTCGCGCCGTAACAGCTAAACGGTCAATAACACTGTCGGCGGTTTCACCTGCGCGGGAATAAATGATGCGAACGCGGCGATCCTGAATAGTTTGCTCGCTTGTGCCTTCGCCATCAAAGACGATGATGACCTGATGGGGTGTATGGCGATATCGACTGACAAGCTGGTCGATCAGTAGTTGGCGTGCAGCAGCAAGACGCTTTGTTCCCAATGATTGAAACGAAGCGTCTCTTTTAATAATATTATAGCCATCGACCAGGATATCGCGCCCCACTGTTTGTTCATCCGTTTCTGTTTTCGCTCAAGAACAAGATAGGGCATCTCAGTACAGATGTCAACATGCATATGCGAAGCGAGCTGAAAAATTGATGTCACCGAGCACTTGACAGAGTAGTGCTTGTCTGGTATCATCCTATTCGCACCCAGCAAGGTGCATCAATCAACGAGGAGCCGTGGTGTAGTGGCCTAACATGTCTGCCTGTCACGCAGAAGATCGCGGGTTCGAATCCCGTCGGTTCCGTTCCAAGAAGGTAAGCGTGACGCACTAGCAAATTGAGCCAGTGCGTCACCTTTTATTATTCTTCGCTTTCGCCTTCCTCCTTTGCTCCATCCTTCAGTATTCTTATCAAGGCACTCCGGCTAATACCGAATAGCTTCGCGGTTTGCCTCAGCGATTCGCCTGACTGGACTAACTCGCGCGCCTCTTGTCGCTGCTCGATCGTTAGCCGTCGCTGTGTCGGGGTCAGCTTCTCTCCTTTAGCCCGCAGCACAACGCCGTCTCGTTTCGCCAGCCTTGCTAAAGATGCATCGCTGATGCCAAACGTCTCTGCCACCTCTCTGAAAGAGACGTCTGCTTTTAGTAGCTCGTATGCCTCTTCCAGTTGTTCAGTCGTCAGCTTTTGCGTGCTGGGCTGCATGGCAATCCCCATGTCTTTCAAGAAGCGCCGCACGGACTCATGTGATGTTTCGAGGAGTTCCGCGATCTTGCGGAGCGACATCCCCTGCCGAATTAACATGATGCCCTGCTCTTGTTGTGCCGGGGTTAAAGCCGGCGGATGTGATGGTAAATGCGGATGCCCTCTATCGAGCTTGGGAGGCCAGTAGTTCTCGCGTAACCATAGGCCGTCCTCACGCTGCTCCCACATAGACGTCGCCTCCAGTCCCAAAGCCAGGACTGGTAAGACAGCAGTACGCGGTTTGAGGCCGACGATGACATGCCGCTCCAGATCATAGAGTAACCCCCCTGCGTTTAAGAGCGACCACACCATATCACGCCGTTCCTCTTCAGTTGCCTCGTTCCAGTAATCTACCATACGCATCAGCGTTTCGCCTGCTGAGAGCGTTTCCTGTGTGGCCCTTTCTGGATCTTTTACCATCAGAACAGGGAGTGTGAACCATTCGGTGCGTATACGCTCCATCTTCTCGTCCATTTCCTGCTCTGTAATATATCCTTTGGTATAGACATTGATTAAGCGCTTCTGCTCTTCTTCTAGCTCGACTCGCCGCTTCCGAATCCGCGTGCTCTCGTCATCGTCCACATTGGCTATCGCCCTACATCTCTCTGCAATCGCTTCACGCCAACTCATAGGTAACTCGACACTTCTCAGAATCTCGCCAAACTGTAATACAACCAGGCTGCTCCTTACTGAATAGAAGCCCGCTTCGGCTACAGAGCATGGAAGTTTACGTTCAACACTGGTATCTCTGTAATAGGGAAGGAAGTTCTTGTTAACATTCCCGAACGTGACGCGCAGAGGGCGCAGACAAACTGCGCAGACGATGATCCTGCTAAATTCGTGCGAGCGTTTTTGCACCTCCTTCGTCGATCGATGATATTGGCTTGCTTTTACTTCAACCATGCGCTGCCACAGCTCATAGGGCCACGCTGCCTGGTGTTTGCCCTCGACCAATTCTCCTGAGGGTGTTTCTATGGTTCCATGTCCACAGCCAGGAGCAAATTCCCGTGGAAACCATGATCGGCGGATAGCTGCGATGGTATCCTTCGTCAAGAGACGCTCCCCGTAGCGCGATGTACGAGAGAGATATCCTTCCAACTCATCAGCAATTGCGCTATCGCTCCAACCCTGCGCAGTAAGTTCTCCTATACGCACCAACGCTGGAAACGTCACAGGATCAGGTCGTACAGGCATACGAGGAGGACGCCAGGTTGAAGGCGCTCCATCGGGGGCCTTCGGGTACTCAGGCGGCAGATATCCGAAAGAAACCCATCCATTATGATATCCATCACGCGCCCTGTCTTCTTTGCCATCGATAGTACGCTTCGAGAGCTGGCGGACGTAGCTGGCATTGATCTGCGTATCAACGGCAAAGGCGACATCAAAGCCATCCTGCTGCACCTTATCAATATCCCACAAGCCATCAGCAGTCGCCCACCAGGTGCGCGATTGGCGCAAGCGCGTGAGGGAGGTGAAGGCTACCACAACGTTACGCGACCAGCGGTTATTCATATAGCAGAGCACGATCTGGAACTGCTTCCCAGCCTCATTGAGCACCTGCGCGAACACGGGGCGCTGCTCGATCTCCTCGTACTTCGCGCTCTGCTCAGGCTCCTCGAACCAGCGTACGATCTTCCACCCTTTCTTGTCGGCAAACTCCTGAATGCGCCGTTTCTGTGTGGCGATAGTGGTGGGATCCTGCAGCTCCGAACTGTAGCGCACGTACCCAGCGGCAATACTTCCTGGGCCGGGTTCACCCACAACCTGATAGACACGATCACGATGGTACTTCTGACGAGGCATCAGTTTACCTCCTTTCGCCCGGTCCGAGACTTCCTCAAGCGAGGATTCACCGCACTGACGCATTTAAGAACACTTACCGTGTCAAGGCCCTCCTGCCATACGGTATTGATGTCCCACTGTTCATCGGCAGTTGCCCACCAGACTCCCAGTTGCCGTAAGAGATCCATCGATGCATAAGCAGGGCCTACATTTCGCGACCAGTGCCTACTCGTCGAGCACAACACAACCTGAAACTGGCTGCTTGCATCGCTTAATAATTGAGCAAAAACGGGGCGCTGCTCCGGATTTTTGTACTCCTCAATCTCCTCATACCACTTGACAAGCTCCCACCCTTTGCTTTCGGCAAATTCAGCGATCCGTCGCCTTTGCAGATCAAGATTGATTGAATCCTGCGATGAACGAGCAATTACGGTTCCGACTGCCAGACTGCCCGTCCCAGGCTCGATCAACGCCTGCAATGGCTGGGTGTAATAGTGTTTTTGATTATGCATGTTTGTACATACCATCCTTTCAAATTGGCCTCATTCCACGAATGGGCTGCAAGGCCTCCTTCACACAGAAGTTGCTCCAAGGGAAACACCTGCGATTGTTCTTGCGAACAGATGTCTTCAGGACCCAAAGTCTCGAGGCTGTAAAGAGGAAAGGTGCTCGAAAAGCACCTTCACGGAACGCGTGTGCTGGGTAACTTACCCAGAGCGCCCCGCTTTCTTTGCCCTGACCGACTTCGCTTGATAGCATAAAGATCAAGGTGTACAGGGCAAATATACTGCACAATACTCACGATGTTCTGAAAGCACTTCACGGAAACATCACGAAAGCCCGCTGAGGGTTCTCCAGGCAACACCACCCTTGGAGCTTCATATAGATGCGCCTTCTTTTCTGCTGAGCCCTCATTGCTCATAGTAAGGAATTCTTTTTGCGCTTTGTTGATATTTGTTGACCAGAATCGCTACAGCTCCGGGGTCTTCCACCTTTATGTTGATAGCTTATGTTGATAGCTGCTTAACTTTAAGCCAGATCAGAACTGCGTGACAAAAATGCCAATGACGAGCGAAAGAGTATCGGGCAAGGGGTTTACGAAGAGCAGGTGCGTTTCATCATGCCGCTATCACCATGCAAGCCAGTAACGCTGCTCCTGGAGATCCCCTACGTCACGCTGACACTGCCCATTGAGGGCTTCGTCCAGTAAAAGGCAGGGCGACGGGCGATCTGCTCTCTACGCGCGCTTCGCTCGTCGTCTTCATAGAAGATCGGCTCCGGAAGACCGCGCAGCTTACACCCCTCGATGATGGCTCGCTTTTGCGCATCGATGCTGTAGTTAACCTTCTGCATCTCGCTGGAACGGCGCACATAGCCGCCGACAACGACACTCGTTGATTCCGAGGAAGTATACCGCTGGATCATATATTCTTCCTGCTGCGTTGTTCTTCTGATGGGGATGGCAAAGAGAAAAGTTTCGTGCTGGAGATACTCCCCGTTCTTTGCTCTCCATCCAACCTCGCCTGGTCTGTCGAGTCTTCTTGCCATCGCTGGTTATTGCTTTTACATCCCTATAATTACCTGAAAATGGATGTAATCGGGGTCCTTTGGCAAGTCCTGTGTCACTGTTGCCTGAGTGATCACCCCTGAACGTAGCAGGTACGCTCTCGCTTGCGCTGGTGTATCTCCTGCGATCGCAGATGCCAGGTCATGCTGGTATGACTGTGTGAGGATATATGCCCAAAGACCGTGACACCGGACGACAAGTGGCGAGACACTGATGATGCTCGCCTGAACAGTGCCAACAAGCTTGTAATGCGATCCTGGGGTTTCCCGCGCCTTGAAAACATCCGTAGCTGTTCTGGCAAGTTCCTGTTGGTCGTAAGCAACTCCCTGGCAGGTGTGCGCTACTGTCACCTTTACCGTGTCTGCCTCGTCACCTATTCGGTGATTCGAAGAAACACTGAACATGCAGTTACTCGTCTGGAGCGCTTCACCTGGGCGCAGTAGAAAGGTAGCTGCTATTTGCTGAGAAAGTGCCTGCTTCAGTTCAGAGGCCAGCGTTTCGACATCAACCTTCGCTACTGCCCTGTAGTCCCTCTCATCTGTGCCTCCGGTAAATGGTGCCGTATTTTTCACTTCAACCGATGAGAAACAACAAGATTTGTAGATGTCCCCTGCTCGGATATTGCCCGCTGCTCCCGCCGTAACGGCATGGGCTGTTATGTTTGCCCACCCGAAATACGGCGGGTTTGCTGCCGGGATCATAACGAACCGATCCGTTGCGACCTGTACTCCATCCGAGCCTGTAAACACAGTGCCAGCGGCAATGGTTTCAGGCGCGAACTCGCCATTATAGAACGTGAGTGTTCCCGAGGATGGCCGTGCATCCTGATGTCCTTTCCCCGTTGTATCCACGCTTAAGGACTCCGTAAGCATGATAGGAGCAAGACGGCGTAGGCTCACGGGAAGAGGCACTGTAAGCGAAAGTGATTTCTCAACAGGAACAACACTCACCGTGACTGTCGGATAGGTCAATGCGTACCAGAGGCTCACACCGAATGCTGCTAAGAGCATGAGCAGTGAACATGCGACGAAATGCCAGTTTACCTTTTCCCTGTCCTTCATGTTAGGAAGAGGTATCGTATCCATCTGCGTGATCGCCTCAGTAATGGGATCGAGTGGTTCACTGAGCGGATCGGGTGTCATTACTTGCACCTGAGGCATATCTTGTGCCTGGAGTGTATTCATAGGTTTTCTCCGATATCAGATAAGGGAGCAGCAGCGGTGCTGCTCCCTTCAACTAATGTGGTGCGACAAACTTTGTGCCATTGTTGAGAAACACAACAGTCTCATCGAGGACGTGTATGAGCATATCTACCTTCCCATCCCCGTTCACATCCTGAAAGGTAAGGGTTACCGGCGTTAAGTCTTGCCCATCACCGATAAGCGTTGGGCCGAGATAGATTTGCGCCTTCGAGGGATCACCCCCTGGTATTTCGATCACGATGGCCCTGCGGTCAAGGTTCATCGCAATGAAGTGGCTGGGGGTAGATGTTGAGTCGTTATGCCCAATCACCGCATCGATTTGAAACGTGCGGGGTCGGCCGTAACGCCAATCATCTTGCGTTATCTGCCACCATGAGCCCAGGGCGGAAAGGGAAAACCACCCTATAATCATGATAAACAGCGCCAGTCCCACAAACACCATCCAGTGAAATCTGAGGCGAGGAGGCTGCTCGAGCTTCCTGGTCTCAACGGATCTGTAACGAAGGGCACTTGTCCGGGTGCGCGGCCGCTCTTCCTCTTCAAGTTCATCAGGGACGTACCCCGCAATATGCATAGGCCGTTGATGAGGCATGACTTCCTCTGTCCAATTGGGAGCATCTTCAGGGTGTAGACCAGCGTAATGCCCTACCCGATGTGGATTTGCTGGTTGATAATCTCCTATCTGTCGTGCCGCGAGTTCTTCCGCTGTGGCATTCGCACGCTTGACTTTAGGAGGATAGGGAACGTATTGATTTCTCATGCCATCCTCCTTAAATCGTTTTTCCAGCAACGAAGTTCGTTGCTTCAGCCGAGGTCATAAGTCCATTTTGCACAAACTGGTTGACCTCAGAGATAAGCTCAGGATCATCGTGACAGCCGCAGGTGTCGTCATAGCAGAACGGCTTTGCCCATTCATGGAGAATGTAGTCTACGAGAATGACGTAGGCAACATTATCAGGAGGTTGCATATGGCTCCTTTCCTTGACAAGTGGGCTTGCCACATGCGTAATTACATGTGGAAGCCCAAACTACCAAACGTGGATTCCGTCTTTTGGTCTGTCGATGGGCAAATCGGCAGGCCTTTTCTTTTGACCTCCTTTCAATTCTGGAATTCACTGGTTAATACCAGTTAATACAAGAATAATACGAAAAGTGCATTTTTGTCAAGGTCTTTCTGGGGTGAGTTGTGAATCTTTTCGAATTCAGGTATAATTGCCAAAAAGCATGAGTGGGGTGCTCCCTTGAGTCAAACAGAGTGGCTTTCCGTTGAACAAATTGCAAAAGAATTGGGCTTGACAGAGGAGACAATCAGAACCTATATCCGCACTCGCCAGTTAACGGCGTACCGCGTGGGCAACACCTACCGTATTAAACGTGAAGACCTCAATAAGTTTTTGGAAAAGCGCAAGATTCCAGGGGAGGATGGGGGCAAGTGAGGAATTTTAATAAGGCTCGTTTGGAAAGTACGTCACACGATTTTCTTCGAGAAATTGATCCAGCAACTTGCAATTATTTCTCAAACTTCTGAATGTTAGGATAGTATTACGTTGGAAACAGACGTGTAATTTGTCTCCTCTAATCTTATGAGAGCTTTAGTGGCCTCTTATCAGGAAGGAGAATATGTCGAATCCACGTGTAAAGAACAGACAAACCTGAGTTATTCGAATGGGCACTTAATAACCCGTACTATCCTACTATGCTCTTCAACATCAGCCACCAGTTTAGCCTCAGAAGTTTGCATCTGCTCAACTTCCTCTGTAAAAATGCCTTTCAACAAACTCGATACTCATAAAGTATTATCATAATTGCCTTTATCTGGTAGAATAGTCGCGTTAACATTTCCTAACTGATCTATTGTGTTCGTTTCGCAGGCATAAACGTTACACAGCCTTATATGCTGTTTTTTGATGTACCTACCATGAAAAGTGACAGTGGACATACAGCAGCCACGTGGAGGAGTAGAGGATGTCCGTGGAGCCGCCCCTCGATACTCAAAACCTGGTACTACGTGCAGTCCAACACCAGGTACGATTGCCAGAGTATAGCCAGCCCGTCTACATTGAAGATGCCCAGGCTATTGACGATTTGATCAGTTTAACCGTGCGAACCCGCGATGGTCAGACTGATCAGATCATTGTACCTGCTTCTGAACTGGCCGCTGCACTCGACCAGACGCCTCAACAAGCAAGCAGCGAGCTGGCAAATCCACTTGACTTCTTTCTCCTGGTAGAGGCTGCATGCATACGCCTCGCATATAGCTTTGATCCCTTCTTTGCCGTTTCGATGTCCGGTGTCCAGGCGCTACCTCACCAGTTGCAGGCAGTTTATGAACGGATGTTGCCGCAGGCTCGGCTGCGTTTCTTGTTAGCCGACGATCCAGGCGCAGGCAAGACGATCATGGCCGGGTTGCTGCTAAAGGAACTAAAACTGCGCGGCGTCATCAACTACATACTGATCCTGACTCCTGCCCCCTTAACCATCCAGTGGCAAGATGAGTTGTATAGTAAGTTCGATGAGACTTTTGAAATAGTCAACTCTGAGATGGTGGGCAATCAGCTTGCAGGTAATGTCTGGGATCGCTATCGCCAATGTATTACCTCACTCGACTTTGCCAAGCAGGATAGGGTTGTTCAGAGCCTGGAACAGATCCCCTGGGACCTGGTGATTATCGATGAAGCCCATAAATGCTCCGCTCGTACTCAAGGGGAGAAGGTCGCCAAGACGAAGCGCTATCAGTTAGCGGAACGTCTTTCCGCCACTGCCGAGCGCATTCTGCTGCTTACCGCTACGCCGCATAATGGAGACCCCAGTCAGTTTGCACACTTTCTCCGCCTGTTGGACGCAGATCAGTTCCCCGATCCGCGCTACGATGGCTTGCAGCTTGACCGCAGCATTATGGAGGATTCACGTGCGGGTGGGCGGGATCAATGGTTCTTGCGACGTATCAAGGAAGAGCTGCGCGATCGAGACGGTAATCCTTTGTTCACGAAACGACATGCTAGTACCGTTCCTTTTAAACTGACTTGGGTCGAAAAACGGCTCTATGACCATGTGACCCAGTACATCAACCGCTTTCTGCCCTATCAACAGGGTGGGACGCGTCGTAGCAGCGTTGCACTGGCGAGGACTGTCTTGCAGCGGCGTCTTGCCAGCAGTCTCAATGCCATCCACCGCTCGCTCGAACGCCGTGCCACAAAATTCAAGGATATCCTACAAGAACTGGAGCGCGTGCCGACAAGTGAGCACGAAAAGATTTTGCAGAAGTATCGATTGCTGGCCTCCAGCGGCTACGAGGATGAAGAGCGCGAGGGTGACGACCTGGATGAACGGCAGGATGAGGCTATGGAAAGCTTCCCAGTGGTCCTACGTGTTGATCAACTGCGCGACGAGGTACATGCACTGGAAAACCTGGTGCAAGAAGCCACCTCCGTCATGGCTTTGGGCGAGGAGTCAAAGCTCAAAGCGCTGCGGAGCTGTTTGGAAGATGTGCAATTTCGTGAATTGACTGACGGACGAGGCAAACTGTTGATCTTCACCGAGCATCGCGACACGCTAGAGTACCTGCGCCGTCACTTGCAGCAGTGGGGGTATTCGACTTGCGAGATTCATGGCGGCATGAACGCAGTACTTCGACGCGAGGCTGCCCAGCGGTTTCACGAATCGGCCCAGTTCTGCCTTGCTACCGAAGCAGCCGGTGAGGGCATCAACCTCCAATTTTGCCACCTGATGATTAATTATGACATCCCCTGGAATCCGAACCGCCTTGAACAGCGCATGGGGCGCATCCACCGCATTGGGCAACGCTCAGATGTCTATATATTCAACTTCGTCGCAACCAACACCATTGAGGGTATCATCCTGCAGCGCCTCTTTACGAAATTAGAAGAGATTCGTATCCAACTGGGTGACCGCGTGTTCGATGTGGTTGGGCAACTGCTCTCACTCAACGAACTGCGCCTGGAAGAAATGTTGCGTGAAGCAGCCATCAACCCGGCGCGTATTGAAGAGTATACCGGGCAGATCGAACGACTGAGCACCCAACAACTCTCGCAGTTAGAGGAGGCTACTGGCGTCGCTTTGGCAACTTCTCAAGTAGACCTGGCATGGGTGCGTGGCAGTGATATTCGCTCACAAGAGCGACGACTGATGCCTGAATATGTAGAGAAGTTTTTTGTGCGAGCCTCTGAGCGCGAGAAAATACCTTTGCGCCTGCGTGCCGACGGACTGTATGCCATCGAGCGCGTTCCAATCCGTCTGCGCGACCAACATCTTGCTACTGCGCGGCGTTATGGCGTGCCGGCACAAGAGTATCGCAAACTCACGTTTGACAAAACGCTCCAGCAACGGGACGAGCATCTCGATGCGGTTCTGCTCTCACCCGGGCATCCCCTCTTCGCGGCTCTTGGCGAAGTGCTGCTGGGCGATTTGGACGGTGTGCAGGGACATGCTGCCATTTTTGTTGATCCACGCGTCACCGAAAGGTACCAGGTGCATTTCTTCGAGGTCCAAATTGTCAGTGAGGAGCCGCTCAATGAGACGAAACATGGAAATAGAGGAGAGGCTCGCACACAGGTGCTTTATGCAACGCTCGCTGCCGTCATTGATGGATCCCAGGGGAAAGAACTTGCCCCAGCAGATCTCTTGCACGACTTGACTCTGCTACCAGAGAAGGCTACCGTGTTTGAGCAGATAGTACCACCAGACCCACAGACCGTCGTGGCATTAGAGCGCTGGGTGCGGATCAAAGTGCAGTTTCCGCTCAAACAGCAGCAGGCTAGTGAGCGCCAGCGGCTCCTGCAGATTCGCAGGGAATACATAAGTAAAATGTTCGCAGAGCAGATCAAGCGCTTGCAGCACCGCTATATGGAACTGTATCGGCGGGTGCAAAAAGGTGACGAGGCTGCTCGACTGGCACGCGATGAAGCTGACCGCCGTCAGAAAGAATTGCGCCAGCGTCTTCGTGAGAAAGAGGTTGAACTGGATCGCTTACAAGTTGTGCGTGAAGGCGTGGTACGCTACTTAGGTACTGCTCTCGTAGTACCCATGAAACAAACTTCTCTTGCAACTCAATTAGAGCATCAGAGTGCCATTACCTCCGGCGAACTGGTGCGCAACGATGAAATAGAACGCATCGGTATGGACTACGTGATGAACTATGAGCTGAAGCAAGGACGAGAACCGGAAGATATCAGCAAGAACCACGACGGGAGCGGCTTCGACATCCGCAGTACCCATCCCCTTGCAGGAGAGATTCGCCGTATCGAGGTCAAGGCTCGTGCAGCTGAAGGAGAATTTGTCGAGCTGACCCCGAACGAGTGGCTGCAGGCGCATCGTCACGGAGAAAGCTATTGGCTCTATGTTGTCTGGAACTGTGCCCAGGAGCCATATCTCATCGCAATCCAGGACCCTGCACGAGTATTGGCGCAGGTAATCCAGCAGCAAGTGGTGATTGAGGGCTACCGCGTACCAGGGGAGGCAATTGCACAATGGGATGTGTCATCTGAGGGTTAATGATGTGGAATCTATGAATTTGACTAATGAACAACGCTTATACTTACAAGCAATCTTGAACTACTTCCGTGAATACGGAAAGTGGCCTACCCATAAGCATTTAGAACGACAATTCATCCGTACTCACCCTGACCTGGATATAGAAGAAATAGTTCAAAGCCTTCCTGATGGCCTTACCAGTCCAGTGGATTTATGGAATGCTGAAAGTAAAGCTGCTCTTACTGTTCCTGCTATATTTCAGTGCTGGGGTTCAGTACAAGAATTGAATACTTTTGTCAGCGTAATAGAGATATGTGTCGAGACATACTTTAACTCAGAGGGAGAAACGCGATCACTCTCCAGTGTTGATCTTGCTCGCGACAACCCTATATGGAGAGACAATGCTATTCGTAAGGTTGGGCTTTTACTTCTAGGTGAAGGTGTTATCTGGTCTACCTTCACAGGACCGGATGATAAAGGAGATTGGTCGTGCGTTATTGCAAAAGAGATACGCCGCTTTCGTGAAGTAAAAATAATTGAACAATATCTCGAAAAGAGAAATCTATCCAGGAAAGTAACGAGTCAACCGATTATGCCGGTCATGACTGATTCAGAAGTTGTATCTGCCTATGACTTACAACTTCATCCTGACATCCTTTCAAGATGTTGGGACTTATATATCTCTCAAAAGTATGACGATGCAATTCTCAACGCAACAAAAGCACTGGAAGTAGCTATCAGAGCAAAAGCTCGCCTTTCTGATGATATTGTTGGCGCTACTTTGGTAAACAGAGCGTTCAAACCGGATAAACCAATACTGCGCTACAGCAACATAGATGCTGAGCAAGAAGGAATTATGTCATTGCTACGAGGCATCATTCAGGTTTTCAAAAACCCGCAGAGTCACCGCTTCGTGGGGGTTCAGAGCAAGTCAGAATGCCTTAGTGTGCTACTCATGTGTAGCAATCTGTTGTTTGTAATCGAGAATGTCGAATACGTAGGATAGAAAAGGACACGTTACCCATGCTCGATCTTGATCGCCGCCTCATCGAAGACCTGATACCCATTCGTGAGATCAGCGCAGAAGCCTCGCGCGAAAAGAGCCTGCGCCACGGCAATATCTCCACATTGCATCTCTGGTGGGCTCGGCGACCTATTGTTGCCGCACGCGCTGCCGTCTACGGTGCTCTCGTTCCTGCTCCTGCAGATGCACAGGGACGTGAAACTTACATGGAACGAATGCGTAAACTCTGTTCCTGGGATATCCCTCACGGAGTGCTTGAACAAGCGCGTCAGGACATTCTTGATGCGAATAGTGGTCAACCTCCGCGAGTTCTAGATATGTTTGCCGGAGGAGGCTCAATTCCACTCGAAGCTTTACGTCTGGGATGTGAAGCCTATGCAGTTGATCTTAATCCCGTTGCGCACATCATCGAGCTCTGCACTCTTGTCTACCCACAAAAATATGGTCCATCATTGGTAGCAGACGTGAAAAAGTGGGGTGAATGGGTCATCGATCGTGCCCAAGCACATTTGGCGAAGTTCTATCCTGCTCCCCAAAGCGAACTGATCGTTGACAATGACTTAGTACAATCAACCCTTTCTGGTGAGCAAACCCAAATCAAAAACGGAGCGCTCACTCCAATTGCCTATCTATGGACGCGTACCGTACCCTGTCCTAATCCTACTTGCGGAGCAACCGTTCCTCTTGTTCGTCAAACATGGCTACGTAAAAAGGAGGGTAATTGTATTGCGCTTCGTATGACCCCTGACCATGCTACCAAGAAAGTACGTTTTGAGAAAGCACAGTCTCCTACGTTTCAAGGATTAGGTTTTGATCCAGAAGTTGGAAGTATTAGGGGCAATACTGTTTGTTTACACTGCGGTGCTGCTGTTAACTCGGAATATGTAAAACAAAAGGGTCGAGTTGGCAATATGTCACAGCAATTAATTGCAGTGATTGCAACCAAACAAGGTAGCAAAGGGAAAGTGTATTTAGATGTTAACGACTTGCAATCCGTGATACCATCAGAATCATATATTCAAGACCATATATCTGAGCTTTGTAAGAACGAACATCTTACTTTACCCGAAGAAACATTACCGAAGGAAGATAATAGAAGCTTTTGTACCATTGATTATGGCCTCCCTCGCTTTGTGGACCTGTTTACACCACGTCAACTTCTTGCCTTGCTCACATTCACCGCCGAGGTACACCATGCCCACACCACTATGCTCGAAGAAGGAATACAGGCCGAACATGCGGCAACAATCACGACATACTTGGCGTTTATGGTTGACAGGCTTGCCGATTTTAATAGTAGCCTCTGCCGATGGGTAAGTGTCGGCGACAAAGTCGCCAGCACTTATGGGCGTCAAGCTCTCCCAATGATTTGGGATTTTGCAGAAATCAATCCCTTTGGCAATGGTTCAGGAAATAGTATGGATAGTTTAAATCGTAGTCTAGAAGCGATGGCTAGGTGCATTACAGAAAAAAATATTCCGTCAAATATCATACGAACATCAGCAACAAAACTCCCATTTGAGGATGCAACCATTGACGCAGTTATCACCGATCCTCCATATTATGATAATGTTCCTTATGCTG
>JBKPAZ010000215.1:0-5571 GCA_046726655.1 Chloroflexota bacterium
CGCGCTGGCGAACAAGCTGACTGCCACCTGCTGGCCTTCGCCCGTGTGCTGACGGTGGTTGAGGGCAGCCAGAATGCCAATGGTCGCATGTAGCCCGGCCATCACATCGAACACCGAGATGCCGCAGCGATAGGCCGGGCCATCTGGGTCACCCGTGAGGCTCATTAAGCCGGACATGGCTTGCACGATGAGGTCGTAGCCGGGCAGGGACGCCCCTTGCTCCGTTCCGAACCCACTGATGGAGGCGTAGATGATGCCGGCGTTGCGCTGCTGGACCGCCTCGTAATCCAGGCCAAAGCGCTTGAGGCCGCCTGGCTTGAAATTTTCGATGAAGACATCGGCGCGGGCAGCCAGTTCGTGGGCCAGTCGCAGGTCTGTGGGATCAGTGAGATCGAGCGTCATCGAGCGCTTGTTGCGGTTGATCGCCAGGTAGTAGGTCGCCACCCCATCGCGCGCTGGTGGCATCCAGTTACGCGTGTCATCCCCCGCAGGGCTTTCGACCCTGATCACCGTGGCGCCGAGATCAGCAAGCAGCATAGTACAGTATGGGCCAGCGAGGACTCGTGAGAAGTCGGCGATCAGCAGTCCGTCGAGCGGGCCGACTCCCTGCGTAGTTTTCTCATGGTCCTGTTGCTGCATGAAGTTCACACCTCCGGTAAACTGGTAGCGAGCTATCGGGCACGAGCCATGCGACTGGTCGTGTCCGTACTCTATCCGTTGTGGCCTAATGCAATCTCGCGCTGGCTGCCCGTCTACGATCGGGCATCCGCAAAATAAGTGTAGACGACATAGGCAACGATGTCAAGGGCGCGTTGAGGCTGCGCATCGGCCTCGGCGGGGTGCGTCATTTCAAGACCACTTCCGTTATGGGAACTGCTTTACATTGGGTCAGTTCGGCGATGGCGTCGGCCAGGTGGGCTTCCTGGATATTATAGGCACCAGCGGTTACCCGCAGACGGTGCGCAGTTGCGAGTACGTCTGCAACGCTGTAGCCTTCTGGCGGAACGAACTTGTAACAGGCCATTACGAGCAGTTGTCCATTGGGATCTCTGAAGTAGATCGAGTCGAAGCGATAGGATATGCCGGGTGGGGTCTGTTGCAGACAGGCCTCACCCGTTCCGCCTTTGTTCTGGACGACCACAAAGGTCCCCACCCCTACGGATACTCTAGCACTTTCCAAATTCCTATATCTTGAAGAACAGGTGGCGGATCTGGTCGACCACTTTGGAGTCTCCGCTCGTCTCACCGCCCGGAAAGCGTTGATAGGTGGTGAGAACAAAATCTGATGCATTTTTGAAGTGGAAAATGGCTTGCACGTCATCAAGGCTGTCGGCTGGAACACAGGTGAACTGACCGTCTTTGACTGTAGCGCGCCACTGACCACCCCATTCGCCATCGACGATGATGCCGAATACAGCATCTACACCCTTGGCCGATTCCTCCTCTACCGTGTACTGCATGACGATAAACATGTACGGCATAAGAATGCCGGCAGTGCGCTCATCGAGCTTTCCAGTTTTATCTCCCAGGCCCCACTTCATATCCCATGTGTGAATACCATAATCGATGATTTGAAAGGAGGGATAGAAGCAGGTTGGTATAGGGCCCATGTAGGGATGAGGGATGGTGGAACCCATCCACTCTTCAGGAGTGATGGCATCAAAAATAGCGAACATCTGATTTGAGTCGCTTTTGAGCCGGGAGATGGCTTCTTCGCGTGACAGGCTGCGGAATGCCTGCGCATGTTTGTTGAGTCGGTCGCTCATTATTTTCAGGCCAAGTGCATTGCCGGTTTCACCCTTGCGAGCCATGTCCCAGGCTGTCAGGTAGCCTTCAGTGACGTCGATCATGTGGCCGACCATGTCGCGCACTTCCCATTCGCTGCAGCGCGTCTGGACATACCAGGTATCTGGATCGTCAATGATGTTGTAGAATTTAGCGCGCTCGGTGCGCGCTACGTCGAGTACGGCATCTCTACCGCTGTAATCCATTGGGTTGATTGGCATCGTAGCCTCCTTTTGATGTGTGACATCTCATCGTTTCAACGATAGCGGATATTCTGGAACACCTCCCTTCTGTTACCCGTCCGCTCGCAGCAGTACTTCGATCTGCGCAGCGTTAGAGGCATATCCGGCTCCTGTTTTTATCAACCGTAATATGCTTCCACTCCCTCAATTTACTTGTCATCACGAAGTCCAATTAACACTGCTGAAATAGTATCATTTTGGTCAATAGAATTGGAAGAGTGCGCATGGCATCAAGGAAAATCGTACCGCTTGATGTGTTCACGCGGAGCAATTCCCCCTTACTTAAAAGCTTGTTTTGTCCAGTCTCTGGTATACTAGACAGAGAAAGAAAATTGCCTATAAATAATTCAACACTTGGTTGCTTTCACCCCGCTTGGGGAGAGGAGAAAGTGAATGCGATTAGTAACCTATCAATATGAAGGACAATCACGCGCTGGCGCGCAATTAGACGAGCAAATAATCGATCTAAACCGTGCCTATCAAGCTTCGCTCTATCATGCTAATAACACCGGTGAGCTGGCAGTGGCTGATCTTCGCGTTCCCACTGACATGATCAGCTTGCTGAGAGGCGGTGATACATCGCTCAGAGCTGCCCAACAAGCGTTAATTTTTGTTCGCCGGCAGCTTGAAGGAAATCGCAATACGCTCAACCAGCAAGGAATCGTGCATGCAATTGACAGTGTCTCCTTACTACAACCAGTACTGCGTCCAGGCAAAGTCATTTGCCTGGGGTTGAATTATCGCGACCACGCCGCCGAAGCGGGTATGGCCATACCCACGTATCCCGTCCTGTTTCATAAAGTGGCCGGTTCGCTGATCGGCCACAACCAACCTATCGTCATCCCACGCACCAGCAGCAAAATAGACTACGAGGGAGAGTTGGCCATTATCATCGGTAGACGCGGTAAATATATTGCTGAAGATGAAGCGCTCTCCTACGTTGTTGGCTATACGGTCGCTAATGACATCAGCGCGCGCGATCTGCAGTTCCGTACCTCGCAATGGACGACAGGTAAAATGCTCGACACGTTCGGCCCATTAGGACCAGCCCTGGTTACACGAGACGAGGCGCCGCATCCGAATGCACTGCATATTCAAACAACCTTGAATGGCCAGGTGATGCAGGATGGGAACACGGCAGATATGATCTTTCATGTCCCGTACGTCGTCAGTTACATCTCAGAGATCGTCACCCTTGAGCCAGGGGATGTTATTCTGACCGGTACTCCAGCGGGCATCGGCAATACTCGTACGCCACCGGTCTTTATGAAGCCAGGAGACACGATCTCCGTCGAGATAGAGCAACTGGGGAAACTGACCAACCCTTTAGTGGCTGAGGAGTAATTCAGGCCAGATTCAGGAACCTTTTATATTCACTTCAGTTCCCCCCTCTATAACATAAACAGTTCTGAATGCATTTGAGCATAATTCAGCAAGTATACGCCCGAGGAGGCGCCATGAAGAAGCGATCATTCGTCTGGCCTGGTCTGATATTGAGCCTGCTGCTTCCGCTTGTGACTGCCTGCGCAGGTGTATTGCCGCAGAAGGGCAGCGTTTCCCATCCGCCAGCGCGTCCGTCAGGCGAAGAGCTGTATGTCCTCGACAGCTACACGAGGGCAGGGAACAAAGAGGTCTCCCAACACATCGTTGCCTTGCCGCTGGGGACAACCAGCCCGGCAGCCCGGCTCACGCTCCCCGCAGGGCTTGCCGATCTCAAACATCAGCAGTTATACATTGCCGACCCTCTCCCTGCCAGTAATGGTAGTGTGCATACCACCATCTCCGTTATCGACACAAGCTCGGGCGCTACTGTGCGCACCTTCAGCATTCCAGGAAGCTACTCCACAGCCGATCGGGGCTACGCAGACTCGATGCTCTCAGGGGATGGACGCTGGCTGGCGCTGCGGGAGCAGAATACGCCCGCGGGAGCAACCAGCTTTGCGCTTGTTGATACACAGGCCGCAAAGCTCGTGAAGAGCATTCACCTGAATGGCGACTTCACGCTGGATGCGGTCTCGCCCAGGGGTACAATGCTCTACTTGTTGGAGTACTACCAGGTTGGGACGAGTCACTACAACGTGCGGGCCTATGACGTTAATGCCAACCAGTTGTTGGATGGCAGCATTGTTGATAAGAACGATCTGGGCGATAAAATGCAGGGTGTGGCCCTGACCCGCCAGGTATCCGATGATGGCGACATGGCTTACACGCTCTACATCAACCCCGTGACGAACAAGGCCTTCATCCACATTCTCTGGTTGACAGATACTGCAAACAACTCCATCCCTTTCCCGGCTATTGCGCGCTGCATCGACTTGCCGGTGGGCAGCTCCTCCACCCTGCTGCGCTACTATACCCTGACCCTCTCGCAGGACGGCAAAACGCTCTACGCCGCAAACGCCGCGCTAGGTACGATTGCGAAGGTCAACCTCGACCTCGGCCTGAACGCATATCAGCTCTGGCTGATCGACAAGGCCAGGATAGGTCACTTTAATGCGGGCAATCGCGTAGTGACCGCAGCCGACCAGGCACGCGAGCTACACAACGGGGCGGCGCTCTCGCAGGATCAGAACCTGCTGTATGTGGCGGGGCTGCACGGCATCTGGGTCATCAACACGGATACACTTCAGTTGCAAGGCCAGTATCTGAAACAGCAGGACTTCACCGGGCTGGCCATGAGCGGCGATGGGCACACGCTCTACGGAGTTGACCCCGCGACCGGCATTACCCTGCTCGACTCCAGCAGCGGAGAGATGCGCACAGTGATCAAGGGTGTAGTCCAGGCGCCCTGGGGCATCGAATGGGCGACTGGACAGGCTGCCCCATAACAGTTCGAGGAGAGATTATCCCAGTTCACTCTCCGTCTACAGCCTCGTGTGAATCACACCGGGGAAACTCGTCGGCCCTGGATGATACTCGAAGTCATTTTTGATATACTTGTCGGGTTGACCATCAACGTTGGCAGCGGTGGTGGTGATGGCGGTGGCCTGCATCTCCATGTTACATTCACTGTATTACTATACTGATCTTTGAACGTAAATCTACCGTAATGACAAGGAATTGACGCGATGGTCACTAGCTGTTGCGGTTGACTCGCAGAGAGTGTGCCGCTTGACGGATTCATTGACGTTCCTGTTCCGCCTCTTCTCACAAAAGCAGACCAATGCAACTTTCCTGGCACAGTCTCGCCTACTGCCACAGAGCAGTTATAGGTCCCATCGCTATTCGGCGAACAGTTGCTCGAAGTTTTGCCTATATTAAGTGGCGTCACCGTTATCTGTGGTGGTGGCGTTGGCGTCGGTGATGGCGTTGGCGATAGTATCGGGCTTGGCGACGGCTGTGTAGTCGGTGTTGGGGTCGGCGTTGTCGCCGTAACTGCAAGCAGGACTTGGAGGGTGGCATTCCCCCCATTCGAATGCAGATGCACCGTGGCAGCGTAAGGGCCAACCGGCAGGTGGTTCGTCGTGACGGTCACCGTGAGGGCTGCATCCCGACCGTTCGCCTCGATGGCCCCGGCGCTCTGCTGCAGCCTCAGCCACGGCGT
>JBKPAZ010000216.1:0-5914 GCA_046726655.1 Chloroflexota bacterium
GATTATTCCGCGAGGTGCATCTAATATTAAGTTTTGAATGTGCTCAATGTTCGCGCGTTGCGCCAGTTTGTATCCGCTTTGTGATTGAAGCACTTGCCAGTAATATAACCTTGCCAGCAGTGTTATTATGCCGAGACAGACCAGTAAGAAAATGAACATCTGCCGATTGCGCGCTCGCCGCAACTGTATGTTCATCGTCTAGCATCCTTTCTCTCATATTTGCTGGCTCATCGGCGTCCCTCCCTTAGTAATTATTGGCTATGTCCAATCCGAATGGGTAAAAGGTGTGGTACAACCAGTGTGATTACGTCTTTTGGGTCAGCGGGAACCAGGCCCAGAGACTTTGCATGCTCGGCAATATAGGCAGGTGACTCCTCTTGAGCAATGCTGTATAGCAGTTCCTGGTTCTCGCGCTGCAGTATTGCCTGTTGCCTGTGAAGCTCCTGGAGTTGCTGGTTCGCAGTCACCGCTTGGCTCAATTGAGAGAGATACAGCACAGACATCAAGCCGATTAATAACACACTACAAATGCTTAAGGCTACAGGCCCCATGCGAAAAAAAAACGGGTGCAGTTGCCGGCGTCGTTTGGCTGCCAGAATAGGTTGTTCCGGCACATCCTGGCCTCCTGAGTGCTTATTACCGCCCATTTGATCTCTGTTGCCAAACATCATCTACAGTCCTTTTTAAGACGTGTGACGCACTACTAGCCAACAACTATTTCTGCGGCCCGCAGTTTGGCGCTGCGGGCGCGGGGGTTATCTAAAACCTCCTGCTTCGTTGGTGTCACTGGTTTTGCTGTCAGCACACGTAAACTTGCTTTGTGATTACACACACATACGGGTAGGCCGGGTGGACAGATACAATCCATCGCCTCACGCCGCATGAACCCTTTCACCAGTCGATCCTCCAACGAATGAAAAGAGATAATTACCATTCTTCCTCCACCCCCTCCCATTTTACCTGCCCTCCCTCTACGTAACACTTCCACTATTTGGGGAAGTGCTGCTTCCAGACGCTCCAGTTCGGAATTTACCGCTATCCGCAGGGCTTGAAACACCCGTGTCGCCGGGTGGATCACTCCAGGCTTATAAGGCACTCCCGCCGCCGCCAACCGCGCTAATTGCGATGTGCGTGTGATCGGGCCGCGTGCCCTTTCTCGTACAATACGCCACGCGACCTGGCGCGAGCGTGTCTCCTCGCCGTAACGCCAGAAGATATCCGCCAGTTCCTGTTCGCTTGCGCTATTTATCAATTCGGCGGCGGTTAGCTCCTGTGTCTGGTCGAGCCGCATATCCAGAGGCCCGTCCACGCTGAAGGAGAACCCTCGTCCCGCATCATCCATCTGATTGGACGAGAAACCCAGGTCTAGCAATACGCCATCCACAGAAGACACAAAACCGGCCTCGTCTACGATACGGGCCAGTTCAGCGAAGTTCCCGTGTACCAGCACTAATCGTCCTTCTTGTACTGCTTTAGCAAGGCGCCTCTCCACCCTCGCCAGGGCTTGCGCATCGCTATCAATTCCCAGCACCTTCCCACTTGGAGCAGATCGCTCAAGTATATCCTCGGCGTGACCTCCACCACCTACCGTCCCATCCACGTAATAACCGCCAGCTTTTGGCTGAAGAAACTTTAGCACTTCTTCCAGCATAACTGGGATGTGTCCTGTTTGCATGTATGTTCCAAAGCGATACGTACACTGCTACGCATCATGCATCGAAAAAAGTGTCCTAAAAAGGATTTCCATCCCCCTCTTGTTCGAGTTTCGCCTCATATTCCTGCCAGGTTGCTCGATCCCATATCTCGAAGTGATCTCGCACACCCGCAACTGTCACTTCGCTGTCTAGCCCCGCAAAGCCACGCAGCCTGGCTGGAATCACCAGCCGACCTTGCGCATCCAGTTCTACCTCGCTTGCGCTCGGATAAATGCGCCGTTCGAAGTCACGCAATTCCTCGCTTGATTTCCCCGCCACCAACTCCTCAGACTTCTCTTCCCAGCGTTGCATCGTGTACACTGACAAGCATGCTCCCTTGCCTTTGCTAATCACGGCGCCTTTCTCCAGTTGCCCACGATATTTCGCAGGCACCGCCATACGGCCTTTTGCGTCGATTGTATGATCGAATTGCCCTAGAAACATGTCTGTCGGGACCTTTTACTGATGCGCCTGCTGACCTGTGTCCCCTTTGCCTCGGGTATGCGCAGCGTGTTCTCCCGCACCCTGCATGAGCTAGCATTTCTTACTATATGCTTCTCCCGTACGCCCTCAGGCCCCACCCACAGGTCATGTTCTCCACTTTGAGAGAATCTTCACCACAACCCCCCACTTCTCCCCACCAGGATTATAACATGATTTTGTGCGTTGAGAGAAGGGTGTTATCCACCAATTTTTTACAAATAAGTGGATAACTTGTGGATAAACTCTGATGATGTGCTCAAAAATATGCATTTGTTTCTCTGCTTGCTTGATGTGACAAATTGAGTGGTCTTAACGTTTTATTAGTACAAGAACTCTGCCAAATCCAACATTCTAAGGTTCAAAGCCAAATCAAATTTGGCGGTTTTTGAAAACATATTTGTATATTTTCTTGCATTCATCTGAATGTATATGAATATTAGGGTGTAGAAAAGGGCATCAGGTGGCAGGTGAGTAGAGTAGGCCTATGAGTCAGTGTTTGCGTTGTAGTAAGCTTTGTGAACCCACTGCTGTATTTTGTGAGGAATGTCGGTCGCTGTTACGATTTCAACTACAGCAGAGGCCTTTTTTGTATGCCTCACAACAGAAGTCTACGTCCACAGAATCTACAAGCGTAGATCCTCCTACTTTACCTGAGCACGCAGGCGTGCATGGTGATCCGCTCGAGCGGATCACCAGTCCCCTACCGGCTAATAGAGTGAACCAGTTAACTCAGCCGCCAACCTTAGCCGCCCAACCCGATCTTGTGGAGCAGGCCGTTTCCAGGCTCAGTGAAGCTGCGCACCTTATTGAGCAAGAGGAAGATCAGGCCAAAAGCGATCGCAAAGCTCGTCTTTACTCTCGCGCTTCGCGTCTGGCACCCATCTTTGATATTTCAGCCGATATTCGTCGAGAGAGTACGCCTCTACCAAAAATTTCAAACGCTGTAGAAAACGAATCGGAGTCCAGAGATGGCCTTAATCTCCAGGTAAGCAATGGCAACTCGCCTGCTCGTGTGGACTCTGGTTCCGGTTTACCTGATTACTGGCCCTGGCTTGATACAGATGCCGAAGATAAAGATATCGATATCTGGGCTAATCGAACTGATCCTCTTATCTCGCGCCATATTCCCAACAGTGCCGAAGCAGCTGGTATTGAGGAAGAAGATATGCGACGCGCTATGGCGGATGGTATGTCAACTGCTCCATTCCCTATTCCATTTGCCCGCCGCCATGCTTCCCGTTTGCGTATCGCCTTTATTGCACTTGCTATCTTTGCTCTGATCGCACTGGTAGTCGATGGCATTTTGCTTAACCTTGCCTTCAACCATCCTCGTTACGCTGATGGCATACATGGAGGTCTTCCGACACTGACTCTCTCCTCCAATACTGCAAAAGTTGGTGCCACCGTTACCTTACATCTCGAGCATTTTACGCCCGCGAAAAGTGTGGCCCTGACCCATGATATCCAGGAATCGATCCCGATCAAGGGCAGTTCTTCCATTACGACCGACGCCAGGGGCACGGCGACCATTCCTTTCGTGATCGATACGGATTGGAGACCGGGCTTCCACCTGATCGTGGCCGAAGATGTGACCACGCGCAATACCGCCAGCGCCACCCTGCAGATCACCGGGGAGGGCCCCACCCCGCCAACGCACCTGCTCATCGACACCACCCCCATTGAGCTGGGAGCTGACGTGGTGGGAGCCAATACCATCCGCCCGTTCACCCTGGCCAATAGTGGGGGTGGCTCCATCAGCTGGTCAGCTAGCAGTAATACCCCGTGGTTGTTGGTCTCCCCTAGCCAGGGCATGTTCAGTCAGCAGCAAACAATCTCGCTGGCGGGGCAGCGCGTTGGCCTCAAGCCGGGGAATTACAGCGGGAGCATCACCATCTCAACGAACGTCAGCGTGCCACAGCACCTCAAGGTGGACATGACGGTGCGAGCCTTGCCGCCCAATGCTGGGCCGGTGCTGGCCGTGGCGCCAGCGCTGCTCTCCTTTACAGCAACCGATGGGGACGCGACGAACAAGGTGCAATACCTGACCATCAGCAACCCTGGTTCGCGTCCCTTGTCCTGGTCGCTGGCGGTCAATGCGCCGACTACGGTCACCACGCAGGTGTCGCTGTCCCATGCGCAAGGGCTGGCCTGCGGCTGGTTGAGTGCTGGTCAGAACGCAGGCAGCGTGGCGGTTGGGGCCATGCTGTCTCTGCGGGTCATCGTGAATAGCCAGTGTCTGCTGCCTGGCGCCTATATCGGCACACTGCAGTTCACGGCTGCTGGCGCCATTGACAGTCCACAAGCGGTCAATGTCTCGCTGACGGTGCAGCCGCATTGCGGGCTGGTCAGCAGTACGGGCTACCTGGCCTTTACGGTGGTGCAGGGGCAGAATACCCTGGCGAATCAAACCTTGAGCTTGAACGCGACCTCCAGTTGTACGGGAACACCCCTCTCCTGGACGAGCTCGTCGAGCGCGTCCTGGCTGGGGATCACCCCGCTCAGCGGACAGTTGAAAGGCCCCGCCAGCACCGTGGTCTCGGTGAGCGTCAATGCGGCTGGACTGGCGCCGAAAGTGTATGCTAGCGATCTCTCTCTGGTCTTTGGGCAGAGTACGCTGACCGTTACGGTACAGTTGACCGTGCAGAATCCGCCATCTGCGAAGGAACCCGTGATGGCGGCGGCGCCGCTCAACCTCAATTTCAGCTACACCCAATTGCAGCCCAACCCCACGGGTCAGGTGGTGACGATCACCAACAATGGGGGCAGTACGCTCAAGTGGCATACGCTCGTCACGCCCCTGGCCAATCTCTGGCTCGGAGCGGCTCCCTCGGGAGGGACGATTGCCCCACGACAGACCGGGCAAGTGACGATCACGGTCAGCACAGCGAAATTGACCCCCGGCAACTATGTGGGGCAAATCACGCTGGATGGCTTGGACGAGAAAGGCAACCTGGCCCCGGGCAGTCCGCAGACGATCACCATCAGCCTGGTGGTGCAGCCGCCCTGCACCCTTTCTGCTCCCTCTTCCAGTGCGCTCTCCTTCAGCGCGGTGCAGGCAGCCTCCGCGAATCCGGCATCACAACTGGTCATGTTCACAGGAACGGGCAGTTGTGTCTGGCCGGTGACCTGGACGACCAGCGTGGCACCCACGGCCAGGTGGCTGAGCTTGACACCTGCTGGTGGCACGGTGAGGGGCACGGGTCAATCGGGCAGTATGGGAGTGAATGCCAGCATCGCAGGCCTGCCAGCAGGAACCTATACCACGCAGGTGACCATTGCGGCCAGCGACGCCAGCGGTGCGGCAGTGCAGGGGAGTCCGGAAACCTTCGCGGTGACCCTGACCGTCCAACCGCCCTGTGTGCTGTCGCCTCCTTCACCTGCCAGCCTGGCATTCACCGTTCCACAGGGGCAATCCGCTACTACACAAAATGTGCTCTTGAGCGAGACTGGAACATGTGCGCGTCCAGTTACCTGGACGGCGTCTGCCAGGAGCGCCTGGCTCGTGCCTGCGCCAGCGGGAACCGATAGCGGCAGTGGCAGCACGCTGGGGGTCACGGTCACGGCTGCCAGTCTGGCCCCTGGCACGTATGCTGGGACCATTACGATCACGGCCACTGACAGTACGGGCGCTGTTGTGTTAGGAAGCGGGCAAGTGCATGTGACCTTGACGGTGACGGGCTTTCCCGTCAGCGGAAACGTGGTGGCCTGCCCTGGCTCAACTCCTCCTACCTGTGCGA
>JBKPAZ010000217.1:0-14104 GCA_046726655.1 Chloroflexota bacterium
GCCGATCAGCAGCCCGAATAGCCGTTCCCACTCGTGCCGCAGCCGCGTCTCGAACGCGCGCCAGTCCGCGGGTGTGGCGTTGGCTTCGTCCCGAAAGGTGATCTCCAGGCGCGGCCACAGTCGCTCGAGTGACAAGGCCGCTTGCTGCTGAACCTGCTTTGCCTCAGTCATATCATATCTCTCTACACCTTTCCGCGAACATGATTACAACTCTCCTAGAGGACCGCTAACCCCGTCTCCGCGTCGAAGAGGTGAATACTGTCTGGGTCGATGTGCAGCTTGATGTCCATGCCAGTACGCGCGCGAGAACGCGGATCAACGCGGGCTACCACCTCTTTTCCCTGGGCAGTCATGTGCACTAACAGTTCGCTGCCCAGGTGCTCGACCACATCCACGGGTGCATGCATGGTTGAGCCGTTGCGCATATCTTCGGAGAGCAGCGCGAGATCCTCAAAATTCTCCGGGCGAACACCCAGGATGAGTTTCTTGCCCGCGGCTTCTCGCGTGGCCGGTGCATACAGCGGCGGCACTTCTACCTCACCGAAGTCACTTACGGTGATCTTGGTCGCGTCACCATCGGCAACCACCTTGACGTTGTCAAAGAAATTCATCGCAGGAGAGCCGATGAAACCGGCGACGAACAGGTTGTTGGGATGATCGTAGAGTTCCTGCGGCGGGCCCAGTTGCTGGATGATGCCTGCGTTGAGCACCGCGATACGCGTTCCCATCGTCATGGCTTCCGTTTGGTCATGGGTGACATACACAAAGGTCGTCTGCACGCGCTGGTAGATTTTGATAATCTCGGCGCGGGTCTGCACGCGTAGCTTGGCGTCCAGGTTGGAGAGCGGCTCGTCCAACAAGAACACCTGAGCAGAGCGTACCAGTGCGCGGCCAAGGGCGACACGCTGGCGCTGTCCACCGGATAGTTCTTTGGGCTTGCGTGTCAGTAATTTTTGCAGCCCGAGTATCTCAGCCGCGTCTTCGACACGCTTCTTGATTTCTTGCGATGGAAGATGACGTAGCTTCAGGCCGAAGGCCATGTTGTCGTAGACCGACATGTGCGGATAGAGGGCGTAGTTCTGGAAGACCATGGCAATGTCGCGATCTTTGGGATCAACGTTATTGACCATCCTGTCACCGATGGAAATCTCACCTTCGGTGACTTCTTCCAACCCTGCGATCATGCGTAGGCAGGTGCTCTTGCCACACCCTGAGGGACCGACCAGTACGAGGAACTCTTTGTCCTTAATATCCATCGTGATATCGTGGACCACTTCAACCTTGTTGAAGCGCTTGTAAACGTGCTCGAATTTGACATTTGCCATGAAGATAACTCCTTTCCGCCCTTATAACAGGGAAACTAACATCCACCAGGGATGTCACGCTCTCTCACCCTTGTTATAGACAATACTAAGAAAACTACGCATGTAACGAATAATTTCATGTCGCGACCTCCGCGCCAGCTTCCGGCTGAAATGCATAAAATACAGGTTGTGTGAAGTCACGCGCTTATCGAGCGGGCGCTTCGCGGACCAGATGTATCATGTGACTGTCGAAGTCGCCCACCAGGCTCACTGGTAGTCCATGATGCGCAAGGTATGCGCCATGATACGTGGTACCGCTTACGACGTCCGTATAGCGCGCTTCTTCCTCCAGGCCGCGCAACGGAAGTGATACCTGTGTTTCCCCGAATTGCTGCGAGTGCCCCCAGGCGAACACCACGACCTCACTGCCATCTCGCGCGACATACTGCGTGGCCGCGACACTTCCCGTGTGTGGCGAAAGCAGGCGGTAGAGAAGGCCGTTCTGGGTAACCGAGCGCACACGTTTATATATCGCAATGAAGCCACGCGCTTCCTCCGGCTCCCGCGGCGTCCACCTTGAGACTCGGCTCACTGAAGCGCATCCCTCCCCACGGCGCATATTCCTCGCGGATAGCCCCCTCCGAAGCAGCGAATGGTCTCTTTAGCGGTACCTGGTGGGTACGAGCCATCTCGACGGCAACTGCCGAATCGATGTATGGTCCCCAGTAGATATGTTTTAATGAAGAAGCATCCTCACTAAGCCCGAAACAGTACGTGGATGCTTCCATCTGGAGGATCCAACACCTGCTAGACGTATCGTGGGTGATATCCGCCAATACGTTCCCTCCATTCTACTGTTATTATCATGCATCACGGTCGGGTGCTTTAGACGAAAACTTGTCCATCGCGTTAGCCAGATGACTGTCCCGCCGCGCGAAAGTCAGCAGGCTTGCTCGGATAAGCGGCCAGACCGGCAGCCGGTCCCAACTCCTCCACCGGAACTCTGAGGCGGCTCGCCTTGCGCTCCACTGCTAGACAGATGAGATCAACAGCGCTGTCCAGATCCAGCACGGCAGTATCGATGACCAGATCATAGAGGTGCGGATCCTCATGCTCACAATGATACTGTGTTTTCATGTAGCGTGTGCGGGCACGATCTTTTGCCTGAACACGCTTGCTGGCAGCATCCAGATCCAGTCCTTCACGGCGTGCGACATAGGCAACGCGCAACTCCAGGGGTGCTACCACGCGAATGTGGAGTACATCGCGCTTGTCCGCCAGCAGTACCTGCCCACCGCGTCCGACAATCACGACGTGACCGGTGTTTGCCGCGGCTGTGATGATCTGGCTCATGGTATCCTGGTAGGCTCGTGTCTCTGTAGCTGTGGGAGGTGAAGCGAAGATTGATGGCTCCCCGGCAGGCGTGGACGCTGTAGGGACAAAATGCTGTATCCTGTTCTGGATACGTGAGAGGATGCTTTCGACGTACTCCTCGTCGTGTTTCTCTACCTCCGTTTCGTGAACTTCTAACTCCTGCGCGGTCTGTTCAATGACGGCATGGTCAAGCAATTGCCAGCCCAGCCGGCGCGCAAGACGGGCAGCTATCTCGCCGCCCCCACTCCCATACTCGCGGGAAATCGTGATAGCGCGCATTGTTTCAATGGCTTGTTGATTCAAATCCATGGCTTTACCTCCGCTTGTTTCGATAAGAGGCTCTGGGCCTTAACTGTCCACAACTGCTGTGGATCAACCTGCAAACGGCCATCGGGCAGGATATGAACTGCGGCAATATCCGATAGGCCGCCACAGAAGTTGCCCCCTTCGTCCCACTGCCGCCATGCAATGAAGGAGAGTTTGCCCGCGCCATCGCGAAGCAGCTTGCCAGCGTAGTAGGTGCCGGTGGCGTCGGCGACGAGCGGTTCGTCGGTGAGCATGCGGTAGGGTCCAGTAAGCTCGTCAGCGACCAGATAGTGCGTACCCGCCCAGCTCGCGGCCCCCGCGAGAGACAAGTGCGCGGAAACGTGCCTGGTTGCGCAGAAAAGCAGGTAGTACCGGCCGTTCAGTGGCACGACCTGTGGAACCTCCATCTCAGTGAAGTCACCTGGCATACTCACCGGCGGCAGCACCTCCCATGACAGCAGATCCGTTGAGCGCGCCAGGCCAATCACGCCGCGTCCATCGGGTGGGCCTGTATTGGCGCGCGCAGACAGGAACATATAGTAGGCCTCCTCATCCGAGGAGTAAACGACGTAGGGGTCCCGCCACGCCCGTGTCTCCCGTTGCTCGGTGCTCTGCGGCTCGTACCAGCGGGTGTCAACCTCGAGCAGCGGATTGCCCGGGTGCCGTTCCCAATGCACGAGGTCGGTAGAGACGGCAAGCCCTATGCGCTGGACAGGTGCCTTCTCAGCCTGACACAATCCCGTGTAGAACATGTAAGCAAGGCCATCTCGTACAGTTACGCTCCCCGTCCAGATAGCGCGGTCATCCCAACTATCAGGCTTACCTGCTTCCAATGCAGTTCCGCAATACTCCCATTGCCGGCAATCGTGGGAAACGGCATGTCCAACTGTTGCCACGCCATGGCGCAAGATTGGCTCGCTTAGCGCGCGCGGTGCTTGCAGGAAGTACAGGTGATAGTAAGCCCTCGGGTCCTCCCACTCGTGAGGCGAGACCAGCCAGAAATCCCACAAGTAGTGTTGTTCGGGCAGATAAACCACGTGCAGCAGTCCTCTCTCTCCTATCCTTTCAGTCCGGTTGAAGCAACGCTGCGCACGAAGTATCTCTGCCCAATCAGGAACATGACGATAGGTAAGATGCTGGCCAGGACCACGCCTGCCATCAATGTCGCCACGTCTGGAACAAGATTTGCTCCTTTGTTGAGCGTAATTGCCAATCCCTGCTGCAGCGTGTACAAATCCGGCGACGAGGTGAAGACCAGCGGCTTGAGCAAGTTGCTCCACTCTGCCAGAAAGGTCAGGATAAAGACGGTCGCGACCGCAGGACCCGCCAGTGGAAGCATGATCTTCCAGAAGATGCGGTAGTAGCCAGCGCCGTCTATCTTGGCCGCCTCATCCAGATCCTTGGGAATCGTGATGAAGAACTGTCGGAATACGAAGATAGCGAACGGGCTGGCCAGGCTGGGGATAATCAGGGCGGCGAACGTATTCAGCCACCCGCCCCAACCGGCGAGCATGAGATAGAGGGGTACGAACAGTATCTGGAACGGGATGATGAGCGTCGCCAGGATCAACAGGAAGAGAGCGTCGCTCCCGAAGAATTTCAACCGCGCGAATGCATATCCGGCCAGGGCGGCCAGGATAATCTGACCGAAAGTAACACCCAGTGACATAATCAGCGAGTTGAGGAGTTCGCGCCAGAAGTTCAGGGCCTGGATGACAGCGGGATAGTTGCCCCACTGTGGAACGGCTGGTAACAACCTCGTTGGATAAAGGAGTGCTTCCGTATTCGTCTTGAGTGAGGTCGAGACCATCCAGGCAAATGGGAACAGGAACACCAGGGCGAGAAAAGCCAGGGTTATGTATTTGAGCGTCATGCTCAGACGTCGCTGCTGGCTCATAGCCAATCTCCTTTCAGACTCGTTAGTAGTAGCCTTGCTGGCGTCGTTGTGTCACCAGCAGTTGCACGGCCGTTATCGCCAGGACAAAAATGAGGAAGAGCGTAGCCGCTGCCGACGCGATCCCCGTTCGAGTCGCAAAATTGTTGTAGATATAGAACACAATCGTGGTGGTGGCCCCGCTCGGTCCCCCGGCCGTCATGACGAAGAACGGCTCGAAGGCCTGGAAGCTGCCAATTGTGTTGGTGATGATTAGCAGTGTCGTCGTCGGTACCAACAGCGGCCACGAGATGAAGCGGAAGCGCTGCCAGGCGTTGCGCACCCCGTCGATCTGTGCCGCCTCATAGAGTTCGGGACTGATCGACTGCAGGCCAGCAAGGTAGAGAATCATCGAGAATCCCGTCGCCTTCCACGTGTTCATGATCACGACCAGAACCATGGCCGCGATTCCATTGGTGTGCTGCCAATCGGGGAACTTGAGGCCAATGTTGGCGAGTGCCGCGGGAAAAATGCCCGGGTTGGCCGCGGTCGAGAACATCCACTGGAAGGTGATGCCAGCCGCGACAAAGGAGACGACCAGCGGAATAAAGAACACGGTGCGGAAGAACGTTCGTCCCCGGAATTCATTCTCGATCAGGATGGCCAGCAACAGCCCTAGCCCGACTTGTGCCGGCACGGCCAGCACAACCCAGAAAATGGTGACGCCAACGGATTGCAAGAAGGCCGAATCCCGGAAGAGAATGGTGGCGTAGTTCTCCAGGCCGATAAAATGGGGTGTGCCAAGTAAATTCCAGCGCTGAAAGCTGAGGTAGACGACATAGCCAATAGGGTAGAGTAGGAAGACGGCGAGCAGCACTAAGGCGGGCACCGTGAAAGAGAACGCCTGGAACTGCCTGCGAATCGCCTTCACATTCTGTTGTGTGCGGCTCACGGGCCCGGTTTTGACTTGCTCTTGAACCTGTACTTGCATGGGAACCTCCTGGTGAAGTTTTCATCCTTGTGTGCAATCGATGGACTGTGGGCAGCAAGAGTGTCATACCTCTGCGGATTGCGTACCTGCCCAACAGTCCAACAACTACGATACATCTTACGACTGCTTGAGCGCGGTGACCGCCGCAGCTGCAGTCGCCAGGCTTTGTTGCACATTGGCCCCTTGCAGGATAATCGGATCCCACGCCTTCTGCCCGAAAGCCATCTGCGCGTCGCCCGCTTGCGGAAGGCTGGAGCGCGGGACGCCGTAGGGGGCACCATTGACCCAGCCATACAGGAAGGGATACTGCTTGAGATGGGCCTGGTAGGCCGCGCTGTTCGTTGCGCTCTGCGTCACTGGCAGGTTCCCCGACTGGATATTGAACTTGACCTGGAAGTCGTCTGTGAGCATGTACTGCCCGTAGGCTAATGAGTAGTTCACTTTCTGGTCGCTGTTGTTAAAGATGAACAACTGATCGCCGCCCGGATTCGTGGCAGGCTGCTTGTTGACCGGGTAGGGAACTACCGTGTATTTGAACGTTTTGAGCTTAGAGAGGTCGGGGAAATTCCATGGGCCGTTGTTGTGGATCGCGGCTTTCTGGCTATACCACGCGCTCGGGTCGTAGCCGGCACCGGGAGCAGAGAATGCAGTGTAGCCGTCCTTGACCAGGTTTTGCAGGAACGTCATCGTCTCTACCCCAGCGGGGCTATTAAAGAGCGGATCGCCTGAGTCTGAGAGGAAGGTGCCACCGTTGGTCCCCAGCCAGGCGTGGAAGACCCAGGCATCCCATCCCCCGTCACCACCATTGCTCATCAAAAAACCCTTCATGTTCGTTTTCTGCGAAATCAACTTGCACGCCTCAGCGAATTGATCCCAGGTCCAGGTCTTGGTCGGATCCTGTGACGGAACAGGGACGCCGGCCTGTTGGAATGCGTCGAGGTTGATCTGCATCGCCGTGTTGTTCGTCATCCAGGGCAGACTCCATACCTTCCCCTGAAACGACGAGAGTTTGATGAGCGAGGGAAAGATATTCTGCTTAATGGTGGGGTGCGAGTTGAGCCAGCCATCCACATCGGCCAGTATGCCCGCCTGGACGTATGTTCCGGTCTCTCCGCTTGCAAGCCAGGCCATGTCCGGCGCGGTATCGCCCCCGGCTTTGATCTTGGTGCGTATCACCTCTGCATTCTCTACGCCGAGTTGATAGGTAACCAGGTTCATCCCGGGGTTCTGCTTTTCGAAAGGTGGGAGCAACTGTTGCTTCCAGAACGTTTCTGTTGCCGCTGGGATCGTGTGATACAGATTGACAGTCACCGGACCACTGGAAGACGATGACCCGCCTCCACCACAGGCTTCAAGGAGCGCCATTGCGCTCGACGCGCTCAAACTGAGAGCAGTCGCTCGCTTCAAAAATTCTCGACGGTTGATGATCATCATAAAACCTCTCCTTTACGATTGATAGACAAGATGGCGCTGCTACGCGTTCGCAAATGCGATGCGCCACTAACCGAGATCAAAAAAGAGATGCTACGTTGTCAAATGCACCCCGTGCACATCGTCGATGGCGACATGCAGCACCAATGGGTGCGCTTCGTCTACAAGCACCAGCGGAAGGTTCACCTGGTGGAAGGGGTCAAACTCATTATCCTGCACAGGCACAGTGATTACGAGAGAACCATCGGCCATGTCGCTGCGTACGAGCTTGTGGAAATACTCAATCCGCTGGCCCTGGGTATCGATATTGAAGAGGATGAGATCGTACTGGCTGACTCGAAGCGTTTCTATCACAGCGCGTAAGCCATCGACGACATGTTGTTCGAGTTCATACATATGCTTGACCCCTTCAATGAAAGTGGACACGCATTATGAAAAATACCTACGATACAATCTTAGGTACGCAGGAGGGTGTGAACCTAAGTTTTGCGGATGGATAACTACCTGAATTGTTTGTTCTCTTGCTGAGAGCTCAATTGGCGGCCTCCAACAGATAGGCTGCATGATCCGGTTCCGCCTTCTCTTCTCCGTCAATACCCTCAGTGATTACTTGCCCGGTATTCGAGAAATAGCTTCATTCGACGGTGTGAGTTCCTTATGAACACGTGTACATTTCTTGGGGAGAAGTGTAGCATTTTTTCTGTTCCTTGTCAAGGCTTAATTTGGATATTACATGTATTCACGCGAGTTTTGAACAGTGTAAATAGAAGGATAGACGCATGAATTGCTGTTTATACACGAATTATAGTCTAAAATCCGGTTATTATATCTTGTTTTTTCTATCTGAGCTGCTCACCGCGCAAAGTGTAAAAAAGTGTGAACACGTGAACACGTGAACACTTGACAAATTCCCTCGAAAGGCATGATACTTGAGTAAGAGAAATGCACACGTCTACACATGTAGGTTAGGAGATTCTGTATGGCTACGAGCGAAGAAGTCGCCCGATTCGCGGGGGTCTCTCGTGCAACGGTTTCACGGGCGCTCAATGGATCAGCGCGTGTGAGCGCTGAAGCGAGAGAGCGCGTTCATGCCGCAATCGCCGCTCTTGGATATGAACCAGATGTGGTCGCCCAGAGCCTGGTTCGACAACGGGCTCGTGTGATTGCCGTTAACCTCTTTCCTGAAGTCGACGCGCTGCCCTTTGCGCACCTTGGGCAAACGGCACTCTATTTCTACCTGGGTGTCATGGAAAATATTGAGCGTGAAGCGATTGCATTGGGCTATGATTTGCTATTACCTTCCCGCCCGCGCGGCAAGTATCCTCAGAACTACGTGCGGAGTTTGCAGACACGGCGTGTTGCCGGGGTTATTATGCTCCATGCAACAGATACACACATTCAGACCTTGATTCATTCTGCCATTCCTACGGTGTTCATCGATAGGATGAGTCAAGGAAGCCATGCCACCTATGTCAAATCGGATAATGTAGATGGCGCTCGCCAGGCGACCGAGCACTTGCTTGCTCTCGGACATAGGCGCATTGCCTTCCTGACAGGGTCTACATTCGATCTCGCAGGTCTGGAGCGTCTGCTCGGATGCCAACAGGCCCTGGCTCAGGCAGGTATCTCTCCAGACCCCGGCCTGGTGCGTCAATCAGGCTGGAATGTTGATGAGGCCTACGAGGCGGCCAATGTTCTCTTAGCCGAACGTCGCGACTTTACCGCGGTCGTTGCCGGAAGCGATTTCATGGCAATCGGTATTCTGCGGGCGCTCACAGAATATGGGCTGCGTGTTCCAGACGATGTTTCGTTGATTGGCTTCGATGATATTGAATTCTGTCAGTATACCACTCCCACGCTCACGACTATGCGCCAGGACCACGTTGCTATGGGGCGTGGGGCCGTGCAACGGCTCGTTGCCATGGTAGAAGGCACAGAAGAAGTATCTCCACTGATTCTTCCGACCCAGCTTGTTGTCCGCAAATCGACAGGGCCTGTCCCAAAGGAGTTGTCTTGACGATGCCATACATCACCATTTTAGGTGCCGGAAGCGCCATGTTCGCCCGTCAGCTCATGACAGACATTTTGCAAATAGAGGGGCTAGACGAAGGATGCTTCGCACTCGTGGATATTGATTCCAACCGCCTTGAGTTAGCACATCAGCTCGCTGAACGACTGATTACCCACAGTGGTAAACGCTGGAGTGTGCGTGCCTCCACCGAGCGACGCGACCTGCTGGCAGGGAGCGATTTTATCATCAACACCATTGAGGTCGCCGGTCTCGCCAATGTGCGCCATGACTTCGATATTCCCATGAAGTATGGCATCAATCAATGTATTGGCGACACCATCGGCCCAGGAGGCATCTTCAAAGCGCTGCGCACCGGACCGACCTGGCTCGACATCCTGCACGATGCAGAGCTGCTCTGCCCGCAAGCATGGGTGCTCAACTACACCAACCCGATGTCGATTCTCACTCTGGCCGCGCTTCTCGGCACCAATATGCGCACGGTTGGCCTGTGCCACAGTGTGCAGGGCACCTCGAAGCAGTTAGCCGGGTACTTGCAAGTCCCCTACAACGAATTACAATGGCGTTGTGCAGGCATCAACCACAATGCCTGGTTTACGGAGTTGCGCTACCGGGGCCAGGATATGTACCCGCGCCTGCGGGAGCTGGCTCAGGTACCCGAGGTCTATGAACGCGACCCCATACGCTTCGAGATCATGCGCTACTTTGGGGCGTTTGTCACAGAGAGCAGCGGTCACTTTTCGGAGTATGTTCCCTACTTCCGCAAGCGGCCTGACTTGATCGAGCGTTACTGCCGGTCAGGCTACCTGGGCGAGACCGGATTTTACGCGAATAACTGGCCCATCATGCGTGATCAGAATGACACCTCCATCCGAGAAATGCTGGCTGGCACTCGCGATATCCCTTTCACCCGGAGCCATGAATACGGCTCTTTCATTATCGAGGCGATGACGATGCACCGTCCCACAGTGATCTACGGCAACGTGCGCAACACCGGCCTGATCGACAACCTGCCCGGTGGCTGCGTAGAGGTTGCCTGCCTGGTGGATCAGAACGGCGTGCAGCCATGCCACTTTGGGTCCCTTCCTGAGCAACTGGCTGCGCTCAATCGCAGTCACATGTCAGTGCACTCGCTCATGTGCGAGGCCTTGCTCACCAGGAATAAGGAGGCCGCACGCTATGCACTGCTGCTCGACCCATTAAGCGCAGCCGTCTGTTCACCTGCCGAGATTAGTGCGTTGTTCGATGAGATGTGGGAAGCAGAGCGGGAGTATCTTGAGCAAGATTTCAATCAATAGGGTACCTCTATGACACAGGATCAAACGCTCTGGTGGCAGCGGGGAGTCGTCTATCAGATTTACCCCCGCAGCTTTCAGGACAGCAACAGTGACGGCATCGGCGATCTGCAGGGTATACTTGCTCACCTGGAGTATCTCACCTGGCTCGGCGTAGACGCCATCTGGCTCTCACCCTTTTACCCCTCGCCGATGGCTGATTTGGGCTATGACATTACCAATCATACCGGCGTGGATCCGCTCTTTGGAGATTTAGCCACGTTCGACGAACTGCTGGAGCAGGCTCATCGACATAGCCTCAAAGTCATCATTGATTTTGTGCCCAATCATACCTCTGACGAGCATCCCTGGTTTCTTGCGTCTCGCAGTTCGCGTCAGAACCCCAAGCGAGATTGGTATGTGTGGGCCGATCCCAGGCCTGATGGCTCCCCTCCCAACAACTGGCTGAGCGTGATGGGTGGATCGGCTTGGGAGTGGGATGCCTCTACCAGTCAGTACTACCTGCATTCGTTTCTCAAAAAGCAACCTGACCTCAACTGGCGAAACCCGGCAGTCGAAGCCGCCATGTTTGATATCGTCCGCTTCTGGCTGGATCGCGGGGTAGACGGATTCCGTGTGGATGCTGCCCATTACATTCTGAAAGACCCCCACCTGCGCGACAATCCGCCGAATCTCTCTCAGAAACCGGTCTTGCACAAGCCGATGGGCGACTACGACTCGCAGCTTCATATATATGATAAGGGACATCCCGACGTCCATAACATCTATCGTGCATTGCGCCGTTTACTCGATAGCTACGGCGTTGAGCAACCTCGTGTAGCTATCGGTGAAATGCATATCCTTGACTGGAAAGAATGGGCTAGCTATTACGGTGAAAATCTGGATGAGATACACATGCCCTTCAATTTTGGTTTAGTAAGCCCAGCATTGAACGCCCAGGCCATTCGTCAGTCCGTGGATGCGCTCGAGGCGAATCTTCCGCCCGGGGCCTGGCCCAACAATGTGCTTGGCAATCACGATGAGCCGCGCATCGTCAATCGCGTTGGTCCCGCTCAGGCTCGTATTGCTGTGATGCTGCTGCTCACACTGCGTGGCACCTCAACGTCGTACTACGGTGATGAGATTGGGATGCACAACGGGGATATCCCACCAGAACGAGTATACGATCCGCTGGAGAAGAACAGACCCGGACTAGGCCTCGGCCGTGATCCAGAACGCACGCCAATGCAATGGGACAGCAGCCCCAATGCTGGCTTCTGTCCGCCCAATGTTGAGCCCTGGCTTCCCATCCCCGCCGATTACAAGCAGGTCAACGTGGCCATTGAGCGTGAGGACCCTCACTCGATGCTGGCACTCACGCGCCGCCTGATCGAGCTGCGCCGCTCAACGCTTGCACTCACCACTGGCAGCTACCGTCCCATCGAGGAAGTACCTGACGACTGCTTTGTCTACCTGCGCCAGTCAGGCAGTCAACGCTACCTCATTGCACTGAACTTTTCAGGCGATGAACAGACCTTGAAATTGTCAGAGATGGGCAATGGCCGTATCGTCCTCTCCACCTATCTGGACCGTGAGGAACCAATCGATCTGGCACTTCTCCGATTGCGCAGCGACGAAGGATATATTATTGAGTTGGCGAATCTTTAACGAAAAGAATACAATTGCTAATGCGCCATAAAACTCTGCCAGAAGAGATGCATCCGTTCCCGCAATGCTGCGTGCTCAGGTTTGCGCAGGTAAGGATCACTCTCCCAGAGCTTAGCCGCCAGGGAACGAGAAAGCTCAACCAGGCGCGTATCACTCAAATCAGCAATGCGCAGCTCGGGCACACCACTCTGACGCACGCCAAAGAAATCACCAGGTCCGCGTAGTCTCAAATCTTCTTCCGCCAGGCGGAAGCCGTCATCCGTCGTCTGGAATACTTCCAGGCGCTCCTGGGCCTGTATACTGGCATCGGCGCTGAGGACGTAACAATAAGCTTGATGCGAGCCACGCCCGACACGTCCACGAAACTGGTGCAGTTGCGAGAGGCCAAAACGATCCGCATCTTCAATCACCATCACCGTTGCATTAGGTACATCAATACCAACCTCGATCACGGAAGTGGCCACCAGAATATCCAACTCACCATCGCGGTAACGCCGCATCACCAGATCCTTCTCAGCAGATTTCATTGATCCATGCAGCAAACCAAGGCGCAAATTAGGAAAAACATCCCGGCTTAACCTCTCATATTCGACCGTCGCAGCCTTAACCGCAAGTGACTCTGACTCCTCAATCAAAGGGCAGATAATAAAAGCCTGTCGTCCCTCCGAAACCTGCTGGGCAATAAGCCGGTTGGCCTCATCGCGGCGAGCGCCGCTTCGCCAGCGCGTAATAATCTTCTGGCGACCGGGCGGCAGTTGATCAATAACCGAAACGTCCAGGTCTCCATATACCGTGAGTGCTAGGGTGCGTGGAATAGGCGTAGCTGTCATCACAAGCATATGCGGATGATAGCCCTTTTGACGCAAAATATCTCGCTGTTCAACCCCGAAGCGGTGCTGTTCATCAACGATGACCAGGCCCAGTCGCGCAAAATTAACATCTTCTTGTATTAATGCATGCGTGCCAATGGCCACCATCGCCTCGCCATTCTCAATCGCGGAATGTCCCATACTACGCTCGCGTTGGCGGAGGCTCCCTGTAAGCAGGACGATACGAATCCCAAATGGCTCTAACATATCGCCGATGCTCTGCGCATGCTGTTCCGCCAGCAGTTCGGTCGGAGCCATGATTGCTCCCTGGTAGCCGTTGAGCGCGGCCATGAGCAGTGCGGATGCTGCCACAGCGGTTTTACCAGCCCCAACATCGCCCTGCAGGAGACGACACATAGGCTTGCTTTGCGCGAGATCACCATAGATTTCAATAATTACGCGTCGTTGTGCCTCAGTGAAGCGGAATGGCAATGTTTCCTCAAACGGCTTGTCAGTAGCTATCATTGACCAAAGAGTGTTTCCTGGAAGAGTTGGGCTATGTTGAGTACCTTCTTCTTGCGCGGTTTCTACATCTGCAACATCTATCAGATCACCGGTGTCAATCAGGATTTTGTTAAAATCAATCTTGAAAGCATTTCCCTGTGGCGCTTGCTGTTGCCAGCGCGATCTGCGTTCTTGCATGCCAAGCTGGATTAAAAACAATTCGTCGAAACCCAGGCGTAGACGCGCAGCCTTGAGCGCCTGTTCATTTTCGGGATAGTGTACCTGCGAGACTGCTTCGGGTAGCGGCATAAGCCTGGCCGCGGAGCGTACCGATGCTGGAAGATATTCAGGGATCATTGCCGCGTAGCGATCAACAACCCATTTGGTGAAGCGTCGCAGCGATTTCGCGTTCAAACCCTCGGTAAGTGAATAGATTGGTACTAAACGTCCTGTATGGAGTAAATCGCCCTGCTCTGGCAGTTCATGACTCTTGACAGTGAATTCAATCTTGTTTCCGAAACGTTGCTTCACACCTGTCACG
>JBKPAZ010000218.1:0-16281 GCA_046726655.1 Chloroflexota bacterium
GTGCGATGGTTGGCGTGAGGGTGGGAGTAGACCCATCGAAGAGGCGTTTCCCCATCGGGGTAAATGTGAGGATTGGCACCAAGATGATGGTGCTGATTGAGATGAAGAGCAAGGCAATTGCAATGGTACGGCGTATCATCATCTTCTACACGGCTTTGGGCCAGCATGTGTGATAATCGGTGACACGCTCAAAGGCGTCAGCGACACGCAGGATCAGGTCTTCGGCGAAGAAGTTCCCGAGCAATTGTAGACCTACAGGCAGACCATTGCTGAAACCGCCAGGAATCGAGACGCCACAGATACCTGCCAGGTTTGCCGGAATAGTGAATATGTCCTGGAGATACATCTCGTAAGGATCGGATATCTCGCCAATCTTGAATGCAACGGATGGTGAGGCGGGACTGACCAGCACATCGAAGCGCTCGAAGGCGCGGATGAAATCCTCGGTGATCAGCGTACGTACCTTTTCCGCTTGCTTGTAATAGGCGTCGTAGTAGCCGGAGGAGAGCGCGTAGGTGCCGAGCATGATGCGGCGCTTGACCTCCTGTCCGAACCCAAACTGGCGTGTCTTCTCTAACGCCTCCCACATTTCGTTGGTATCGCGGTAGGAATAGCCGTATTTGACGCCATCGTACCGCGCAAGGTTGGCGCTTGCCTCCGCAGGGGCGATGATGTAGTAAACGGGAACGCCATATTTTGTGTGCGGCAGGGAAACTTCACCAATCTCTGCTCCCAGCTCGCGCAGTTTTTCAATGTCGTCGCGCACGGCCTTGACTACGCCTGGCTGTGTGCCCTCCACCCAGTATTCTTCCGGTACGCCAATACGCAGACCTCTGATGGAGCCGTTCAGTGTCGCGCTATAGTCAGGCACAGGGTCAGGAGAGCTGGTTGAATCGCAAGGATCGGGTCCTGCAATTGCTTGCAGGATCAAAGCAGCGTCACGTGCGTTGCGCGCAAAAGGGCCGATTTGATCGAGTGAAGAGGCAAATGCTACCAGCCCGTAGCGTGAAACTCGACCATAGGTGGCCTTGAGACCCACAACATTGGTCAGTGCTGCGGGTTGGCGAATTGAGCCGCCGGTGTCGCTGCCAAGGGCGCCCATCGCCATGCCGGCTGCCACCGCCGCTGCCGAACCGCCGCTGCTACCGCCTGGGGCGCGTTCGAGATCCCAGGGATTTTGCGTCGTGAAGAAAGCGGAATGTTCGGTGGAGGAGCCCATGGCAAACTCGTCCATGTTTGTTTTACCGAGCATCACCGCGCCTGCCGCGTTGAGTCGTTCCATGACCGTGGCGTCGTAAGGAGGCTTGTAATCTTTCAGCATGTTAGAGCCGCAGGTGGTGGTGATCCCTTTTGTGCAAATGACGTCCTTGATCGCCAGGGGAATGCCCGTGAGCGGAGACACCGTGGCGCCGCTGTTGAAGCGCCGATCGGCTTCTCCGGCTTGCTTCATGGCGAGGTCACCGGTCACGAGGGTGAATGCCTTTACCCTGTCATCCACTGCGCGGATGCGGTCAAGATGGGCGCGTGTCAGTTCAACCGAGGAGATCTTGCGTTGGCGCAGCAATTCTCCAGCTTCGTGAATGGTCAGTTGATATAATTCGGTCATGATGACTATGACTCCTCCAGCACCGCGCGGACTTTTAGACAGTTGTCTTCTTGTTCAGGGGCATTGGCAAGCAAGACTTCCGGCGCATATGACGGCTGCGGGATATCAGGCCGCATGATATTACTCAGACGAGAGGCATGTGCGGTAGGTGACACTCCGCTCACGTCTACCTTCTGCAATATGGCGATATTCTCCAGTATGACAGAGAGTTGACTGGCAAAAATGTCAACCTCCTCTTCGGTCATGCCCAGGCGGGCAAGTTGTGCTACGTGCTTTACGGTTTCGCGATCGATCATAATCTACCTCTTCTGCTCACCAGCGAACATGAAAGCCGCTTAGATGTTCTGTTGGCTGACCCCATTCTGTACGTACCTCGCTTACTTCGGCTGCGGTTGGTCCTTGCCGCAGCAGAGTGAGCAGACGCTCGAGGGCCGGTCGAGTTCCCTGAGCCAGGACTTCTACACTGCCGTCTCTCTGGTTGCGCGTATATCCACGCAGGCCAAGGGCTTGGGCATTGTGAACGACAAAGTAGCGGAAGCCGACTCCTTGCACCCATCCATGTACGTAGGCATGTAGTTCTTGCATGTCATTCGTGTCGTTCTGGCTTGTCATGGACTCCATAATAGCATACTCTTGTTATTCTCACCAGTAGTCTCAGAAGCAAGGCAAATTTTCAGGTAGATTTCAGTAAACGGGTGTATGCTGGAAATTGCGTGCAACGAAGGCAATGGTATGACGTAGTAATATATACTACTGTCGAGTTGCCGATCTATTCCTTTCTTTTTGTGTGCTTTTGCTTGACGTGATACACTATGATATGCATGAATTGTGCGTCGTCGAGAAGTTCGCCTGTTACCTGTAAAAATGCAAGGTCTAGCTACAACGTAGGTTCTAGAGGTACAGGGTCAGGCTATTGGAGAATAGAGTATGCAGTCGGTACCAGATCTAGCTGCTGCGGTACAGCGAGTTATTAACAATGTTGAAAAAGTCATCGTTGGGAAAGCCGAATCTGTTGCATTCAGCCTGATAGCGGTCATCTGCCGTGGGCATGTATTAATCGAAGATGTGCCAGGTGTTGGCAAAACTGTCCTTACCAAAGCGATAGCCCGCTCCATTGGATGCACATTCAAGCGCATCCAGTTTACCCCTGATCTCCTGCCAAGTGACGTAACCGGAGTCTCCATCTACAATCAGAAAACCGGCAATTTCGAGTTTCGAGCGGGGCCAATTATGGCCCAGATTGTGCTGGCTGACGAAATTAACCGCGCTACTCCAAAGACTCAATCGGCATTACTGGAGGCGATGGAAGAGACACAGATTACCATTGATGGCGTAACCTATCGTCTCCCTGAACCTTTTATGGTGATGGCAACCCAAAACCCTATCGAATATGAAGGAACGTTCCCTTTACCCGAAGCCCAACTTGATCGCTTTATGATGAACATTAAGCTCGGCTATCCCAAAGCTGGCGATGAAATGAACATTTTGGATACACATCAATATCATCATCCATTAGATGACCTGGAGCAAATTATGGTGGCTGAAGAACTGGTGTTGATTCAACAGCAGATCCGAAGCATTCATGTTGATCCATCAATTCGAGAATATATTGTTGCTATTGCCAATGCCACGCGTAACCATAATAATATCTACCTGGGCGCCAGCCCCCGTGGATCATTAGCTCTGTACCGCACTTCGCAAGCTCTGGCCGCGATACGTGGACGCGGTTATGTCATACCTGATGATGTCAAACTGTTGACGAAGCCTACCCTGGCTCACCGTATCATTGTAACCCCTGCAGCTCGCGTGCGCGCTATCACATCTACTGCTGTCCTGGATGAAATTTTACAGAGTGTGCCTGTGCCTGGAGCATGGGTCGGTGGTGGAAAGGGGCGCTGATCTATGCGGCCCTGGCAAGTTGTACTACTGATAATCGTGCTTGCTTTCCTTGCAATCAGCAGTGGTTGGCGGGTACTTTATTTACTGACGTATGTCTTGCTTACATTGTTCATCCTGTCCTGGCTTTGGACGCGCTACAGTCTGCGCAAAATGGTTTTCCGGCGCACTGCCAGCTTCGGGCGTGTGCAGGTTGGTGATACCTTCGATGAGCGACTTATGCTGGACAATATAAGTGTGATGCCCAAGTTGTGGGTACAGATTGCCGACGGCTCGACTCTGCCTGGACACCGGGCCGGGTATGTTGCGAGTATGGGTGGTCGCAAACGAGCAACCTGGCGAGCGCGCACTGTTTGCAGACAACGCGGGCGTTTCCTGCTTGGTCCTGTTACAGCAACGAGCGGAGATCCCTTTGGCTTGTTTCACAGGCATATAACACTCACGCCGCCACGAGACCTGCTCGTCATGCCACGTGTGCTACCGATCAGTAATTTTGTGCTGTTTACGGGGGGATTGCCTGGGCGTGGACGTAGCTCACGTCGCGCTCTGCACTCCACAACCAATGCGAGCACAATCCGCGAATATACAGTGGGTGATGCGCTTAATCGCATACACTGGCGTGCGACTGCGCATCATAATAGATTGATGGTGAAAGAGTTTGATCTCGATCCGGCAATGGATGCATGGATATTCTTAGATCTGAATGAAGCGGTGCAGGCGGGTGAAGGTGAGGATTCGACGGTGGAATACGGCGTGACGATAGCCGCCACTGTTGCCACATACCTCTTGCGCCAGGATCTGTCTCTGGGCATGGTTGTGAATGGAGAGCATCGTGAATTTCTCTCACTTGATCGAGGCGAACGGCAGATTGAGCGCGTGCTCGAAATGCTGGCAGTCGTAGAGCCGGGGTGGGGACCTGATCTGAAAGAAGCCCTGGCTCTGGATGCGTTCCATTTCGGGCGGAACACTGTTGCTATTGTGATTACACCGTCTACTTCGCGGGACTGGCATCAAAGCCTGCGCCATCTTCAGCGGCGCGGGGTGCAGGTGGCGGTTGTGGGGCTAGATGCGGCCTCATTTGAGGATAGGCCCGTTGATGAGGATACTTTAGCCCTGCTGGAAGGTGCCGGTATACCTGTATTACGTGTCAAATGTAAAGCCCCCCTAACCGAAGCGCTCGAACAGGTTCCTGAGGCGCGCTATGCGCGATGGAGTTGAAGGCAATGCGGGACGCGACTATTGAACGTCTTTCAAAAATCATTGCTGACCCGCGTCCAAGCGATGGTGGTTCAGACAATAAGAGGCGAATACCACATAGACCCAATATACATTTACATCTCAGCCTGGCAGAGGGGTGGTTTTCCCTCTTTTTGCTGGCGATCGTAGTATACAGTGCGATCTGGTCTGTAGAGGCAGCGGGTTGGGTAGATCATCTCAATATACTCACGTTGACGACACTACTCGGTCTTGTTGTCGGGGTAGTTGCTGCTAAACAGCGTCGTCTTCCACGCCTGCTTGTGCATGCAGTAGCCGTCGGATTTGCTTTGCTGCTTGCTGTCTGGCAGACGGCAGGCGCTGATTATAACGGGAATGTGAAAGCCCTGTTAAATGGCATGCATCAGTGGCTTGCCCTTGCGCTAGCCGGGGGTACCAGTAGCGACGATTCCATCTTTCTCTTCTTTATTACCGCGCTTGCTTTTCTGCTTGCATATACAAGCGCCTGGCTTGTCTATCGCACACGGAAACCATGGCTGATGATAGTTGCCAATGCTGTTGTGCTCCTTATTAACCTGAGCAATATTGATGCAGTCTATATTATCTACCTGGTGATCTTTCTGGTAGCTTCCTTGTTACTGGTGCTGCGTTTCAACCTCTATGAGTCTTCGGTACGCTGGAAACGGCAGGGGCTGCGTTGCGCGGATGATCTTGGGTGGGAGTTTATGCAGGCCGGCGCGCTTATCTCTTTAGGTGTTTTGATCTTCACCTGGCTATTGCCATGGGGCTATGTGAATGATGCGGCAGCACAAATTTGGAGCGCAGACAATAATCCATGGGTGCAGCTTGAAAATACCTGGAATCGACTTTTCTCTGTTGATAGCGGCGTGAATGCTTCAAATCATGGCAATTTCACCGATACACTCGTGTTGGGAGGAAATCCCAATCTGAATAATGATATTGTCTTTCTTGTCAAGTCTGATGACGGCAGCCAGTACCTGGAATCGCTTAGCTATGATACCTACAATGGCCGGGGTTGGTCGAACGGGCCAACGACTGGGATATCGTTACGTTCTAATGCCATCGCATCTAATAGTTCACAGGATCTACGCGCTATAAATCAAGATATCACTGTTGTAAATCCACCAGGTGAACAATTCCCCTACTTGTTCGGTGCCTCACAGATTGCTTCAACGAACCAGGCGGCGGAATTACGCCTGGATAAAGCGACTGGCTTGACGATTGCGTGGCTTCGAACGAATGGGAAGCTTGCGGCAGGAAATGCCTATGCGGTGGTCTCGTATATGTCTGCTGCTGATATAAAGACCTTAGAGACGGTGCCGCTGCCTGCCAATGCGCCATCATTTACTCCCGACCCATCTCGACCTGACCTGGAACCGCCTGTAACCTACTATGACCCGAGTATTCTCCAGACGTACTTGCAGTTGCCAAAGAGCCTTGATCCCAAGATTAAGAGTAAAGCACTGCAGATTACCGACGGTTTCTCCACCGTGTATGATAAAGCTGTAGCGCTGGAGTCTTATTTCCATAACAATTTCACCTACGACGCAAATATCTCTTTGCCGGCCGGTCAAGAAGGCGTGTCCTGGTTTCTGTTCCATAGTAACTATCGAGGGTATTGTAACTACTTTGCTACGGCAATGGCGATCATGGCTCGAGAGCTGGGTATGCCTGCCCGTATCGTGGGAGGATACACGAACGGTAAATACGATTCAAAAAACCATCAGTGGGTGATCCGTGGTTCAGACGCCCACAGTTGGGTGCAAATCTACTTTGCCGGGTACGGCTGGGTTAACTTTGAACCGTCAGCAAGCTTTGCGAGCTTTGCGCGCCCCCTTGCCAGCTCGAACAGTATCAGTGGTATTGTTCCTGGCGGATCTACCGGGTCTACACCGGGTAGAACTCGCGGCCATTCGGGAGAGCCTGATGAGACAGGTGGTAGCAGTGGGGATACGGCTCTTACTGCTGCGCAACAGCAGGCGCAATTGCGTCAGGACATTAGCTTGACGCTTGCTGGTTTAATTCTGCTTATTCTGTTCGGAGTTGTCTACTTTGGTATCTGGTGGCGTCGCTTGTACAGGGGCTATGGCTTGCCGGCACAGGTCTATGGACGTATCTGTAGGCTTGCTAATTGGGCGGGCATTTCAATAAAACCTTCACAGACACCTTATGAGTATATGCAAATGCTGGCTGAAGCAACTCCAAATGAGGCGGTGGCCCTGGAGCGCCTGGGAGATATCTATGTACGCGATCGGTGGGCGGACCCCACCGACGCAGAGCATCCACGCAGGACTGGAGAGATGGCAGAGTTGCCGGTGATGTGGAAACGCCTCGAACCGCGGCTCTTCCTGCATGTACTGCGACATCCACACTTCCTGCGGTGGCTGCCCCAGCAAGTCTCCGCTCTTGCCCGCAAAGCATGGCCCCGGAGAAGCACTCGCGAACGTCCAGAAAAGGATGTCTATATATTAGAATTGGAGCCGAAGTCGGAGGCGCGTTTATCAGAATAGAGTGGAGGGCGTTCCGGAGAGGTGAGTTAGCGCTAGCTCATGAAATATTGAGGGGTACTGCTTCACCCTCCACAAAGCGCTTCTTGCCATTTTTGGTGAAAACGGTAACGCCGCCACGTCCATACACAACCCATTGATCACCTGGCCCAACGAGGGCTGTAGCGCCATCGATGCCAACGACCGTCGCTTTACGTTTGCTACGAGCTATGGTACCTATGATCCAGGAGGGCAATTCATCGAAGTGAGGTATAACGGCAATACCAGGGACCAGTCCAAGCGCCGGGATAGTGCGCCATACCTGTGGGAAGTCGAAGAGCTCACCTCCAAGCACCATTGCCCCTGCGGAACACCCTGCTATGATACCACCGGCTGCGAAAACATCCAGAATAGCTTGCCAGGAAGCTGTACCTTGTAGTGTTTCAAGCAAATAGCGTGGCTTGCCGCCGGAGAAGTAGATGAAGTTCGCATTCGCAAGCCGTGCGGCCACGTCAGCATGCTCGGCGTCCGTTCGATTGAGTAACATCATTGGCTTGGCAGTTACACCCAGTTGCGCGAAGTGTTCAACACCCATGCGTGCCCAGCGTTCAGGGACGCCTTCACCATCAGGCGCTGAGGCAGTTGGAAGCACGACGACACGCGCTGTGCCATTGACACGCTCTAGCAACTTCTTATCAACTGGAAGTATCTCCGGCAGATACTCACCGGCGCCAACAAGCGCCACTGTACCATTTGCCTTTGTGGTCATCATTACCTCTTCATAACGCGTTCGTGTCACAATTGCGTAGCCATTCCTCCTTGAGGATGGCATACAAATACTCATCGCCCCACTTCCCCTTGAACCATACGTTCTGCAGAAAGTGTCCTTCGCGGCGCATCCCAAGACGCTCAAGTAATGCAACGGAGGCTGCATTATCGCAATCAGTAATCGCGATGATACGATGGAGATTAAACGTCAGAAAGGCATAGTTGAGGAAGCACGAGACAGCTTCTGTCGCAAATCCCTGTCCCTGATACGCACGTGAAAGCGTAAATCCAATTTCGGCCTGGCGCTTGTCAAGCTGATTGATCGTGAAGTAACAATCTCCAATAAGTACACCCGTTGCTTTGAGTTCGAGGGCAATCTGAAACCCCTGGCCAGGTACACCTGGTTGGATCTTCTTTTGTTCTTGAATAAAAGCGCGTGCCTCAGGTTCACTAATGCCCTCCCAGCTTTGGTATCTAGCTACTTCGGGATCATTGCGATAGGCTATGAATAGTGGCAGATCTGAATCCTTAAAATGTCTCAACCGCAATCTGGTTGTCTCGAGCGTAGTGAAAACGGCCATACGTGATAGTACCTCTTCCATGGGCTATAGCAGTCATCCTCAAGTTGAGGTTTATTCCACAAAAGAAAGTCTAGCATGATGTTGTGTTTATGTCCAGGTATATTACGAACACAGCACGATAAGATGACATTGCACAGCAGTTCGTTGCGTGAAGCACGCGGCAATTCGCTGACGAAAGCGATACCAACTCTTTTCTCCATCGGTCAGGCGTGGTATCCTTTAGGGAAAGCTGATACCAGCCTTTACGCAGAGCTGCGACCAAGTTGCACTCAACATTTTTTGCTTATTGAGCCTCAGAAATGAGATGATTGTAGGATTTTAGTGTCTCATATGCTCGCATTGACACTACATGGAGGACAGGAGTGATGAGCGAATACCAACGTTACGAATTCATGACCGTCGATCGACCTCTGACACGGGCGCAACTCGATGCGGTCAATACCCTTTCCAGTCACATCGAAGCCTCTTCCACCCACGCCCTCATCGAATATCACTGGGGTGACTTCAAACACAATCCCATCAAAGTGCTCCACGAGTTCTTCGATGGCTTCCTCTATTGGGCCAACTGGGGTTCGCCCCGCCTGGCCTTCCGTTTTCCGCATGGCATCTTGCCAGCCGATCTCCTCGATGGCTACGATCTCGATGAGTTCGTCACGTTCACCCGATACCAGGATTACGATATCCTCGATATCCACTTTGGCGAAATGGAAGCGCCCGACGAATGGATGGACTATGAACTGGGGTCGCTCATCGCCATGCGCGATGAGTTGATGGAAGGCGATCTGCGGGCCCTGTATATCGCCTGGTTGGCCGCTCAGATCATGATAGAGGGCTACGACGAAGAAGAGAATGAGAACGAAGAAGAGGACTGGGAAATCAGTGTGCCACCCGTTGCGCCCGGCTTTGGCACGCTGACGGCGGCACAGCAGGCGCTGGCAGAATTGTTGCAGGTGCCCCATGAACTGCTCGTCGCGGCAGGTCGACATAGCAAAGCGGCCGCGCCATCAACTGGTGATGATGTTACCGCATGGGTCAAGTTGCTGCCACCAGATCGCCAACATGAGTACCTGGTGCGGTTAGCATACCATGAGCCAGGCTTGAGCCGCCTACTCGTCAGAGAGTTGCGCGAACTGGGCCAGGACAAGACCAGAGCGGCGCCGTCAACGGGTGAGCACGTCACCTACGCCACGTTGCTCGCTGAAAGTAAGGCGATTAGAGCCAGACTGGAACGCGAGAAGCGCGAGCAGGAGCAACTGGCCCGCCAGCGTCATCTGCAAGAAATCCATGATCACCAAGACGCTTACTGGCAGCAAGTCGAACAGGCAGTGATGCGCGGTACAGGCACAGGTTACGACGAGGCCCTTCGCTTATTGATCGAGCTGCGTGAAGCTGCCGAGCAATTCAAAGAGACCCAGAAGTTTCAAGACCATTTCCAGGCCTGGGTTCGGCCTCACCTGCGCCGTCCCGCTTTCGTCAAGCGTTTGCAGGCTCACAAGTTCACTTTGCCAGAAGCGTGAGAGGCATTGTCAGCCTAGTCGTTTTGCGAAGCAGCCCGGCGCCTCCGGCAGGAAGCTGAACTGCAGGCTTAGGCAGCCCGGGCGCATGATGAAGGAAAACGCTACCCCCTAACCAGAGAAAGATTCGGAGCAGAGAGCACCTGTGAAACAAACAGCGAATCCGCTGATGGCAGTACAGACAGCAGCCAACCGGGAAACCGGAGATCGTGAGGACAACCAGGCTACTTGTATACCGATAAGGCCGCTACATATCCCGCCTGGTCCGGCTCTCCAAGCTCGGCGAGCAGGCTCGCGAAGTCGAGCGGTTGCCGGCTGAACGTGACCGCCCCGTCCCTGCGTGGCCACAGTCTGGGGTGCCGATCCCAGGCTAACTCGATCCCGTTAAAGTCCGGATCGTGCAGGTAGATGGCCTCGTGGGTGCCGTGATCGGACGCCCCGTCGATCGACCAGCCATGATCGAGCAGGCGTTTGAGCGCGGTGGCCAGATCTGCGCGTGTCGGATAGTTGATGGCGAAGTGGTACAGGCCAGTCGTGCCGGGTGCCGGGGGTGCCCCGTCCTTGCTCTCCCAGGTGTTGAGGCCGATGTGGTGGTGGTAGCCGCCGGCGGAAAGGAAAGCTGCGCTCTCGAAGTTAAAGAGCAGGTCGAAGCCAAGGTAGTCGCGGTAGAAGCCAATAGCGTGCTCAAGATTGGCGACCTTGAGGTGGACGTGTCCGATGCGGGTGTCGGCTGGGATGGATGTATCAGTCATGGGTGACTCCTTCTTTCTTTCTTACCATTGCAACGTTCTTTCTCAGTTATATGGTAATCGTATGTTTTCGTCAAGATCACCCTGATGTTCATCTCCACGCTCATTTGACATCCGTCCTCGTATTGTACTATACTCCATACGAGTCCAGTGGGACTCGCATTTGTGCCTGGAAAGGAATGCCGATGTACGCGCACTATTGACTCGTAGCTCGTTAGCATCTTCTGTCTCTGTAGCATTCACTCCTGGCAGAGCCTCTTCCAAATACCAGTATCCTCTGGTTCGTTTTCTTGTGCCCGCTCTCCTCCTTCTTCCTTCACTGGGATGACTTTCACTTGTCGACAATTCCACTGAAAGGAGAATTCTTTACGATGAATCAGATAACAACCCCTCAGGAGAAGCACAACGAAGGTCGCCTATCACGCCCACTCTGGCGTAATCGCGACTTCCTTCTGCTTTGGAATGGCCAGACCATTTCGACCCTGGGGACGAATGTTTCTACCCTGGCTCTGCCTTTACTGGTACTCGCACTTACGCATTCGCCCGCGCAGGCCGGGTTGCTCACCGCTCTGCGCCTCTTGCCATATCTGCTGTTCAGCTTACCAGCAGGTGCGCTGATCGACCGTTGGGACCGCAAAGCGGTGATGATCCGCTGTGATCTCATCCGTTGTCTTGCCATCGGGTCCGTTCCGCTGGCTTTCGTCCTTGGACATTTGACACTCATCCAGCTTTCAATCGTCACCTTTCTGGACGGCACAGCGTATGTGTTCTTCAGTCTCGCTCAGATCGCTGCACTGCCGCAGGTGGTGTCATCAGATCATCTGCCGCAAGCATATGCACTCGATACGACTACCGAATATATTGGAACTCTCGTGGGTCCCAGTCTGGGAGGCTTTATCATAGGTCTTGCGCCCTTCGTTGCAGCAGGGGCCAGCCTGGCATACCTGGCAGATTGCATGTCTTATCTGGTCTCGGTAATCTCGCTCCTGTTCATCCGTGTGTCGTTCCAAATGGAACGCGCAGTGGGAAACAAGCGTGCGCTGCACAAAGAGATTGCGGAAGGGTTGCGTTTTCTCTGGCGTCAGCCTCTGCTACGTATTATGGTCGTGCTGACGATGACCGTCAATTTTCTGCTGAGTCCTGTGACACTTGTGGTCATCGTGCTGGTACAAGGGACGTTGCATATCGACGTGCAGACGCTTGGCATCATTCTGAGCGCTGGTGGGGTAGGAGGGATTCTTGGTGGCGTCATTGCCCCCTGGATAAGGAGACGCATCCGCTTTGGACAGGCAATCATTGGCTCAGTAGTTGTTTGGAGCATGGCAACCGTGCTCCTTGCTCTTGCACCTTCAGCACTGTTGTTGGCCGTAGGTGTAGGCGTGCTAGCTCTGATGTGGCCCATCTATGGAGTGATACTCGTCTCCTATCGCCTTTCACTCACACCGGATAGCCTCCAAGGGCGTGTCAACAGCGCATTTCGCTTCTTATCCTATGGTAGTGAGCCACTTGGTGCAGCTCTTGGAGGGGTGCTTCTCGTTCCACTTGGTCCTCGAGTTGTGCTCGCACTCATTGCCGCAGGGCTTGCGCTCAGTAGCTTCGTGGTAAGCTGTACCGCCTTACGAAAGGTGTAGTGCCTAAGGGTAAATTCAATTGTCAATAGCTGCCTCCGTTAGGGAGGTATGAAGAACTTGTCAGGCAGCAAAATAGCTGGTACTATTTCTGTCACGTTTTTGCGTAATTTGCGACTCTAGTATGAGATCATTGGGAGCAGGGAAGGAGAGCATGCACCAACAAGACGAACGTTTACAGCTCGAGCGCGCAGCCCAAGCGCTCTATAAACGCTATGCCGCGAGCATCTTCGCCTACGCGAGACTCCACACGCTCTCATGGGAGGACGCTGAGGATCTCACCCTTGAGGTCTTCACGGCAGCGCTGGAACAAGACAACCTCTCCTGGCTGGCAGACAAACAGCAGTTTATCTGGCTGCGCAGCGTCGCACAACATAAACTGGCGGATCGCTATCGCCGTTCCATTCACGTCTCCGTGATTCCCTTGGAGCAGGTAGTTGAGACGGTATGCGCCCAGGAGACCCTGTCGCCTGAACAGGTCGTCGTACGACGCGAAGAACTGCAACGGCTCTATACCGCTGTTGGGAAGTTATCTCTTCTTCAGCAGCAGGTCTTACAATTACGCGTGGGAGATGGCTTGCGTTTTGCCGAGATTGCCATCTTGCTCAAGAAGAGCGAAGTAACTGTGCGCAAACTGTATTCGCGCACGCTAGCGCGCTTACGGACGATCTACGAGCAGCACTAAAGGAGAGAGGAACGGTGTTATGGCAGACACGCATGAGTTGATACCGGAAGAGGTGGATGAGCAGAACCAGCGTCTCATCCAGGATCTGCGTCGCATGTACCCCACGAGTGCTCAGGTGGCTCAGCCGCTGGCGCGGGTACAGCAACGCCTCTTCCACAGCGGTGATGGGACGCAACAGGACGAGGTGAGCACTCCGCCACCGCAGTTGCCGCAGCGGACATTGCAGGCAAGGGGAAGCACAGTGAAGCCGAAGGGAAAGGCGTGGCAACGTCGCTTTGGGACGCTGGCAGCAGCCGTCTTCGCCGCGCTCCTGGTTGGGACGCTAATCCTGGTGTTGAACCTGGCCCATAAGAGCAGCACCGGTGGAGCAGGAACTCCATTGAATCAGACAGTGGCTATCACATCGCTTCACATGATCGACGCAACAACAGGATGGGCTTTAGCCGGGAAAGCGGTGCTGCGGACTACTGATGGAGGGAACCACTGGAAGGATGTTACCCCTGCAGGTCACCTTCTTGCCCCAGGGAGCGCCACAGACTTCTTGACCGCTTCCATGGCGTGGATAGCGACCCCACAGGCAGACAAGACAACGACACAACTCTTCCACACCAGTGATGGCGGTCAAACCTGGAAGCAATCGACGATCCAAACAGGTTTTGTGCGGCAAATGACTTTCATCGATGCCCAGCATGGTTGGCTCCTCTCAGGGAAGGAAAACGCAGCGGGTGTCCCAGCCGAGGCCGTCAGTGTCTTCCAGACGACAGACGGAGGGAATACCTGGCAGAGCGTGTCCGCGGCACTGTTTTCGGACGCGACTCCTCCTGGTCATCTTCCGTATGGCGGACAGAAATCGGGGATTCGTTTTGTGAATGCATCAACCGGATGGGTCACGGGAACAGTGATGCTCAACAATCTCGCCTGGCTCTATGTGACCCATGATGGTGGATCAACCTGGCACCAGCAAACTCTCCCCTTGCCGCCAGATGTTCCACCCGCTCAGCTCTTGATTCAGCCACCGACGTTTTTCTCGGTCACCGATGGCCTGCTTCCCGTCAGGTTTGCTGACCTCCTCACGAGTAGGGGCATTGCGACGGTGATCTACGTGACACACGATGGAGGAACGACCTGGCGCAGTACCATGGCGGTATCTGCCTCCATGAGTACGTCGCATTTCCTGGATATGCAGCATGGATGGCTGACTGACGGAACCAACCTCTTCGTCACCAGCGACGGTGGGCAACACTGGGCAAAGCTCACTCCCAGCGCGAACTTTAAACGGGTCACCATACTTGACTTTGTGTCGCAAAGCACTGGATGGGCAATCAGTAATCAAGGTGATGGTTCCTCATTCCTCCTGAAGACCACGGATGGGGGACAAACCTGGACGCAGATCACTCCTGTGATCTCGTAAGAACGCTTCGGCGGGGGAGAGATGTGTTCCCTGCCGCCTTGTTCGGTATCGGATTTGGGGCTTACCCCGGTGTCGATATCGCGCTGATCACGCAGGTATTGCCCTCTGCCAATGCGCGTGGCAAGGATCTCGGAGTCATCAACATCGCCAACGCGTTACCGCAGGTGATAGGTTCCGCAACAGCCGCACTCGTGATTACTGTGTTTCACAGTTACACAATCCTCTTTGCCCTGGCGGCTCTGCTGGCCTCGCTTGGCGCCGTGTTGATCCACCGGATTAAAAGCGTGTGGTGAAGGGAAAAATCTGCTTTGAGTGTTGCCATCGAACGGCTCGTGCTGATGATATGAGCTGCGGGGTGGTGTCCTTTCTTCAATACATCAGACAACATCATAAGAAGTAGTGAGATGATGTGATATACTGCAAACAACAGTCAGGTTGTGAGACCTCGCGCGGAATGGGTTTGCGTAGGCAGGAGGGACCAAGATGCCACGAGACAGCCATCGATCGATGTATGACAGTGATGACCGTGTGCACCTCCCCGTACACATCGTCATACTCATTGCTGGGGTGATGCTCTTGTTTGTAGGAGGAGGCGCTGGCCTGGTGTACTTCTCGCTCACCAACCATACAGTTCCTCCCCAGAACACTCCTTCTCCTCAGGTACAGGCCGCCACAAGTGCGACGGCTCAAGCTAGCCCCACGCTCCAGGCCAGCCCCACAATAAGCACCGTACCGAATCCTTATCCTCCTCACACAGGGAGTCTAGCTCTCAACGATTTACTGAAAGATAACAGCAAGGGGTACAAGTGGGACACAGGCCCATTTGCGCAAGGCGGCAGCTGCTCTTTCACCGGCGGGAGCTATCATGTCGGCGTGTCTATACAGGGGCATCTTTTGGCATGTAATGCGGAAGCCGTCACCTTCAGTAATCTCACCTTTGAAGTACAGATGACCATCCTGAAAGGGGATCGGGGTGGCATCTTCTTTCGCCAGGTTGGGACACAAGGCCCATACTACTACTACTCCATCAAAATAGACGGATCATATGAGCTCGATAGTTTTGATGGCACGGTCTCGCATGTCTTTCAGCGCGGTACCAGTCCGGCTGTCAAAAAAGGGCTGAACCAGCCGAATCTACTTGCGGTCGTAGCCCAGGGAAGCAGCATCGATCTGTATGTGAATGGACAAAGCATCGTTCATATCACTGATAGCACCTCTAGCAACGGGCTGATTGGTGTGGCCGCCGACGCTACCGATCAGCCGGCAGAGGTGGCATTTAACAACGCGAGGGTGTGGATGTTGTGAGAGAGTCATGTATGGCGGGGATAAGAAAGGTATGTTAATGTCCTTACTCCAACTGTTACTCTTGATCCTCCCGCTTGGACTTGACACGTTTGGAGTTTCTCTTAGTCTTGGCATCAAAAGCCCTTCCTCTCCTGTTTCTGGGGAACAAAAAAAGAAGCTGCTCTTTCCTTATTGGCTGCGTTCAGCCACTCTTTTCTCACTTGCAGAAATGTTGATGCCTGTGATTGGTCTAATTATTGGCTACGCGGTCTCCCTGGTAGTGAGCGATGTGATGCACTCCCCATGCACCAAGCACACGCTCCATGTAGCCATCGTGCCCTGGGCGCCCGACGTGATACATGACCTCGTCGCGACGGTTCTCGACAATGGCTGCGCGGATTGTGGCGGCGAAGGTGTCCAACACCTCATCCCAGGTA
>JBKPAZ010000219.1:0-8189 GCA_046726655.1 Chloroflexota bacterium
AGCCGTGGGACGACACGGCCGTGTCATTCCAGAAGCTCCCGGCTTGTAGCCGTGGGGAGTCGTCACAAACTGCAGTTGCTCGATAGTAGATTAGGAAAACAGGACACAAACTTTGAATCACGGAGTGCGAAATATCACACCTCTGATATATTCCCATTCCCCAAAAATCAGGAACGCCTCTGCTTCTGTATTTTACTTTCAACGCGTTGATGTTACAATACCCGCATTGAGAGATAGTTGTCCCTTCACCAGTATTTGGGAGAGCGGCATGAAATGTCCATTTTGCGGAGGTACAGAATCGCGAGTGAAAGATTCGCGAGACGTTGGTGACGCCATTCATCGACGACGCGAATGTGAGCAGTGCAAAGGACGCTTCAGCACATATGAGCGGGTCGAGAAATCTGTTTTGATGGTCATCAAGCGAGACCAACGACGGGAAGCCTTCGATAGGCAGAAACTTTTTGTGGGTATCAGCAAAGCCTGTGAGAAGCGTCCATTGCCAGTAGGCGAGATTGAGAACGCGGTCGAGGAGATTGAGCAGGAATTGTACGGGCAAGGTAAACAAGAAGTCCAAAGCAGTGCCATTGGGGAACTTGTTATGGAACGGCTGAGGCAGATGGATAAAATAGCCTACATCCGCTTTGCCAGTGTATATCGCTCGTTCAACGACGTTGAGACGATGCTCGAGGAGTTGCAGGATCTCCTGAATCGAAAGAAGGCTGAGCCGGCAGGACATACACAAGGGCCAATGTACGAAACAGACAATGAAGCGTAGAGAAGAGCAGTTGTGCTTCTCTACGCTTCATTGTCTGTTTGCTTCATGAAATGCAACGAGCAATCTCCTAATCGCGGATGTAGCTTTCGGCCTTGCGCAGGCGGCGACTGAGGGTAGATAAAAGTCTTAGAGCAATATCGGGTTGATTACGTAAGGTTGCTCGAAATTCCCAGACCGGCAGGAGAAGGGCGGTAACATCGGTTACGGCAGTGACGGTAGCCGAACGGGGTAAATCATCCAGTAGCGACATTTCACCGAGTACGTTTCCTACACCAGCGGTGCCGAGATCAAGTTCTGCTTTGTCAGGATCCACTGCCTTCGTGATATGTACTGTGCCACCGGTAATTATATAAAGCCCAACACCTGTATCACCTTGCTTGATCAATGTTGAGCCTGCGCTATACTTGCGTTCCTGGCAAGTGTTCGCGAGTAGTTGTAAATCTTTCTTTTCCAAACCAGCAAACAGATCTACGTGTGAAAGGGTGTCTTCGTGCATGAGGCTAACTCCTTTGTACTTAGTAGTGTACTGGATCGAACCGCCACGCTGTTCCGTCCATAGAGTTTATCTTACCACAAGTGTTGTGTCATGCCTAGCAGTAGTTTTTGACTTTCTTCCCCACAAGAACTACAATGAATCTACGAGGCGAGATTCAGAACGTGACGCATAGAGATAGATGCACAATTACACAGGCAGAGAACCAGGGGTCAGATATTCATGTCGACACAAGATGAGCAAGCAGCAGAGAAACGCCTACAAGCAGGCGTTGATGCCTTTTATGACGGTAAATTGGATGTAGCAGCAGAAGCCTTTTCAGACGCGGAAATACGATTCCGGTTACTTGGTGATTTTAAGCGAGCTGGAGACAGCCGCGCCATGCTCGCTGATGTCCAACGCCAGAACAATCAGCTTGAGCTGTCAGCCAATAGCTATGTGAAAGCGATGCGGCTTTACCGGGATGCAAACCGCCCTTTGAATGAAGCAGGAAGCGCACTCTCACTGGGGCATGTTGAACGGCAACTTGCGCACCTTGATCGCGCGCAGGAGGCTTACCAGGATGCCTGGAATCTCTACGTAAACCAGGGGAACGTACAGGGGCAGGGGAATGTGACCCTGGCATTAGGACATATAGAGATGCAGCGCGGCAAAACTGAACTTGCTATTGAACACTATGAGCGGGCCATTTCGTTGTTTGTTAGCGCCAACGATACCATCAACGAAGCCGATGCACGCCGCAGTGTTGCTGATCTACAGCGACTGGCAAGACGCTTCGACGAAGCCATTGTGGATTACCAGCGAGCACTGGAAATCTATCGAGCAAACAAAGATAATTTCGGGGTCGTTGATGCACTGTTAGGTCTGGGGCACGCCTACCTGGATCAGCGACACTTCGATGAGGCGGCAGACACATTCGCAGAGGCTGGCACACTGGCACGCTCAATTGAATATGAACTGGGCGAAGCTGATAGCGACCTGGGGTTGGCGGAAATCTCCTTGTTGAGCAATCAAGTGGATCAAGCGTTGACAAGCGCACAGTTTGCGCTGCAACTGTATACAGATATGCGCAATCCGCTGGGCACTGCCAACGCCAGCCGCTTACTCGGTGAGATACATACGCGTCGGGGCCAGCTTGCTTATGCCAATGGTATGATGGAACGCGCTCTTCGCACTTACAGGGCTATTGCCTATCGTATAGGACAGGCAGAGGCAACGGTAGACTTGGGAGAGCTTCAACTCTTGCGAGGATTGCTGGAGCGTGCTCAACAGACATTTGAAGAAGCAAGACGGCTAGCACATTCACTACACAATGAGCTGGTCGAAAGTCAAGCATTACTTGGCCTTGGCGACATCCACAGCAAGAAAGGCCAGAACATTCAAGCAAGAAACTACTATCGTGATGCCCAAAAAAGCCTGGAGGAGCTTCTTTCCGATCCTGCACATAGCATCGTCGCAGCAGACGCCCTGGTGCGCACAGCACGATTAGCGGTCTTTACAGGCCAGTTGGACGAAGCGGCATCGTGCCTGGCCAGAGCGCATACAATACTGGCAGAGCATGCGCTTGCCTCACAGGTGAAGCCCAGGGCGTTGCTTGTAGAGGGACAGTTGCTTTTAACGCGAGGAGATTTTTTACAGGCCGAGGCTCGTTTTAGTGACACTTATAACCAGGCTGAGGTTTTGCAAGAGCCATTGCTTGCTGCCGAAGCGCTACTGGGCCTGGCACAAACACGATTGTCTCGTAAGGAACTAGACGCCGCGTCGGTGAGCTTTCTTGAGGCGGGGCGGCAGTTTCAATTACTGGAGAGTACGGACGGAGATGGCGCGGCCATGCTTGGCATCGCTCAAACGCTCATCGGGCGAGGCCAGTGGGATGAAGCGATTGAGCATTGTGAAGGAGCAATGATTCGATTTACTCAGAGTGGCAACCTGGCCGGGGAGGCTGACACTACGTTTGCTTTGGGGCTGGCACAGCGAGGTAAAGGAAACCTGGACGAGGCAGCAATGCAATTCGAGCAAGCAGTAACAATGTATCAGCGGCAGCTCCAACCTTTGGGTGAGTCTGACGCGCGCTACGAGCGAGCGGGCATCATGCTTGCAGGTGGAGAGCTCGAACTTGCCATGAACGATTTAACCCTGGCAATCGCGCTGGTAGAGCGAGTCATGCATACATTGAATGCACCAGATCAATGGAGTATATTCCTGCATCAATATGCGGAGCTTTATGCACAGGCTGCAATTACTGAAGTGAGACGAAATCAGGAGAGCCAGGCATCCTCGATCCTCTCTTCATTTTCCCACATCGCAGGTAGAGATGAGATCATACAGTATATAAAGGCTTATGAGGAATCTGTTCTTACCGCGGGTGACGAGTTGAGTGAGGACGAGGCGCGCGCAAACAACGAACTGGTCAAGCGGTTGAGAGCATTACGTAAAAGCTTATAGGAGATAGAACGCTTGCTATGTGAGGCCAAAGAGCATATTATAAGGCTAGGAAAAATATATTGCTGGTTCTGAATGGAAGCAGTATGATAGCAGAGAGGATTCTTCGCTATGTCTATTCGTTTCTTGCGCGGTGATCCACAGGCGCCCAAGGGGCATGCCATTTTTATTGCACGGAGCGCTACAGATAATCGCACAGTTTTAGCTACCTACTGTGTTGTACCACCTATGCCTCTTTCCCTGGCGAAGTATCTACCCTCTTTTCTGGCTTCTCAGCTATCACCAGAGGACTTGCAGGAAGCGACAAATGTTCCCGTCATGCCGATCCCGCCGATGCTGGAGGAGGGAAGCACACTGGAGCGTCTCCAGATGCTTGCTGAGCGACGTGATGATGACTTGTGCGATATTGGCACTGTTAATCCTAAAGACGAAGGGGCACGTATGCAACTAGTCGCTCAAGGGTGCCAGGAATACGGACAATTCTACGTGAACTTTGCTTCAACCTTTGCCCAGGTTCCATCTATTGCAGCGATCGAGGAAGAAGCGCCCATTGCTCTGGATGACATGGACGCTGAAGAACTGCTGATACAAACGATGACAGAGCGACAGCGACTGGCTGAATTGGGCAAGTTAGTAGGAGTAGCGCGTTACGCGCTCGAAGGACACGATGAGCTCCAGGTGCAGGAAACTAAACGACGCATGCGGCGTGTTGCAGGGCCACTAGCGGAGAAATATCGCAGCGCTGAACTAATGGAAGCTGCCTTTGATCCAAGCGAGCGCGGAGCCAGGCTTGCTGAACTATACTTAGAACGAGCATACAAACTGCTTGATGAGGAATATGCCGAAATTCCGCGCATCGAGCGAGCTATTCGAGAATTACAAGAGTAGGGGTTGTAACACATATGCCGTCAGTTGGATTGAATACCGATATTTCGTCTCTTCTTGATGCCACCATTGCAGGTAACAGCGAGCAAATCACTACTGTTGCGCGCGAACTGACACAACGCGGCGCGGACGCTTCTGAGTTGATTGGACGCGTGGGCATGATTGCCGCACATGGAGATAGCGAAGGACACACGATTCTCACACTCGATGCCGCAAGCATGATGTGTCGCTGGCTGATAGCCCTCCGCGATACCTTTGCAGGGGATACACTTGACCATACGAGAGGTTTACCATTCCTCGTACAGGCATTGACCGCCGCAGCGCCGGCAGTACGCGCGGGTAAGGAAGCGCAAGAGAGTTATCCAGCGCCACTGTTTCCAAGCGGATTGGGGGAGGGGCAAACGGTTAACTCAGCGATGCATGACGCTGTCTTTGCTAATGACGCGGACATGGTTGAACGCTTGCTGCTCGGTTTGTATGGTACAGGCGCAGATTACCGCACGATGCAGATACGAGCATACGATAGTATTTCGACCACATTCCAGAACGCCGGGCACCCGCTGATGTTTGCCGTACGGGGCACGCAATTATTGGATGCAGTAGAGTGGGGTGATCGAGCGCCCAATATTATTCACTGGCTTGCACCGCACCTTCCCTTGCATACTGAAGAACCCGCCTGGGTCAATACTGTGCGCGCATATCTTTCTGACCCGATTCATAGCCTTGCCAGTTACCGTACTCGCCTTGCCGCACCCAAAGAGGAACATGCGCTACCCTTACGCCGTCTCGTACTTAGCGATGCTGATACGCCGCAGATCTGTCAGGGAGTGTTCGATGCGCTTATCAGCAATGGAGCATCTTCTGCTGGCGTCGGCTCAGTGATCGCACTCAGCGCAACCGATCTGATGCAAAGGGTGGGTGATGGTGATCGGGACGCCTTTGTACATGCTGCGCATGGCTTGCTCTTTAGCGCAGCCGTGCGATTGGTGTTCGCGCAGATACAGGAAGTGGAAGCTCTACCCCTCCTATTCATGGCCGCGTCGTATTTGAATGCTCTCCACAAGGAATTGGGAGAGCAAACCGTTACAGAGCGGCCAGCGGGCACACGCTCTCCTATTCTGGGTGGCGGCTTGATTGCCCCAGCATTGTTAGATACACTCAGCGAACAATTGGAGGCGCAGGATTTAACTGCGGCGCTATCAACGGCACGCCGTTTTGTTCAGTTAGGACACGATGCACGCTCTTTATTGGCTATTATAGGCCTGGCTTCCGCCACAGCAGATGCCGCTGCCGATCAAGGACATACAATGCAAATCGTGCAGGCAGCGGGCGAAGCATATATGGGATGGCCGGTAGCCCTCGCAGATATCAGCATCGAGGGCTTTCTACAGGTAGCATTGCGTGCTGCCGCATTCGCCCAACGCAATACGTTAGTTAATGATTTGTAGTGAATGGAGCAGGTAGTCTCTTTTTCTCATACAAGAGCATATCTGCTCCATTCACTACATGTGTAACAACTGCGACAAGTGCGACAAAAAGCTGCCAGAGTTATATATTAAGAGGGGTCAGCTTTTTTCGATGATCCTGTCGTGGAATCAAAATGTGTCGGGGAGAGAGCCGGGGGGGCAATCGGGCTATACACGAGATGCGAATTTTCATGAATTAAAATAATGGTTCTAACACATTTGAGGTGGGTGTGCCAGAGGAGAAAATTACGAATGGATTCTGGCAATAAAAAATTTATTAACCGATCAACTCCGCTTGTATTGTGTTTACTTGCGCTACTGCTATCTTCGTGTGACTTATTTGGAGGCAACAATACTAACATTCCTGCTAAACCTGTGAAGGCTCCAGCCAATCAGCAGGTATATGTCGCTCCAATCCTGGGAGCATCCGATATTACAACATTTGACCCGGCGCTTGCATATGACTCCTCATCCCTTTCGGCCGTTCAGATGGTCTTCACGGGGCTGGTACAAATCGACGACAAATTCCAGATACGGCCACAGCTTGCCCAATCCTGGCAACAAACTCCTGATGGCCTGACCTGGATCTTTCACTTAAAACCTCACCTGAAGTTTAGTGATGGCAGCCCGCTGACTTCGGCTGACGTGATCTATAGCATTGATCGCGCATTACAGCCAGCTACAAAATCTACAGTTGCACCTATCTACCTGGATCTGATTAGAGATTCGGATAAGCTGTTGGGCGGCAGAATACAGACCCTGATCAACGACAGCCTGATGGCTCCCGATCCAAATACGGTTGTAATTCAAACGAAGAAGAGAGCGGCATACTTCCTTGCTATGCTGACATACCCATGCTCCTACGTCGTCGAGAAGAAGTTAATTGACACATTTGGGGCGAATTTCACCGACCACCTGGCGCTAGGTGGAGGGGCAGGGCCTTTCAGAGTATTACAGTATACACATGGCAAAGAAATCGACTTTGCACCCAATCCTAACTATTATCATGCCCTCCCTCAACTGCAACGGGTGGTCTTTCCTTTCTACCCTCAAGCGGAGGCTGCCTACCAGGCATATCAGAATGGTCAAGTTGATATGACCGGCGTACCAATTGCTAACTTTGGCACCGATCAGAAGCGTGCGGATTTCCACCTGGTGCCGCAATTGTGGATCAATTACTACACCATGAATTACCTGGTCAAGCCATTCGACAATATCAATATGCGTGAGGCATTCGCACTGGCTATCGACAAAACGGCGATTGCGAGCAATGTCTGGCAAGGGACAGTGATACCAACAAATCATATCGTGCCACAGGGTATGCCTGGCTATAATGCGGCGCTCACAGGCCCTGATGGAACACGAACCCTGAAAGGGAACCCGGACAGGGCTAGAGCATTGCTTCAGCAGGGATTACGCGACGAAGGCTGGTCAAGTGTTGCACAGATACCACCGATCAAATTGACCTACGCGGCGGGTGTGAGCAATTTTGACCAGGAGGTCAGGGCCTTGATCGGGATGTGGCAGAGCGTCCTGGGCGTAACGGTGAAGGCCGATCCTGTAGATTATAATACACTCCTGGACGAGGTGACGGCGGCGACGGGCAATCCGCAAGGCATAGCGTTCTGGGGCCTGGCCTGGGTCGCCGAATATGCCGATCCTCAAGATTGGCTGACGCGCCAGTTTGACCGGGGCGTGCCAAATAACAGCATGAATTACGGGCAAAACTCCAGTAGTAACGCGTCACAACAGCAAGCTATTCAGGTGCAATTGGAAAGCGCCGATGCCAACTTCCAAGAGGATGCGCGCATCCAGGTCTATCAGAAGGCCGAGCAGCAACTGGTCAATGATGTAGCATGGATGCCCATGGAGCAGGTAACGAATGTGTACTTACTGAAACCCTATGTGATTGGCATGGTTGACAACCAGCAAGGGTTGATTCCGCCTGACGATTGGGCCAATATATATATTGTGCAGCACTGATAACCATGCACAGCACGTTCTGTGAATTAACCTGGCACCTGCGAGGGGTGCCCACTCCTCACTCCCACAGGCATTCGAACTGGCCCTCAACAAGGATGTCCTCATCCAGGCCATTTATAAGGGGATGATGATTCCTACCTGCCAT
>JBKPAZ010000220.1:0-11292 GCA_046726655.1 Chloroflexota bacterium
TACTCTTTTCGTCACCAACCGCCATGGCGACGCTGGAGGCAAAGGGATGCGCATTTTTCGCCCAGATCTCTTCATCAGGATTCATGCTCGGAACGGCGTGGACAGCCATCTGCATGACACTGGGAATCTCAATCGAACGGCGCTTGCCCTCTTTGTGGAAGGTGATCGGCACGGTTTTGACACCAAGTACCGTGGAGATGAGAGGTGCAAGGGCAGCGAGCGGGCCACCAACACTCCCAGTGAAGATTTCCTGAAGAGCCTGACGCTGTTTATCATCTGCTCGCTCATCGAGGTACAGGGCTACAGACCAATTGCCTTCAGCCATTGGCCCTGGTGTACGTGTGACCAGAACAACATTCAAGCCATCAAGGGTTACGCCACCATAACTCCCCTGATCAATGTGGAAACTAAAGGCGACCTCACAAGCACCTGCAGTCGGCTTCGAGGTCAAGGGCGCGTTTGGCGAAAAGAGACAAGGACACACTACATCACAGTTACAGTTCTCGAAGTAATCACCCGCGATTTGCCAGCGGGTCTGAGTTGAAGCCATGCGTCACCTCCATGTGCGCTTTCCTGACCGTCCGCAACGAGGACGTTTTTGTTGAACACCATATATGAAGCTCTTCCGTCTACAAGATAGCACATCCTTCTTTCAAAAACAACCCTTGAGGACCAATATCAGAGCTGTATGCTGTTTGCTGGAGATGTTAGCGGCTCAAACCACGGGGATACGATGGCATGCGTAAGTATGGTAAAAGCAGAATAATGGAATAATATGGTAGCATTACCATATGAAAGGTGACGACATCGAGTAGAAGGAAAGTACAACGAAGCGCGCCTGAGAACAGTTTGATTTCAACGCCATTTTTCGAATTCGAAAACGCGGATAACTTCAGCAGTGTTGATGAAGTTCACCTGGTACAAGCCATTTGAAAGACCACGAATCAAAGCATGTATATTTGTGTCTGTGTCAAACAAACGCCCGATAGCGCCTCGGTCTACGTTGATCCCATCACGGGACAGGTCGATTATGAGCGCTTCGTACAGGTGCTCAACCCTGCAGACGCCTGTGCAGTCGAAGCCGCTGTACGCCTCAAAGAGGCGTTGTATAGTAGGGGCGACCCTGGCGGTCGCCCTGACTTTGGCTCGCTCAATCCTCATGGCATTGGCGACCCGCATGACCTCCCTGGCTGTACCATCAAAGTGCTCACGCTCGGCCCAAAAGATGCGGAGGGTGCATTGAGGGCTGCGCTCGCTATCGGCGCTGATAGCGCACTGCGACTCTGGAACTCCCAGGCTGACGAGTGGGGACCATTTACCGTAGCAGCAGCATTGGCTGGCTATCTCCAAAGTGAAACACCCTCACCTGACATCGTTCTGTGTGGGGATAGCTCCAGTGACTGGTCGTCAGGCATTGTCGGGCCAGCACTTGCCCAACAACTCGATCTACCACAGGTAACCAGCGTCGTGCAACTGCAACTCAAATTATTAGAAGAGAACGAGATCCTTCGCTTCGCTCAGGATGACATTGGCTTGGCTCAGGATGACACTGTTGCTTGGCTCAGGATGACATTGCAGTTGACACGCAAACTCGAACGAGGCTATCGAGAACTTTTAGAGGCAGAACTACCACTGCTCGTCACTGTTACAGGCGATCTTAACGAGCCGCGCTACCCTTCACTACCAGCGCATCTTGCTGCCTTGAAAGCAGAGATTCCTGTGCTTGATCCACATACACTTATGGACGATATATGGTTGGATGGAGCAGACGAAATGACATTGCTCGAGATACACACACCCCGCCCTCGCCCTCGACATATCCCTGCACCGGATAGCCGGCATAGCGCCTACCAGCGCATCGGCGAGATAGTAGCGGGTGGCGCTACAGGGCGGAAGACGCAATTGGTCGAAGGATCTCCAGATGAATTGGCTAAAGTGTTGGTGGATTTTTTAAAGGACAGAGGCTTCGTGTAGGTTATGTATGATAGACTCTTTCAACCACTTAAAATAGGTCCGCGTGAGGTGCGCAACCGCATTCTATTCGGTAGCCATGCCACTAACTTTGCGCGCCACAACCTCCTCAGTCCGCAGCATGCAGACTACTATGCTGCGCGTGCGGAAGGGGGAGCCGGGGTAATTGTGCTGGAAGAGCATATCGTCCATGCTTCTGATATGCCCTACGAAAGCGCCATACTGGGCTTCCTCCCTGATACAGCGCAGGCTGTGACCGCAGTGACCCGACGCATTCATGTCCATGGCGCACTGGCGCTCGTGCAACTTAACCATAATGGGCAGCAGTCCACCAGTGGTCATCACCAGCGCGAATTGTGGGCGCCATCACCTGTGCCTGATGTTTCGTCCCGCGAAGTACCAAAGGAGATGGAGCAGGCCGATATTCGCGCTGTCATCGAGAGTTTTGCGCAGGTAGGACGTACAGTCACACAGGCTGGAGCAGATGGAGTCGAACTTCAGATCGCCGATAGTTCGCTGCTGCGCCAGTTTCTATCACCTTTGACGAACCAGCGCAGCGATAACTATGGAGGCGCGCTTGAAAATCGGTTGCGTTTCGTGCAGGAGACGCTGGAAGCGGTAGAAGCAGCAATCGGAATCGACTGTGTGCTGGGTGTGCGTTTCTGTGCAGATGAACTTGCGCCCTGGGCAGGTTTGACCCCTGAGCAAAGTCTTGAAATAGTGCGACTGCTCGTGACTTCGAGGCGCGTTGACTATGTGACGGTGACAATGGGAAGTATTTTGAGTACACACATGTTCCCTTTCAATGCGTCGATGCATGTTCCCCCGGGTTATGCTGTCCATTTAGCAGGCGCAATCAAAGCAGTCGTTGATATTCCTGTTTTTGCCGCCGGGCGTATTATGAGTGCAGTACAGGCCGAGCGGGCACTGGCGGAGGAGCAAGCCGACGGAGTAGAGATGATCCGCGCATTGATCGCAGATCCTAATCTACCCCGACTCTCGCAAGAAGGACGGCCTGAGAGGGTACGGCCGTGTATTAGTTGCAATCAGGGCTGCCAGGTACGTAGTGTCATGAATGCCACGCTTAGTTGTAGTGTGAACCCAGATGTAGTACATACTCAACCTCTTCCACCGGAAAAGCCTTCTATAAAAAATAGGCAGAAGGTCTCTATCGTTGGAGGGGGACCGGCAGGATTAGAGGCGGCACGGACAGCCGCGCTGAGAGGGCGGGAGGTGGTACTCTACGAACGGGAAACAACCCTTGGTGGGACAGTGGCGCTCGCAGCAAAGGGGCCAGGACGTGGCGAGTTGCAGCTAATTACTGGCTATCTACAGTCAGAACTTGAGCAACTCGGGGTTGAGGTACACACAGGTGTCGAAGTAACTGCGGAGATGCTTCGCGGAGTTTACCCTGAGCGTAGCGAATGGGCTCAGCATGAAAGCTTTCCGCATACAGTTATTATTGCTACGGGGGCGCATACAGGCACGGGATTGTTACCTATCCCGGGTCATGATCTGCCACATGTGACAGATATCCGTCGTGTACTGGCAGGAGGGGCGGTTGAGGGACAGCGCGTTGTTGTCGTCGATGAGACTGACTCACACGGCGTCCTTTCTGCCGTTGAATTGCTAGCAACCGCAGGAAAGAATGTGGAGGTCGTTACCGAAGATTTTTATGTTGGTCGTGATCTTGTGGCTACCCATGATCTTGTTCTCTGGAAACAGAGGGTGTTGTCACATGGCGTGAGAATGACACCACATACCACAGTCGTTCGTATCGAGCCGGGGAAGGTCATCGTCGTGGACCGTTTCGCCGAAGGCGAACGAGAGCTTCCCGCTGATGTCGTTGTGATGGGAACGTATGAGCGTCCTGCGCAGGAGCTATATATGGCGCTCAAAGATCGTGTCCAGCATCTCTTCCGCATCGGCGATTGTGTAGCGCCACGGCGAATTGAGCAGGCTATTTTGGAGGGGCGACAGGTAGGAGAACGGATCTGAACGTGTTAGCAGTGAGAGGTTTTGCGGTCAGTGTGGGTTCGAATTCCGGTGGTCCTGATGGAACAGGTCAAAGAGCAGATGGGGGCCGATTGCCGCATTTACTTCGGTCAGACCGAAAACACCGGTGGCGTCACCGTTACACGAGATGAAGATAGCTTTGCGTTGAAGTCGGCAACGGTAGGTAAACTCTACCCGCACATGGAGGCCAAAATCGTCAATCCTGCGACAGGAGAGCCCGTCGGTTTGGGAGAGCGTGGTGAGTTCCTCGAACGTGGCTTCATTGTGATGAAGGGGTACTACAACATGCCCGAGAAGACCGCCGAGACGATTGATGCTGAGGGCTGGTTGCATACCGGCGACCTGGCAACCATGAATGCGCAGGGCTACGTCAACATCGTGGGTCGTGTTAAGGATATGATTATCCGCGGGGGAGAGAACATCTATCCGGCAGAGATCGAACAATTCTTGATGCGCCACCCCAAGATCGCGGACTCACAGGTCATCGGCATCCCCGATGCATTCATGGGCGAGGAAATGGCAGCCTTCATCCGGCTCAAGCCTGACGAACAACTGACCGAAGAAGCGTTGCGTGACTATTGCCGCGCCAATATCAGCCGCTACAAAGTCCCCAAATACTTCAAGTTCGTGACCGCCTACCCGCTGACTGCCAGCGGGAAGATCAAGAAATTTGAGCTACGCCAACAACTGATCGAGGAACTTGGTCTGGAAGAGGTAGCCAGGAATAAGACAGCTTGAGAGCAAAATGAGCAGGGCAACCGCCCCTTGCGGGAGATTGCCCAATGAGGGCATGTTCCTGGGAAGCCACTTCAAAGGAGCATGCCTCGAGCAGATGGCGATTGCCACCGTGGCATGGCTCTCTGAGCAGGACTGGTTCACCGGCGAACTCGTGGCCTCCAGCGCCAGTTATCTCGGATTTACCGCGTGGGCGTTTGCGACCGCTGCCGGGCGGATGTAGGACAGGGGTGATGAGCAGAAAAACAATGGAGTTGTGAGACTCCTCTTCCTGATCCTGACTGAGAGACCGAGCACTGAGGGAAACAAAGGCGCTGCCCCATCTCACACAGCACTCATCGTCTTGAGCACCTCTACTGTGCCCTGCCTGCCGTCAACCCGAACCCAGTCCCCTGTGTGCAAGCGCATCGTCGCATTGCCGCAACCAACTACAGCGGGGATGCCCAGCTCGCGGGCGACGATGGCGGCATGTGAGAGCGGCGCACCTACGTCGGTCACGATTGCGGCTGCACGTGGGAAGAGTGGTGTCCAACCAACGTTCGTGACGGTGGTTACCAGGATCTCGCCGGGTTGCAATTGGTTACCCACGTCGACTGTGGCGATTACCCGCACCCGACCCTCGACGATACCCTCCGCGCCTGGGAAGCCAGTGATCAGGTCGCTAGTACGGTCACGAGTACCACCACTCGCATCAAACACATCGCTACGTCTTTGCGGGTCCGCCGCCCACCTCAATGGATCGAAGTGCCCACGAATGAGGGCTGGATACGGGGGCAATGCACGGTAGCACGCGTAGGTTGCGCGCCGGGTGGGAATACGATCCAGGGCAGTCTCATCGCCGCCCAGGACGGCTAGAATTTCATCAATCGACAGAAAGAACAACGCGTCACCCTGCCCGGTAAGCTCACCCGCACGCAAGACAAACGCACGAAGCACCCAGAAGACACGAATCACCTCCGAGCGTGCTGTTTCGCGATCACGAAACACTGCCACCGCCCTTTCGATACGGCGATGCATCCTTGCAGACTTGCGTGGATAGTGCTGCTGGAAGCGTTCCCATGCGGCTGCCTGCGCCTCCTTCTGGCGAGCGAGCAGCGTGTTTACGTCCAACGGAGCCTCGCGCAAGCCTGCGAGTTGCCGGTCGATCCAGTCCGGGTCCTCTGCCGGGCGTGGGAGAGAAACCTCGAATTCGTGCGAACTGCGGTGACCATACTGCCGCGCAAAGGTCGCACGATCGATCTCGCCGCGTGCTAACTGCGCGAGCCCCAACAGCGGCCCCAAGCTCGCCAGAGGATTCGAACCGCTGCTCAGCCCTGAAAGTAATGCATTGGCATCGGACTCACCCACCAGTTCACGCAGATCGCGCCGGACCATGTAGAGCGCGCTCCCGTTCCCTTCCTGTCTGGTTGCAGCCTCCAGCATGCTACTGGCCTCGCGGAAAAAAGGCTCAAGGTCTGTCAGCCAGAGGCCGATCAATGCCGCAGTGCTGGATGCGGCTTGAATCTGGGTATGCAATGCCTCGCAGCGCGCTGGAGCTTTGGAGAGGAACGTGGGTAGCTTCTTCTGATTGGCACTCACACGCTGTCTGAGGCGTAGAACGATTGGCAGTATTGCACGAAGCAAGCTCCAACGTGAAGCCGGAAGCAGCGGAATCTCCAGGCCGTCAGGAATACGCCCGAAAGCCTCCTCAGTCGCCGCATTGAAACGCTTTTGGCCCACCCCGAACATCCTGGCTATGGTTGTGGTCAGGCTTATGTTCATGTAAAATCGTCCGCCGATGTTGCCTATCGGCTTGTACTCTCTGATTCCCTTCGCGTACATCGGCGATGTCGCCTCGGACATGAACACCTGGATGAGCGACCAGGTGCAAGGCGTCATCACATCGGGCACTGCTTCACCCAAGTTCCCGTTCGTCCACAGGTAGTCAACGCTCAAGCTGTCATTCCACTCCTCGGTCGTCGCATTGTTGCCATGCAAGGCAGTAATCGGGCGAGCCTGTACGATGAAGAAACGGCCATCCTTCATCGCCCACTCAATATCCATCGGCTGACCAAACAAATCCTCTATCCGTACACCGATGCGCGTCAGTTCAGCTGCTTGCGTAGCTGTGAGCACCGCCCTCATGCGCTTATCCGCAGGGACCGGCTCTTCATGCGTACCTTCGGGCGTGCGTACCGTCATTAAAACCTTCTCAGTGATTTCCTGCTTGATAATGGCACCACTTGCCTTCTCAACGACAATGGTATCGGGCGTGACGTGCCCGCCGACAATTGCCTCACCCAGTCCCCAGGCGGCATTTATCATCATCTGGTCGTTTGCACCAGTCAGCGGATCAGCGGTGAAGAGGATGCCGGCGGCATCAGCCAGTACCAATTCCTGTACCACCACCGCCAGGCTCACATCTTGCGACGCTATGTGGTGACGGGCGCGGTAGTCTATTGCCCGCGCTGTCCACAGCGAAGCCCAGCAACGTTTGACTGCCTCCAGTATCATTGCTTCACCACGCATGTTAAGATATGTCTCCTGCTGACCCGCAAACGACATATCCGGCAGATCTTCAGCGGTGGCGGAGGAACGCACCGCGACGGCCAAATCGCCCCCTCCAAGCTCCACATACGCCTGGCGAATCGCCTCTGCAATATCATCCGGCATCACACTCTGCGCGAAAAGCTGTGCAATCTGTCTTGATACCTCTTCCAGCGTAGTAGCATGATCGGCAGTAACAGTTGCAGCAATCTTGGAGACAGCCGCCAGGATCTGCTCTTGCAGCCCATTCTCTTCGACAAAACGGCGATAGGCTACCGTAGTAACGTGAAACCCAGAAGGCACGGGCAGACCTGCCGCTGCCATCCGTGCCAACGAAGCACCTTTTCCTCCAACCAGTAAAAGTTGGGCGGAGGCATCATCCAGTGCTAAAACGAGAGAGCTATCTTGTTCATTGCCCAAAGAGGTGCTGTTCTGAAGGGTCATTATTCTACTTCCTTCTGAAACTGTTCTTGCGCTATTTCCGTAGCCTGATTCAGGTACTGCATAAAGACGTGAGAGACGGCTTGTAATTCATTGGATGAAACGGAGCGGCCAGCCTCAAGGGTACAGTGCACTGTCTCAGCCATCAGATCTGCAATCTCGTCGTCAGAAAACGTAAATTCGTCTGGCATCAACGGCGCAACGAAGAAAAATCCCATAAAAATCGCGCTAAACATATACACTTGCGCTTGCTGGCTAAGATCGGTACGCACCAGACCATATTCGCGCAGCAATTCGAGGTAGATTTTGAAGCCGATCAGCTTATCAGCGCGGTCAACACTGCTCTGCTTCCCATGTGCCAATTTCCCTAACACATCCATATCGCGCATGAGGACCGCCTTCAGCAACGGGCGTTGCATCAGGGCGAGTGCTGAGTGTTTGAGTATTCCCCTCAGCGTTGCACCTGCGGGATCAGCACAGATGCGTTGCTTGAGATCCTCTGCCAACTCTAGCTTTTCACGGCTTATAAGTGCCCTGAACAGCTCTTCCCGCGTTTTCCAGTGCAGATACATCGTGCCTTTTGCTACTCCTGCCTGCCTGGAGACATCGTCGAGGGTAGTCTTCTGGAAGCCCCAGCGCAGGATCAATGCAGCGGCAGCATCCAGAATGCGTTGTGCCCGCTCACGCCGCCGGGAGACTTCAGTCTCGCGTGTGCTCGCTCCCTGGCTCTGCTTTGCCAAAAGTCTTTCTCCTTTGTAATCAATATAATGACTATTTGAGATGATTTAGTCATATCATTATCTTTAATAAAGATACCGTAGTAAGGATGAAAAGTCAAGAGATGGAACATCATGTTTCGTAATCAGTGCTCTTGATCGATGAATGAATCGGGGAAGAAATTGCTGTTTTCAAACTCTCATGATACCCTTTATGTGTGGAAACATTTATAGTTCTTCTCAAACAGAAAGTGAATGCAATGGAAGCACAAACTGATCCAGATGGAAGAGGCGATCCAGAGCCCAGCCAACCTCGTATGTTTGGCGGCTACGTGGGATCGGCGAAGCTTCCATGGACATGGGCAACGGAACGACTCACCAGGACGCGCAACTATTGGATCGCGACGACTCGTCCTAATGGTAAACCGCACAGTCGCCCGGTGTGGGGTGTTTGGCTCGACGATACCTTCTATTTCAGTACGGGTTCACTTGCTGCGCCGAACCTGGCTACTCGTCCCGCGATCACGGTCCACCTTGAGAGCGGAAGCGAGGTAGTAATCATCGAGGGAGTGGCCGAACCGGTCAGTGACACAGCCCTCGTTGAACAGGTAGTGAACCTGTACAACCAGAAGTACAACTGGAACGTGGACCCGCACAATTTACCCGGACCGTTCTATGCCGTTCGCCCCCAGGTCGCCTTCGGCTGGCACTTTGATGAGTCAGAACTCAACCCGGAGTCCACCGGCCTCGGAACAGCGACACGCTGGCGCTTTTAGCAACTTCTAGCAAATACTCCCTCCTAAAGGAGTTCAAATCATGGCGGGTCAATACCAATATTTATTTACACCTATTCGTATCGGGCAGACGGTTATTCCTAACCGCATCGTCTTTGCAGCTCACCTGACGAACCTTGCCGAGGACAACCTTCCCGGGCTGCGTCTCATCGCCTATTATATCGAGCGTGCTAAGGGTGGTTGTGGCCTCATTATTACAGAGGAACAATCGGTACATGCGAGCGATTGGGCCTATCAAAAACTGATACATGGCTTTGACCCTCACGTTGTTCCCGCATACCGGCGTATGACCCGCGCCGTTCACGAGCATGGTACGCGTATGTTCGCGCAGATCAATCACAACGGCATGCAGGCCAGCAGTATTTACTCGCGTCGTCCTGTACTTGGGCCATCACCCTTACCAGATCCGATTCATCGCGAGATGTGTAAAGAGCTTGAACCGGAAGAAATCGCCGAGATTGTATGCGGCTTTGCCCTGGTAGCGCGTCATGTGCGCGAGGGTGGCTTTGACGGTGCGGAACTGCAATCCTCGCATAGTTCGCTAATACGCCAGTTCTTCTCACCCTACTATAATCGACGCACCGACGCCTATGGCGGATCGGTGGAAAACCGCATGCGTTTTGTGCTGGAGGTGATACAGGCTGTACGTGCCGAGATCGGACGTGACTTTACACTCGGCATTCGACTGTGTGGTGACGAACTGATTCCTGCAGGGCTGACACTGGATGATATGCGCGAAATCGCCAAACGCCTGGAAGCTACAGGCCAGCTCGATTTCATCAACACCAGTATCGGCGAGTTCCATAATCTTTACATGGTGGAGGGTTCCATGCACACTCCGCCAGGGTATCAGCTCTTCGTCTCGGCGGGTATTCGCGAAGTGGTCAAGCTGCCCGTCTTCTGCACAGGGCGTATCAAAGACCCGGTACAGGCCGAACGTATCCTCCGCGAAGGGTTGGCTGATATGGTTGATGTCGTGCGCGGCCAAATCTGTGATCCTGCATTTACGCGTAAAGCGCGCGAAGGACACACTGAGTCGATCCGTCTGTGCATCTCCTGCAATCAATACTGCATTGGACGTATGGGCCTCAACCTGAGCCTGGGCTGCATTCAAACACCAGCGACGGGTAACGAATTGCTGTTTCCAGAAATTAATAGAACCAACGACCTCAAAGCTCGGAGCCAGCGTCCAACGAGATCCTTCGCTTCGCTCAGGATGACAATGTTAGGTCAGAGCCAGCGCCCGACTGTCCTGATTGTGGGAGGTGGTCCTGCGGGCATGCAGGCGGCTAAAGTCTCAGCACAACGCGGCTTTCGTGTCAAACTCTATGAGCGACAACGTGAACTTGGAGGTCAGATCAATCTGCTTGTACGTGTGCCTAACCGTGTCGAATTTGGTGACGCCTCACGCAACCTGCAGCGCGAGATACACGAAGCGGGAGTTGAAGTACAGTTGGGGGTGGAAGTGACAGCAGAGATGGTCGAGCGCGAGCGGCCTGATGCCGTCATTATCGCTACCGGTTCGCTACCGGCGCTCCCACCCATACCCGGAGCAGAACTGCCGCATGTCGCGACGGTCTGGCACGTCATCCAGGGTGAAAAGATGGCACAGCCTGGCGAGTATGTCGTGGTTTACGATCAAATCGGCTTCCACCAGGCGACGGGTACCGCCGAATTACTGGCAGAGAAAGGATGCAAGGTTGAGTTCATCACGCCCCAATTTTATGCCGGCGGCGACCTCAGCATCACGCTCGATATCGAGCTATGGTACCGCCGCGCACTCGCGAAGGGAATGCGATTGACCGCCGACCATTTTCTGGCGAGTCTCGGTCCCAATAGCGCAACGATTATCAACAACTATACAGGCCAGCCGCGCCAGCTTGAAGATGTGGCGCTGGCGGTGATGGCGACACCGCAAGCCGCCCATGATGCGCTGTATCACCAGCTTCAGGGCAAGGTGAAGCAGCTCTACCGCATTGGGGATTGCGTAGCGCCACGCCGGGTAGAACATGCCATATTCGATGGCGAGCGTGCGGCACGGGCGTTGAACATGTCACCTTCGGATGTCCGCGTTCCTATGGGGGCTCGAACAT
>JBKPAZ010000221.1:0-7077 GCA_046726655.1 Chloroflexota bacterium
CTCCTCGACTGAGCAGATGGAGGAGATGCTCAGCCGGGCAAACGAAGGCTTGCTCTCAACTGCGGTCACCGTGGATCAGCTCTGGGACAAGCAGTGCATGAGTTGGATCGAGGTGAGGAGACTGGAAGTAGAACTGGGTGCAGGGGGCGATCATGATCGTCCCTACACCTGGAGCTTGCCTCACTGGGCACCGCACGTGCTCGCCTGGACGAAGCTGCGAGCCCTGCGCGAGCGTGGTGAGTTCGAGCCGTAGGCGGTTCCTCAGATCCTTCGCTGCGCTCAGGATGACACACAGCGTCGTTGGGAACTTGCGCGCTAAAAACCATCTCTTCTGGCGTCTTCACATAAACAAAGAATAGCGAGTGATATCCAATGAAAATAGTATTCTTCACTACTGCTCATAATAGCTTAAGTCAGCGTGCTTTTGTGGAGTTGGTCGATCGCGGGCATACGGTGATCGTGGTGATCGCCTCCAGCGAAGCAGTGATGCTCGCAGCGGTCGAGCGTGAACACCCCGATCTGATCGTGGCTCCCATGTTAAAAAAAGTGATTCCTGCATCCATCTGGCAACACCATACGTGTCTTATCGTCCATCCAGGGATCAAAGGAGACCGGGGACCTTCTTCCTTGGACTGGGCCATCCTCCATGATTGTCAGCAGTGGGGCGTCACCATCCTGCAGGCCGATGCCGAAATGGACGCGGGAGCCATCTGGGCCTCGCGTACCTTCGAAATGAGAGCGGGAAGCAAAAGTGATCTCTACCGGCATGAAGTCACGGAAGCGGCCATCGAGGGACTGTTAGAGGCGATCGCCAGGTTTGAGAGCAACACCTTTGTGCCAGAACCTCTGGATTACAGCAGGGAAGATGTCAAAGGTCGGTTGCAAGCCTCTATGAAACAGGCCGATCGGGCGATCAACTGGCAGGATTCGAGCGCCTCAATTCTGCGAAAGATGCGCTCTGCGGACAGCTTTCCAGGCGTCTTCGATACGGTGCTGGGCATGCCCTGCTATCTGTATGGCGCTCATGAGGAAGAGGTGCTCAGAGGGAGACCCGGTGAGATCATCGCCACACGCGACGGCGCGATCTGCCGGGCAACGGGTGACGGGGCCATCTGGATCACCCATCTGAAGCACAAAGACCTGGATGGCGAGCCGACCTTCAAGTTGCCGGCCACGCAGGTGCTGGGCGAGCGCCTGGCTCATGTCCCGGATGTGCCTGTAGCGCTGGACCAGGCGTATGACGGACAGACCTATCGGGAGATCTGGTATGAGGAGAGGCAGGCGGTGGGGTACCTCCATTTTGACTTTTACAACGGAGCCATGAGCACCGAGCAGTGTCAGCGTTTGCGCGAAGCGTTCCTCCTCGCGCGCCAGCGGCCCACCAAAGTGCTGGTGCTGATGGGTGGCACGGATTTCTGGTCAAATGGGATTCATCTGAACCTGATTGAAGCGGCAGATGACCCGGATCGCGAGTCCTGGCGCAACATCCAGGCCATGAATGACCTGGTGCGGGACATCATCACGACCCAGTCCCATCTGGTGATCTCTGCCCTGCAAGGCAACGCGGGGGCAGGAGGAGTGATTCTGGCGCTGGCGGCAGATCGTGTCTACGCCAGAAAAGGGGTGGTGCTCAACCCCCATTATAAAGGCATGGGCAATCTGTATGGATCGGAATACTGGACCTACCTGTTACCGAAGCGGGTCGGAGAAGCAAAGGCGCGCGAATTGACAGAAGCCCTGCTGCCGATCAGCACCGCAACCGCGCAGCAGATCGGGTTACTTGATGATTCCTTGGGAGAGGATGCAGCCACCTTCCGTGAGTGCATCTGCCGACTGGCTGAAGAGCTTGCTGGCAGTCCTTGCTACGAACGCCATTTGCAGGAAAAGCGTCACAAGCGGATGCACGATGAAGCCAGCAAGCCATTGCAAGCCTATCGGGATGAAGAATTGCAGCAGATGTGGCGGAATTTCTTTGGAGCAGATCGCAGTTATCATCGAGCACGCCAGCACTTTGTGTACAAAGGGCTGCTTCCTACTCGTGAGAGCAAGCCGGCGGAGATTCTGGATGGGCGGGTCATGAGCGCGGAGATCAAGGCGGAGCTGCGCGGCGAGGTATGCCGCTCTGTGGAGGAACAGGGACTGGCTCCTGGCCTGGCGATTGTGCGGGTCGGGGATGACGCGGCCTCGGGAGTCTATAGCAAGGCCATCCTGCGCGCCGCAGAGGAGATCGGCATCAGGGCTCGCCTCGAACACGTGCCAGCACACACACCCGCCGATGAAGTGCAGGCGCTGCTGGTGCGGTTGAACAACGATCGAGCGGTCCACGGCATCCTGGTGCAGATGCCCCTTCCGGCGCACCTCTCACAAAAGATGGTGGCAGCTACGATTGCTCCCAGCAAGGATATCGATGGCATCGGCCCCCACAGCGCCGGCAATCTCTTGCTTGGCCTGCCCAGTTTCCTGCCCTCGACGGCGGCAGCGGTGATGGAGATGCTTGAGCGAACGCATACGCCGCTTGAGGGCAGGCGAGTGGTGGTGATCAGTCGCAGCAACGTGGTGGGAAAGCCGCTGGCTCTGATGCTGTTGCAGAAAAACGCGACGGTGACGATCTGCCACTCGCACACAACGAATCTGGCGGCTGTGACGTGCCAGGCGGATGTGCTGGTAGCGGCAGCTGGCTGCGCCAGGATGGTGACGGCTGAGATGGTCAAGCCCGGAGCGGTCCTCATCGACGTGGGCATCAACGCGCTACCCGATGGCGGCATTGTGGGCGATGTTGATGTTGCCTCCGTGCGTGAAGTCGCCGGAGCTATCACACCTGTACCGGGCGGTATCGGGCCGCTCACTAATGTCGTGCTGCTCAAGCAATGCGTGCAGGCGGCGTGGCAACTGGCGGGCGAGGAAAAGGATTTGAAAACCGCTGCTTAACGATGACATATATTGCCATAGCAAGAGCGCCAGCCTCGTCGTCACGACGGAGAAGAGATCTGGCGCACCAGCTCTCCCTGCCTACCCATGGACTCCAGTTTCAGCCTTGCAAACGCCTCTGGCCCCATCTTCTGCTCAAGCGCCTCGAGGAAGAGCACAAGCGAACTGGCAGTCCGATCCTGTACTGATTGTCTCACCTGTAGCGCGGAAAACAGCAGAATTAACGACTCTTGAAGATGACCTTGTTCGAAAAGCAACATCCCCAAGTTTGTGAGGATCATCCCCACGTTTGCGCGTTCTTGCAGGTTTTGCGCCAGTTTAAATGACTGCTTGTAATAATGTACCGCCTGCTGGTAGTTCTTCTCATTTTGATAGATCAATCCCAGGTTATGGAACACGACGCTTTCTACGTGTGCGTCGTACTCTTGACTATTCAATAGTAGCGCTTGCTCGAATTTGGCACGGGCCTGTTGCGTTTCGCCCTCGTTGCGCAACACTTCCCCCAGGTTCGTAAGCGTGACAGCCTCGCCCTGCAGATCACCGCTTTCGCGTTGCGCCGCGAGCGCCCGTTCATAATAGAAATGACTCTGCTGGTATTCGCCCAATCGACCGTAGAGCAGGCCAAGGTGACTGAAAATCTGCCCCTCGTCAGGACGGCTCACCACGCCAAACGGCGGTACCATGGCCGTATAGAGCCGGATCAACGTGTTCCACGCGCCCCAGCACATCATACTTTCGTCTAAACCCTCGTAGGTAAGTAAATCATAAGCTTGTTGCCAGTGCCAGCCAAGGCACAGGTGATGCGCTATCGCCAGTAGTGGCTCAACGTCCTGGAGACCCTGGCGTTTCTGGGAAGGAGGACAATATCGTTTCGCCAGGTGTGAATAGTAGGCTGCCACCCGTATATGGCCGGCAGCCAGGGCGACCTCCCGCGCCTCCGGGTTACCTGCGAATGGATTGGGTTCGGCAGTGACACCCAGCGCAATCGTCAGATCACCACTTGGATGTCTGTCGTTGCCCTCAAGATAATGGTCCTTCACATACTGGCGCAGCAATGGATGCAGAAAATAGCTCGACCTGCCATTACCATACGAGAATTGTTGCGTAAGCGCCATGCCCGTTAGGACACCCAGTTCGCGTTCAAATGCTGCTATATCGACAGCAGTCGTATCTTGTCCCGTAGTCGCGATGACCACGCCCTCCGCAGGTACCGGTTCGCTAAAGAGGCAAAGCGTACGTAATAGAGTGCGCTGAATCGGGTTCAAGAAGTTATACACAGTACCAATCAGGTTGAATGTGACATCACCGTTCCACATCGGCGCGTAGTCAGGCGAATTGAGCAGGTAGCTCAGAAAGAACCCACTCAATGCGCACAAAACGCTGAACAACACGAGCCCAAAAACGTGACCCGCACAGCGCTGCCAGATAAGTGATAGCTCTTCAGGTGTGCCCTGAACGCCTCGTTGCTGTAGGAGCGCCACACCTTCGGGAAGGCTTATTCGTGAAACCAGGTTCGTCCGTACGCGTGCGTTCTCCCCATTTTGCGTGTTAAATGGCGAACGCCGGCACGTCAACACTACCCTGCTACCACCAAGATCCATTTGCAGCATATCCAGAAAAAAATGTAGAGCGCCTCGTCCAACTACTCCCTGGGGGCCTTCAACGTCGAGCAGCTCATCAAACTGGTCCAGCACCACAAAAGCGCTCTCCTGCGGTCGGCTCAACACCTGTCTCAACAGCGCAATCTGCTCCTCCGACTTCTGCATAAAAAAATCAGGCAACCCCTCATAATTGACGTTCGTCACCTTGATTTCACTGAGAATAGCGGCGATGACATCTGGCAATGTCGCATTTGGCCCGAGGCTGAGCCACACGAAGTGCCGGATGGGTGCTTGCCCGGCTTGTACTGCCATCTCTAAACGCCGGTACAGGAGTGCCGCCAGCGTTGATTTACCAGCGCCCTGATCGCCAGTGAGCGCCAATGTGCTGGTTTGAGCTTCACTGAGCATACGTAAAGCCATGCTGACCTCGTCAGCGCGCTGCAGCACAATCCGGGGATCGGTCAGTGGTGGCGCTATAGCATGTATACTGAACCTGTAAATGTATGGTGATTGCTGCATATTTTCACATGTTGCTATCGGCAGTATGTTTTCTTGGCGAAAGCTAGTATATCATACGGCTGCATGAACCAACCGAGCAAATGCCACTTCAGATGACCCGGTAGCCTGAATATGCTAATATAGGATGCGCATTGAATACACTCCAACCTATCTACGTAGAAGGGAATGTTACATGTTACGTTTCATTTATATGGGAACTCCTCAGTTCGCCGTTCCTGCCCTGGAAGCGCTCATCGAGGGAGCCAAACCAGGTCTGGTACTGCCAGAGGGTTACGAAGTTGCCACTGTGATTACTCGTCCGGATAAGCCGGTGGGACGGGGAAAAGAAATCGTCTATTCGCCCATAAAGCAATCTGCGCTCTCTCATGGCATTCCCGTCTGGCAACCAGGATCGCTCAAACGTCCAGAAAATATTGAAGCGCTTGCAGCATACCAGGCTGATTTATATATCGTGGCCGCATTTGGACAAATTTTACCGCAAGCTGTGCTCGATCTCCCTCGCTATGGAACGCTGAACATACATGCCTCCTTGCTTCCTAAATACCGTGGTGTCTCGCCTATCTCCGAAGCAATTTTACAAGGCGATTCCGAGACGGGCGTGACCATCATGCTTATAGATGCGGGGGTAGATACCGGGCCAATACTGCTCCAACGCGCTATACCGATTGCCGGAGATGACACGACTGGAAGTCTCACCATCAAACTAGCTGAGTTGGGCGCAGGTGCTCTACTCGAGGCATTGCCGCTCTGGGTGCAGGGTAAGATCACGCCGCAGCCACAGGACGAGCGACTTGCATCCCATACTCACATGCTGCGCAAAGAAGATGGGGAGATAGCCTGGGATCGTCCTGCCGCTGTGCTGGCGCGAGCAGTACGCGCCTACATCCCGTGGCCCAGCGCTTATACCTGCTGGCATGGCAAACTGTTGAAGATCGTTTCAGCCTATGCAGTGACATCTGAACCAGGTGAAGAAGTAAAACCGGGAACGGTCAGCCTTCGCAAAGAAAATAACCAGCAGTTACTCTCAGTTGCTACCGGTAATGGTCTTTTAATCGTGGATAAACTTCAATTAGAGGGCAAGAAAGTCATGAGCGCTGGTGAATTCGTTCGTGGCTATCCCCAAATCGTGGGAGAAGTGCTGGGGTAAATTCCTTTGCTACAAACAATTACGGAGTAGCGACAAGGTCAGGCATGTTTGGTCCCGTCGCTACTCCGTAATTGTTTGTCTAACTTCTACCTATATTCAGCCGCCTTTGGTCGTGCAACGAGCGCACCAATAATGCCTACGACAGCGAGGCCAAAGAACAAGGCTGCATGCTTCCAGTGCATATTACTGTCAGCAATAACGTGTGGGATGTTTGGAATTAGAAAAAACACTCCGAGAGCAATACCAACAATAGCGAGCACGATCCCGCCGTAGAAGATTGCCGGGTTCTTCATAATGGGTTTTATACCTTTCTTCTTGAAGTTAAACTGGTCCGTTTTGGACACGCCTATTATATCAGGTTCGCAAAACTTCTCAAGAGGAATTGCCATTAATTTTGAACCCGGTAGATGTTTTTGTCCAAAGACACACAAAAACCACCAGGAAAAAACCAGATTCTTTACCTGGTGGTAGTCTTGCTCCCAAACTGTCTACTTAGCAACCGCTTTGGGGCGAGCCATGAACATACCAGCAATACCGCCAATAAGCAGCACGGCGCCAATCGCTAAGACAGCATAGGCTTTGCCATGATAGTTGGCTGTGAGCATGTACACACCAGCGGCTAGTCCAATAATACCAAGAACGATAAGTGCATAGAAAACTGCGGGATTCTTCATTGTAGTAACTACCTACCTGTTCTAGTTGAGCGACTCGTAGATTATGACCGCTCTAAAAAAATATCTACCCTGGCCTTCCCAGAGCCTATCTATTGTATCAAACGTGTAAAGTTGGTTGAGCTACATAGAAATGCACGAATTAGCCAATTTGGGTACTAGCCACATCTTATCTGCCATGTCCCACGGTAAATAGCAAAATGAGCGACAA
>JBKPAZ010000222.1:0-12286 GCA_046726655.1 Chloroflexota bacterium
CGAAAATCAGATCCCCTGCCCGATCTCTCCCTGCTTGAGGGCAAGGATGTCCGAGCAATCTTCGTCACGCATGCGCATGCTGACCACATCGGGGCATTACCACTTCTACACCAGGCATTCCCAACTGCGCCCATCTTGGCCTCAAGAGGGACCTCGCTACTGATGGAGGTCATGCTCGCCGACGCTTTGAAAATTATGACTCGCCGTGCAGTCGAGGAGATGGAGTTGCCGCTCTATCCAGAAACACTGGTCGCGGGAATGCTGACTCAGGTACGTCCCCTGCCTGTTGGAGAGACTTTTACACTGTCTGCACTTCCCGGTGTAACCATCCACGCCAGCCGTGCCGGTCATATCGCTGGCGCCGTGAGTCTGGGTTTTACTGCATCCGACGGCTCACTCGTTGTCTCAGGAGATATCAGTAGCACTCCACAACGAACGGTGATCGGCGCGGTACCACCCCCTATGGACCGCTGTGATTTGCTGGTGCTTGAATCAACGTATGGTGCGCGACTACATCCTAATCGACAAGCAGAGGAGGCGCGTCTAGCCCAGGCGGTCGCCAATGGGCTCGCCCAAGGAGGTCACACACTGATCCCTTGCTTCGGACTGGGTCGGGGACAGGAACTACTGCTCATTTTGCAGGCGGCACAAGAGAAAGGGCAGGTGCCCGAGTTTCCTATCTATGTAGATGGCCTGGTGCGGCGTGTGTGCTCGACCTATCTACTCATCCCTGAAGCACTTTCACCAACCTTGCAACGACAAATCCGCAAAGGGTACACACCTTTCACAGGGCGAAACGTGACATTTGTACGCGATGAGCGGGAGCGCGAGCGCATCCTGGCAGGACCACCGGCGTGTATTCTCTCCAGCAGCGGTATGCTCACAGGCGGGCCAAGCGCCTGGTACGCGGCACACCTCGCCGCTGATCCAACCGCATCGATCCTCATTACCGGCTATCAAGACGAGGAATCCCCCGGTAAACGCCTGCTCGACCTGGCGGAGAAGAAGGAAAACGCACTGGAGCTTGGCGGCATGCAGGTAGAGGTGCGCTGCCAGGTGGCAAAATATAGCCTTTCCGCGCATGCCGATGGCGGAGAACTTGCCGCGTACGCGGCAGCCCTCAAGCCGCGCAGGGTTGCCTTAGTACATGGTGATTCTGAAGCTCGCTCTGCTCTGCGAGGACTGCTCACAGACACAGACGTCGTGTTACCTGTGGAAGGCATGACTATTGAAAAGCAAGAGAAAAAGGCTGGGCGATCCAGTCGTGCTGCATCCACCAATGCAGCCAGGCCTGTTGATGCTCTACCACAAGGCATTGGACAAGGAGTACCATTCGATTATACGCACGTTGAGCAACTCTGGCGAGCCGTGACCGGGGTTCCTACTTTGCGCATCGTCACTGCGCGAGAACTGGCCCTGGTCTGGTATGGAAAGGTGACAGAGGAGACTACTCAAGACATCCTGGATGTCTTTGATCAAGACTATGAGCAACGCTACTTTGTACGGCAACATGCTCTCGAAGAAGCCTACCGCGTACGCGGACAATTCGAAGAAGTGCCCGGTGACTTTTTAAGCGACCTGGTAGGAAGCGTGCTCTTGCTGCTCGTTGCACCTGGAAGCACGAAACCTGTCATTTGTCGTGGCATCGAACCGGGAGCAGCAGTGCGAGTGCAAATGCCCAGAGGGATATCCCAGGAACGCACGCGCTTTCCTTTCTCCTCTATTCTTGAGGCGCTTGGTCCCGCACCTCAGGACGTGCAAGACTCCAATCAGAAAGCCTCAGTGTACCTGGCTAACCTGGTCAAGACTATGCGGCGTATTCGCCGGACCATCTCTGCTCATAGCCTGGCTGAGTCCTGTCGCGAAGAGGCGCTGTATACACTGGGGGACCTGTGTGAGATGGCTGGTCTCGCGCCACAATCTCTGGAAGATCGGCTGGCGCTAGCGAAGCTCCTGTACCAGCATCCCCGGCTCTTCACACAACAACGCTCTGTCCTCGAAGGAGAAGGTCTCACGCTTTATTGTCTCTCGCCTGAGTGGCGCGAAGCTCTTGAAGAACCAGAAGAGATCGAGCGGCCTGACCAGAACTGGATATTGAGTGTCATTGAGCAGTATCTTGGCACACCCGCAGACCTCTACCGGCGTAGCATCGACCCCGACACTGGCGACGTGATACTTGCCTTCCACTTTCCGGCCAGGGCCAGCACGTTGTATGCAGAAGCCATTGCCGCCGCCGCAGAAGAAACAGGGGTATCCATCACCATTGCCCCACATACACATCAGGGAGAACTTGCCAGGGCTGCTCGCCGCGTTCTCCCCCGGGGATTGACCGTACATGGGACGCCATCGATCTACCTTGATCGTTCTGTAATCTCGCTCAACTGCACTGGACAGGCAAGCGCAGAGGAGATAGCTGAGGCTCAGTCCAGCTTTTATGAAGAAACAGGGTGGTACCTGGAACTTCAAGGAGTAACTATAGCCACAGCGGGAGCGCCTGGATCAGTAGTTGAACCTCATGAAATAGCGGGTACACGCGAAGCTCCTCAGGAAATCCGCCAACCAGCTATGAACCAGCATGATGTCCTCCAATTAGCCCAAAGACTTCTGAGCGATCTACCTGGCTTTTATAAAGCAGGTGCGGAACCTGCGAGCGCAACTTTGCTGTTACGATTTCACTTTCCTGCCGTTGCCCAGGAGCGCTACGCGGAACAAATCGCACAGCTTGAGGCGCAAACAGGCTGGCATGTGCGCCTGCATCCGGCTGTGCATCATCAAGCCTTGATTGAGATGGCACGTCGCTTGCTGCCTGAGGGGCTTACAAGCAACGGTACTCCCTCTCTCCACTTGGATCGGGAAACTGTGCGAGTATATTGCCAGGGAAATAGCAGCGCCGAAGCGATAGAGGAAGCCCAACAACGTTTTCTGGAAGAGACAGGCTGGCGCCTGGAACTGCTGATGCCTGGTCAAAAGCCAGATACTCCACAACGGCTTCCCCGCGACGAGGCACTAGCTCTGGCAAGAGAGATGTTCAACACGGTACCAGGCTTCTACCGCGTAGGGGCGGATCCCACAAAAGGCACATTATGGCTACATTTCCACTTTCCGGACACGGCCAGGCCGCGCTATATGGAGCAGCTTGTAGACCTCGCCACACGGACCGGCTGGCGTGTCTATGTATATCCGAATGCGCATGAAAGAGCCTTGATTGCGCAGGTCTCTCGTTTGCTTCCCGACGGTGTGAGCATAATTGGCAAACCAGTGATCCAGCAGGATAGACGCAGACTTAGTGTCAACTTCTCAGGGCATCTCAGCGCGGAAGCGGAAGAAGATATACAAAAGAGGTTTACCGAAGAGACGGGCTGGCAAGTTGAGATACAGATCTAACCGGGCGTCATGAGAGCTATATGGTTGAGCTTGACATAATAACTTTTTTTTCACTACAATTTATTACTGGTGTGTGATTATTGACCCTCAGTTAAGCACTCAAGTAAGTTCAAGGCACAAACTAAACAGAATGTAACTCATTGGCTGAACCTATAAAGGATAAAGGCCATGGAAATGGAAATGTCAGAGCATTCAAACGCTCCAATCCGCGTACTCATAGTCGATGATCATGCGATTCTACGACAGGGTATATGCCTGATGCTGAATGAGGAGGATGAATTCGAGGTCGTAGGAGAGGCTGGAAACGGGAAAGCAGCACTATTGCTCGCCTTAGAATTACAGCCCGATATTGTTCTACTCGATATCTTCCTTGGAACATCCAACGGATTGGATATAGCAAAGCAGTTGCTCAGAAGCTGTCCCGACACGCGTATTGTATTATTCAGTGGCTTCGATGATGAAAATCTTCTTTTCGATGCTGTACGCATTGGTGTACACGGCTACCTGCAAAAAACGTTGTCTATTAATGAGTTAGAGTCAGCCTTACGTGCTGTGCATCAGGGAGAGCGAGTCCTCGGCGACCCGCGTGCTATTACACAAGTGTTGGAAGAGTTTCATCGACTGACCAAAGTGCATAATCGCTTACGTTACAAACTCAACACCACAGAAATCGAGCTAGTGCGACTCGCTTCAGAGGGATGCACGAATAGAGAGATCGGAACAAAACTTTACTGGAGTGAGGTCCAGGTCAAACGTAAAATGCAAGATATTTACCGCAAGTTGGAGGTCACTGACCGGGCACAGGCCGTCGCGGAAGCTATGCGCCATGGCTTGATCTAATACTTATAGGTAAAAAGCACTTCCAGGTCAGTGACCTGGAAGTGCCGCAGATCACTGACCTACGCACGAGACGCGGTTCAGCAGACCTGAGAGTGGAGCGCATTGCCTATCCGCAAGACGCGTAGCGGCTCAACCAGAACGATTTGGAACTGGAAGTCACCGCTCCGCAGATGCGACAAGGTAAAAAACTCCACCGTCCGACAAACTGTCGAACATATAAGTAATACGTCCAGGAGCCACTGATTGTTTTAGAATAGCCGTTCGAGTTTATGCATTTTCAGCAAGCTCTGTGATGTGCTTGTGACAGCATTTTGCCTTGTAATGATGTATACTCAAGGTGTGGGGAGGAAGAAGATGGTGGGAAACGGAAAGGAGTATACCATAAGCGAAATGGCATACCTGCTGGGCTGTGACAGGGAAACAAGGACAGACAACTCAAAGAATTGAGTTACGTAAGATCAGCGCAATGATCAGTCCTCAAGTTAATGTCACAGCCCAATCCTTTTAAATTTATCTCGCCTCTACTACTACATCCAGGATTGCCTGTGCTGCGACTCCTGGAAGTACCTTCATTTTTACACCAATGCCATCTAGCTCCTCAGATCTGGTGAGTGCAACAAGATAGCTCGTCGCGGCTTCGATATGTGCCTCCATGGTACTGGCACAGCATAACCTGATAACGGCACGACCTGTGATCCAATCTCAAGCGGTGTAGTCACTACCCACAATACTATCATTATTTACATCTATGGCAGAGTGTGATGTTTATGTGAGGAAAATGGTCAGTCATGGTGATTGAGATGTGATTTGAAGAGGATATGCTGTAAGTGTGCTGGAGATGCAGAAAAAAGGAGGATTAAAATGGACAGAATGTCTAAAAATGAACTCAGGACCTTGCTGGATAAGCAGAAAGGCGTCTGTGTTTCGATCTTCCTACCCACCCGCCGGGGTGGAGTGGAAAGTCAACAGGATGAATTGCGGTTGAGGCATCAAATCCGAGATGCCGAGAATCGTTTGCTGCTGGAAAACCTTCGTTCGACACAGGTGGAAAAACTGCTTGAACCGCTCAATACGTTGTTAGAAGATGGAGATTTCTGGCTACACACAGTTGATGGACTGGCGATTTTTCGCTCCTCGGAACTGTTTCGCTACTACCGTCTACCATGCAGTTTTAAAGAGCAGGTGATCGTGAGTGATCATTTCTATCTCAAGCCACTGCTGCCGTTCCTGGCCAACGATGGACGCTTCTATGTGCTGGCTCTGAGCCAGAATGAGATCAGGTTGCTTGAGGGAACGCGCTATAGCGTCCACGAGGTGGAATTGCCGGAAGCGGTACCCGAGAGCCTGGCTGAAGCTCTAAAGTACGAGGAAGCAGAGAACGAGGTATGGTACTACAGTAGTTCATCAGGGGCGTTGGTGGGTAAAGGTGGTCGACGAGCTGCCATCTTCTATGGGCAAGGGGTTGGTCATGATGATAGCAAAGATCACCTGCTGCGTTACTTTCAGCAAATTGATAGAGGCTTACATGAGTTGCTGAAAGATGAAAAAGCGCCCTTAGTGCTGGCGGGTGTGGAGTACCTCTTGCCACTCTACCGGCAGGCAAACACGTATCCGTACCTGCTGGATCAGGGAGTAGCAGGCAACCCGGACAAACTGAGTTCAGATGCACTGCATGAAGAGGCATGGGCAGTGGTTAAGCCATACTTCCAGCGGGCACAGGAAAAGATCGCTGCACAATACAGAGACAATGTAGGAACAGCACGAACTTCCAACAATATTCGCGAGATCATGCCAGCCGCCTACTATGGACGAGTTAGTAGTTTGTTTGTGGCCGTTGACCAGGAATTGTGGGGGATCTTTGATCCAACCAGCAATACTATACACGTGCATAAGGAGCCTAAATTCAGAGATGACGATCTTCTAGACGAGGCGGCAACCCAGACGCTAGGGCATAGTGGGTCAGTGTATGCGATGGAGCAAGCAAAGATCCCTGGAGAATCGCTAGTAGCGGCAGTGTTTCGCTATTGATCCGTACAGGCTGACGAGCGGAGCGTGAGGTGATTATTATTGGTTTGCATCAAACACAACAAAACCGGGTATCCCTTGTGGATACCCGCTTTCATCTTCTCCGCTGCCTGGCTAAGGCTTATGCCTCAAGGGCAACGAGCGGAGAGGTAACTAGCTCAACCTCATCGTACTCAAACCAAATCGGCTCCTTGATCTGTGATCCTTCCAGAGCAACGAGGTAAAAACAAAACGGCTCCTCAAAATCATCGGAAATGGTATCAACCGCTTGAATTGTCCCATTGAGACCCCGGAAAGGGCTGTAACTGGTCACTTGTACCGGGCTGCCAGGTGGATAGATGTTCTGCTCCCCCATGTTGCTTGTCTCCTTTCTTGGGATATATTGTCTTGCCGTTATTAAAGGATATATTAGTGTATCACACCGCATTACATCATGGCAAACACAACTAATACTAAACAAGCATGCATTGTTTTCTCGAAAAATTTCAATGATTTCTCAAAAATATCAGCAAATACTTGAATACTGACTCTTATTTTCACATAGCGTATGACGTTTCGCTTACAGCTTCATGTCCGGCAGGGGAGTGAGTATGGTTTTTCACTAGTGCCGCAGGCGTTCACAAGGGGAGGAGGAGAGACAGGCGCAAGCTGGAGCAAAAAATACAGGGAGTAAAGCGGGGGGCTTTACTCCCTTTCAGCCAATTGGCGGCGTGTCCTCCGCCAGGGCTTTGATATCCCGCCTGCCCGCATGTCTGACAGCCATACCAGTTGTCTCCTTCCTTGCGTTACTCCACAGGTATGCTCCTGTTAGGAACAGTATACCCAATATTGTGCGCCGCTGCGCTCTCAATCAGGTCACAAATCGCTGATGAAGAGAACAGAAAGGCTAGATCGACTTTTGAGAAGCCCTGTATCTCTACCTACAACTGGGTCAACAAGTCATTGAGCCTGTTGACAAACTGTACAGGATTTTCAAGTTGTTCGCCCAGGCTCAATACCGATTGATCAAAAAGGATCCAGGACCAGTCAGAGAATCTCTGCTCATCACTTACATGGTTCATCTTGAGGATGATGGGATGGTGTGGATTGATCTCCATGATCGGCTTTGAGCCAGGAACCTTCTGCCCTGCAGCTTTCAACAGGCGCTCGAGACCGGGATCGATGTCATACTCATCGACAACGAGACAGGCGGGAGAGGAGATCAGGCGAGTCGTTGTGCGTACCTCTTTGACCTTTTCACCAAGAACGTTTTTGATACGCTCAACAAGCTCTTTGAACTCACCGGCGGCCTTCTGATGCTCTTCCTTCTCCTGCTCATCCTCCATCTTGCCGAGATCGACGACACCACGCGAGACGGACTGGAAAGGAATACTTTTGAACTCCGAGAGTTCGGGCTCCAGTATATAATCGACAGGATCGGAGAGCAGTAAAACCTCGATGCCCTTCTTTTTGAATACTTCCAGCAGTGGGCTATCCTTAGCAGCAGCATAGCTATCGGCGATACTGTAGTAAATTTTGTCCTGGCCTTCCTTCATGCGAGCAACATAGGTTTCTAACGAGACATCTTGTGCTTCGCTCGAAGAAGCAGTCGAGGCAAAGCGCAATAATTTGGCAATCGTTTCGCGGTTCCCTGGATCTTCTGCCAGCCCTTCCTTGAGAACACGCCCAAATTCTTTCCAGAAGGTCACATACTTCTGCTCGTCATTCGTTGCCAGGTCTGTGAGCATGCCAAGCACCTTCTTGACGGCATTTGTGCGAATCATGTCTATGAGCTTATTATGCTGCAAAATCTCGCGCGAGATATTTAAGGGCAGGTCATTCGAGTCAACGATACCGCGCACGAAGCGCAGGTAACCAGGCATGAGTTGTTCGGCATCGTCCATGATGAATACGCGGCGCACATAAAGCTTGACTCCATGTCGTCGTTCGCGATTCCACAGGTCAAAGGGAGCCTGTGAAGGTACGTAGAGCAGCAAGATATATTCGTATGCGCCTTCCATGCGACTGTGGACATAGACAAGTGGGTCACTGAAATCGTGCGCGATATGTTTATATAATTCGTTATACTCTTCCTGGCTGATATCGCTCTTGGGGCGAGTCCACAGCGCAGAGGCCCGACTTACTTGCTCCTCCTCGTCCTTGTCTTTCTCTTCGACCTTCATCATGATGGGGAAGGTGATGTGATCGGAGTACTTACGGATGATGGAACGCAGGCGGTAGCCACTCAACAGTTCATCTTCGCCCTCACGCAGGTGCAACACAACTTCTGTGCCACGATCGGCCTTTTCGATGGTTTCGATGGTGTACTTTCCCTGCCCATCCGACTCCCAACGCACTCCTTGCTGGGGATCAAGTCCTGCACGGCGCGTAGTTAAGGTCACTCTATCCGCTACGACAAACGACGAGTAGAAACCGACGCCGAATTGACCAATAAGATTCGCATCCTTTTGCTGATCGCCTGTAAGTGACTGTAAGAACTCGCGCGTTCCAGATTTCGCGATGGTGCCGATTTGCTCGACCACTTCTTCGCGTGACATACCAATGCCGTTGTCACTCACGGTGATGGTGCGGGCATCCTTATCATAGGCGACATGAATTTTCAGATCAGTATCGTTCTCGTTGAGGGTTTCATCTGAAAGTGCGCCAAAACGCAAGCGGTCAATGGCGTCTGATGCGTTTGAGATGAGTTCGCGGAGAAATATCTCCTTGTTGCTATACAATGAATGGACCATGATGTCAAGCAGTTGTGTGACTTCAGCCTGAAATCCTAGTGTCTCTTTATTCATATCCACTGTCAAATCAATACCTCCTAATATGCTTATGCAGGGCAAGGTTGCGTTAAGAATTATACACGAATTGATGGTTCGTACTCAATAACATTGAGAGCGATTTGTTATAAATAGCCATAACGAAGTAGACCTCTTTTGAGTAATTAATCAGGAATAGAGAGAAATGGCGCATTTGTTTTACTTAGTAGGAAAGTTGAGTAAACAGCAAGCATAAAGCAGAAGGAGGATATTGTATGGATAGGATCTTACTTATTGACCTGTTACTCGTTGCATTTACATTAGTACTCTTCATGGCAGTATTCTTCTATCTGGGATGGGAGATCCACTGGGTCCGTCATCATGGTAGGCGTATCGTAGCAACGATAACTGATATTCGCTATGGGATAGGAAATTCTCCTACTAGATTTTCTCGTGATCACCCCTATGTAACTGCTAAGTGGACTGATCCCGGCACAGGACGAAGCTACACCTTTTGGAAGTTGGCTGCGGAAGACAAACCTTTCTTTAAAATAGGGAACCTGGTGCCAGTACTGATTGATCCCAACCATCCGAAGTACTACGAGATGGAGATCTGATATAAAGTTCGAATCATATGAATAGCGAGCATCCTAGCATCCTTTTTCTCTTGTAGTGGTGTTACATACAAGGTATACTAAAGCACATGTAGGTAACACCACCGGTGATAATCTCACGAGGGCTACCCGATGCCGAGAGCCGCACCCTACCTGCTGGCCTGGTCTGCTGTTCACCGGAGCTACACACTCTCTGGGAGAGCAAATAATGAGATGCTTGACATCCTGCCAGAGAGCCATGCCTGGTTTGCCTGGTTGGACGAGGCACCTTCCTTTGCCTTCCAGGGCAAAGCCGGTTCCTACACGGCGCGTAAGGAGGCCAACCGACCAGGCGAGAGGTACTGGTATGCCTACATGAGAACTGGGGAGAAGCTGCTCAAGAAGTATATGGGCAAGACCGCCGACCTGACGCTCGCACGCCTTGAGGACGTGGCGGGTGTGCTGTATGCAGATCGAGCCACTGCTGCTCGCTCATCAGAGCCCACGCCATCACCACCTGCACAGCGCCAGACGGTTCTCCCACACACGCACGCGGATGCCAGTGCTGTGGATACTCCGCTGGTCCTGACACCACATGCACGGCCCAACACGCCCGGTGATCCGCTCGCCCCACTGCTCGCGACCAAGCTGCACCTGCCCCGTCCACGCGCGCAGCTTGTACCCCGCTCCCACCTCGTCGAGCGACTCCAGCAGGGAGTGGCAGGCGCACTCACGCTCGTCTCGGCACCCGCCGGTTTTGGGAAAACGACCCTGCTTGCCCAATGGCGGGCTTCCACACGCGCGCCCGTCGCCTGGCTCTCGCTTGAGCCGGAGGACAATGAGTCCACCCGTTTCCTCACCTATCTCATTGCCGCCCTGCAAACGCTTGACCCACACCTTGGCGCTCGCACGCTCGTTCTGCTCGGCCTCCCACAGCCTACAGGACCAGAGACCGTGTTGGCCCTGCTGACCAACGACCTCATGCACTGGCAGGGGGAGGATTTCGCGCTCGTGCTCGACGACTACCACGTGGTCGAGGCTCCGCCCATTCATCGTGCCCTGACGTATCTCGTGGAGCACCTGCCGCCCCAGATGCATCTCATCATCGCGACGCGCGCCGATCCACCGCTGCCACTACCACGGCTGCGGGCACGTGGACAGCTGACCGAACTGCGTGCTGCCGAGTTACGCTTTCGAGCCGCTGAGGCCGGCACGTTTCTCGAGGAGGTGATGGGGCTGCACCTTACGCCTGAAGATGTGGCCACCTTACAGACCCGTACGGAAGGCTGGATTGCTGGCCTGCAACTGGCCGCGCTCTCGCTGCAGGGCAGAGCCGATGTCTCCGCGTTTCTCCCCTCCTTCACCGGCAGTCATCGCTTCGTGCTGGATTACCTCTCCGAGGAGGTGCTCTCCCGGCAACCCGCCTCGGTGCAGACGTTTCTGCTGCACACCTCGATTCTGGAGCGCCTCTCTGGCTCGCTCTGTGACGCGGTCACAGGCCTTGATGAGAGCCAGGCGATGCTGGAGGCCCTCTACCGGGCCAACCTGTTTGTAGCCGCTCTCGACGACGAGCGACTGTGGTACCGCTACCACCACCTGTTTGCCGACCTGTTGCGGAGCCTTCTGCACCAGACTGTGCCTGCCCTGGTTCCCGAACTGCATCGTCGCGCCAGTGCCTGGTACGAGCAGCATGACCTGATCGTCGAAGCGGTGCATCATGCGAGGCTTGCTCCCGACGTCGAAGGCATGATCCGCCTGATCGAACAGCACACGCACTCGCTTGCCTTCCGTGGCCAGGCTCACATGGTGCTGAACTGGCTGCATGCCCTGCCAGACGAACTCGTCAGGACGCACCCACGCTTGTGCTTTTCCCAGGCATTGCTGCTGGTTTTCACCGGCCAACTGGCTGAGGCCCTGCAGCGTTCGCAGGATGCCGAGCAGTCGGCATCGCACATCACCCCGATCGACGAGGCGCAGTCCTTCCTGAATCAGGTCGCCACCGTGCAGGCCTACATCCTCTTCACCCAAGGGGACCTTGCCAGCAGCGTAACTTTGGCAGAACAGGCATCGGATCAACTCGCCGAGAGGCCGGTGCAAGTGCGAGAAGCCACCCGTGTCATTGCCGCCCATCGTCTGCTGCTCAGTGGAGATGTCAGGCGTGTAGATGAGCAGCGCGTGGCTCGGCTCGCCTCTCCGCTCGAAGCCGGGAGCGATGTGTTTGCGATGGGTGTATTTGTGCACCTGACCAGCATCCTGCTGCAAGCTCGCCTGCTTCGACTCCAGGGTCGATTACAGCGAGCAGCTGCGACCTATGGGCAGTTGGCACAGGTGCAGGCAGGGCTAGAGGGAGCGCTCATCCATCCAGGCTACTGCTTCGGCCTGGGGGAACTCCGCTACGAATGGAACGACCTCGAGGCGGCTGAACGCCTCCTGGAACAGGGAATGGAGGTGCTTCGTGGACCACTGCCGCTGGCTGCCGATTCTATCGCGCAGGGCTACGCGACCCTGGCACGCCTGCACCAGGCACGCAAAAAGAATACCAGCGCACTGGCGCTCCTGGACGCGTTCACGCAGCTGGCCGACGCCCGCCAGTTTGCCCCCGTGCAGCTGGCTTTCGCCTCGGCAGTCCGCGCTCAGCTCGAACTGATGGGGGGCAATCTCGCGGCGGCCGTGCGCTGGACAGAAGTCAGTGGTCTC
>JBKPAZ010000223.1:0-19953 GCA_046726655.1 Chloroflexota bacterium
TTTGGCTTTGACTTCTGTAGGCGAAGGCAGAAGTGAAGATAGATACAATAAACTTATAACAACGCTACATGTGTTGGTGTAGTGAGGAGGTTTTTTTTAACTTGACAACCGAAAATATTCGACTTATCCCGCTAGGAGGCCTGGGGGAAGTCGGAAAGAATATGATGGTCGTAGAGTATGGTGACGATATCATCATTATTGATTCCGGGCTGATGTTCCCAGACGATGAAATGTTTGGCGTCGACCTTGTTATCCCCGATACCAGCTATCTCAGTGACAAAAAGCACCGTATACACGGTATCTTCATTACGCATGGACATGAAGACCATATTGGCGGTCTAGCCTATGTTTTGCCGATGCTCGATTTCCCTCCCATTTATGCGACACGCCTTACCCAGGGACTGATAAGCGTCAAACTCAAGGAACATAAGCTGCTCGACAAAACGAGTATCAATGTCGTTACACCGGGTGACCAGGTGGCATTAGGAGAATGCCTGGTTGAGATCGTGCGTGTCAATCACAGCGTACCCGACGCGGTGGCTCTTGCTATCCATACGCCAATCGGCACGGTCGTCCATACCGGCGATTATAAATTTGATCATACGCCGACTGACGGGCGGCCCGCCGATTTTGGCACCCTCGCGCGCATTGGCAACCAGGGGGTCCTCGTAATGATGGGCGATAGTACGAGGGTCGAGTCACCTGGATACACACCGTCCGAGCGCGTCATCAACGACTCATTCGACAAAATTTTCGCTAATGCGCCTGGGCGCGTCATCATCGCAACCTTTGCTTCTCTGCTTTCGCGGGTGCAACAGGTTATTGATACTGCCGCTCGTTACGAACGTGTGATTGCCCTCGTTGGGCGCAGCATGGTCAACAACGCGCAGATGGCGATTGACCTTGGGTACTTAAAAATACCTAAGGGTATGCTCATCCGCGCAGAAGACATTAACAAATTTCCAGCAGAGCGCGTCGTCATTATCTGCACTGGCAGCCAGGGAGAACCAACCTCGGCACTCACTCGCATTGCTAACCAGGATCATCGACTTGTGCGTATCCAAAGGCATGATACGGTCATCCTCTCGGCGACACCGGTGCCGGGCAACGAGAAAATGGTGAACCGCACGATCAACAACCTCTTTCGCCAGGGAGCAGAGGTGTACTACCAGACTATTGCTACTGTACATGTTTCAGGTCATGCTGCCCAGGAAGAACTGAAGTTGATGTTGAATCTGCTGCGACCAACGTTCTTTCTGCCCATCCATGGTGAATATCGCCAACTTATCCTGCATGCTAAACTGGCCTATTCGATCGGCATTCCAGAAGATCATATTGTCATCGCCGAGGATGGAGATATTGTCGAAGTCACCCCGGATTCAATCGAAGTCACAGGCCATGTCCCCTGCGGTAATGTGTTCGTGGATGGCCTTGGAGTAGGAGACATTGGACAGATTGTGCTACGTGACCGCCAGGTGCTGGCGCAGGATGGTATTCTGATGGTTGTGCTCACTGTCGATAAGGAGACGGGACAGCCGCTGGCCGGCCCTGACATCGTCTCGCGAGGCTTTGTCTACGTGCGCGACTCCGAAGAACTCCTGGAAAGCGCTCGTGAGCGTGTACTGGAATCGTTCATCGGTTTGAATGGCCATGCTTCGGATTGGTCGTTCGTCAAAGATAAGATCAAGCATACGCTGAGCGAGTACCTTTACGAGAAGACACATCGTCGTCCGATGATCCTGCCGCTTGTGATGGAAGTGTAGGGGCGGATTTATTCTGCCCAATTTGAACATGCTTCCTCTTGCTTCTCTGGAACATATGCGCTATGATACAGGTGTTTTCGTGTCTCTTGCAAGGCAAGAAGGAGGGACCCAGCATGGCGGCAGATGATCAGAGAAAAGGGCAAAAGAAGCAAGTACGTGTGGCGCCAAGCGTAGATGCAGGCAGGACTTCGCGTGTCAGCAGAGCAGCCGGAAGTATTGGCTCTGAAAGCATGCGTGTCGAACAGCGTGCCAAAACTCCTTCGACAAAGCAGCGGCCTAATAGTCCCATTCCTGCTAGACGATCACAAGGCAATAAGCAGGCGCCAAAAAAAGGGGGTTCTGCTAATCGCCCTGGATCTTCCCCTGCTCCGGCCGATTCGCGCATTATTGGTCGCATGCATAGTAAGTGGCAATCTCTGGGGTCGCACCACAAGCAGACCATTTTTAGCATGCTCCTACTGGGCCTGTCAATTCTCTTGCTTGGTGCGCTTACGCTCTGGCATACTCTTCCGATATTTGGGCCACTTGATGGCTTCTTTCTGACGTTCTTTGGCTGGGCTGCCTATCCTCTAATCCTGGGCATGATTGCCTTTTCGCTTGCTCATCTCGTCGAGGGCGTGCGAAAGACTCGCTTTATTCGCTGGTCCCTGGTGGTAGGGCTGCTGCTACTCTTCTTGTTAGTACTGGCTGAAAGCCGGTTAATTCTGGGAAGTCCCACCGGTGGAGTCATTGGCACCTTAATGGTGCGACCTCTACTGGGTTGGCCAGCGCTTGTTCAACATGTCCTGGTCATCGGGCTGTTCGTCATTTTTGCCATTGTCACCTTTCGTATCACCTTCGAACATGTATCGCTGGTTACTGGTTCTATCAAAAAGATGGCGACATCTGTTCCGAGGAAGTCATCGACCGGAAATGCTGCTGGTCCTTCACCGTTTCTTGGTCAGCGTCCTCAATATAGTCGTTATGGAACTCAGCCGGTGATTTCACCCGGTAATGTAAACGGACAACAAGCAGGCGAAGATGAAGATAATGCGCTTGACGACGAGCCAGATATTGACTTTCATGCTGATTTTGGCGTTGAAGACGACCCGCTCAATGATATTAACCTTCACAAACAGCAAGTTGGCCTGGTACCTCGTGGTCCGCGTGCGGCCCAGCAATTAAATCGCGAGGAGCATAAAGCTGCCGTGCAGGGCGCGCGTCAACAACCATTGCCATTCGACGGAAGCAGGCAGATAGATGCTGCTGGCGCCTCGCAAGACACAGAAGGCGATGCCAATGACGAAGACGAGATGGAACCATTGACACCCAATCCTTTACGCCCTGCCCAGCCAAAAATCGTCACCCGTGCTGCGAAACCGGTCGAGGTCGAGTCACCCTGGAAACTGGTTGAAACATCCATCCTGAATAACCCTGAAGAAGTCAAACTCCATTTGTTGGGCGATGATACTGCATCGCTGGCAAAAATTATTCAGGACACGCTGCGTAGTTTCCGTGTGGAGGCTGAAGTCAGGCTAGAAGATATCAGCATTGGCCCAACTGTCATTCGTTTTGGTATCCGTCCAACGGGCAAACCTGCTATGAAGGAAGATGAGAAAGGGCGGTTGGTTCCCATCAAAGATGCTGCCGGCAACATTGTCTATGAACAGCGCACCCGTGTGAGCCGTATTATGGCCTTGCAGAACGATCTCGCGCTTGTGCTCGAAGCCAAGACGATCCGCATGGAGGCCCCGGTTCCTGGTCGTCCTTATATCGGCGTCGAGATCCCTAACAAGAATAGCAGGCTTGTGACCTTACGGGAAGTGCTGGAAAGCAAAGAGTACCAGGCGGCAAAGGCAAAATCCAAACTGGCTATTGCTCTTGGCAAAGATGTAGCGGGCGCAGTACGCGTCGGCGATTTAGCGCGCATGCCGCACCTGCTGATCGCCGGGGCTACAGGAGCTGGTAAAAGTGTCGCGATCAACGCCATCATCGCGAGCATCCTCAGCCAGGCCACGCCCGATGACGTGCGCTTGTTGATGATTGACCCCAAGATGGTCGAATTGAACATGTATAATGGTATTCCTCAACTGCTTTCACCGGTTGTGACAGAGGTTGATAGAGTAGTTAGTTTGCTGAAGATTGCCATTGCCGAAATGGAGAAACGCTACCGTATCTTCTCACAGTTGGGCGTGCGTAATCTGGACGGCTATCGCAAACTGCGAGCGGAACGGCTGGCTCGGGGCGATACGGCGCTGAAAAATCTCCCTGCCATTGTAATTATCATCGATGAACTGGCAGATCTGATGATGGCAGCCCCTGAAGAAGTCGAAGGATTGATCTGTCGTTTAGCGCAACTGGCCCGTGCCACGGGCATTCACCTGGTGATAGCTACCCAACGTCCCTCTGTAGATGTGATTACGGGTCTCATCAAGGCCAATATCCCGACGCGCATGTCTTTCATGGTTAGCTCAGCCGTTGACTCGCGCACGATCATTGATATGGGTGGCGCTGAACGTCTTCTGGGTCGTGGTGATATGCTCTATCTCCCGGCTGATGCTGGCAAGCCCGAACGCATTCAGGGGGCGTTTGTTGCCGATGATGAAGCCGACAGGCTCATCTCATATTGGAAACAGCAGGCAGTAGAGCATGCTGCTGCAGTAGCTGCCGCGGCCAATGCAGGCAATAGCTCTAAAAGCCAGGCCGGGACAATTGTCCCTCCAGCGGTCGAACCGGGTTGGGAAGTGAGCGACCATATCTCTGATGAGTACGAACTGGATGACGAACTGCTGGAACAAGCAGAGCAGGTGGTGTATGAATATGAACGCGCCTCGATCTCGCTGTTACAGCGCCGTCTGCGAATCGGCTATTCGCGTGCCGCGCGCTTGATTGATCTATTGGAAGAGCGAGGCATTATCGGACGCTCCGAAACGGGAGGTCGTTCTCGCGAAGTATTGGAAAGAAGGGACGCTAAATACGGTGGTGGTAGAGGGGAGGGGAGAACAATGGCCGACGAAGCTGCCGATATTATCGCCGAAGAGAAGGCGCGAGAAGAGTTTTTGAAGAAACATGGGCAGGGGAATGGCTCTGGGAGTGCGGAAGAATAGGAGATAAAACCGGGTTTGTGATTGTTACCGAAAAATTCAATGTTGTTCCTGGCGCCCGCGAAGGGCGCCACTACATTTCATGCTCGAAACCACCAAAATGTAGTGGCGCCCTTCGCGGGCGCCAGGCTAAAGAGGAGGATTGACAACCCGCCAGAAGTATGGATACTTATAAGTAGAGTGAGGTTTTGTCAATATCTCGATTCTTATCCTGTTGATAGAGTGATTGGCACCTTTCCATTGTACGAAAGGCGGAGCTGATATGACAACGACATCTGATAGGCTGCCAGTAGTCACTCCTGCTGATTGGGTTCCAGGACCCAAGCAAGGATGGTGGACCTACAGCGACTATGCAGCCCTTCCAGACGATGGGAAACAATATGAGATTGTGGATGGAGTGCTGTATATATCACCTTCCCCCAGTATAATACACCAGAGAATTGCTGGTAGGATCTTTCGTTACCTTGCTACTTATGTTGAAGATGCAGGCCTGGGGCTGGTGTTAGATGCTCCCACTGATGTTGAACTCTCTCCTGTTGATGTGTTTCAGCCTGATGTCCTCGTTGTATTGAACGCGGGACTTGAGAAAGTTCAGGAGTTGAAAGTTGTCGGTGCGCCTGATTTGGTAGTCGAGGTGGCATCACCTAGCACTGGGACCCATGATAAACGGAAGAAGTACGATGTCTACGCTCGTGCAGCAGTACCAGAGTATTGGATTGTAGACCCTGGATCCCGTACAGTCGAGGTACTAGTGTTGAAGGCTGGTACATATCACTCACTTGGCATTTTTCGCGGACAAGCGACACTTCCTTCGCAAGTGGTACCAAACTTGCCTGTGCGTGTTGAACAGTTTTTCCCATGAGTCTAGCGAGAAGTTATCTGACGAGAGCGAAAAGAGGACTCAGCTTTATTCTGAGTCCTTTAGCTCCCCCAGCAACCTCAGGTCCTCCTTACTGCTCACATCCAGCTTCTCGAACAAATCGGGCCGCCTCGCCCGCGTTCTTTTGATCGCTTCCTTCCTCCGCCACCGTGCGATCTCTGCATGGTTCCCTGACAGCAACACATCGGGAACACGCCAACCTCTGAACTCCGGTGGGCGCGTGTAATGGGGATACTCTAACAGCCCGCCACTATGCGACTCCTCCACTATCGACTCTTCCCCTCCCAATACGCCAGGAATGAGTCGAGTTGCTGCATCTACCACGATCATCGCTGCCAGTTCTCCTCCTGTGAGTACGTAATCGCCAATCGAGATCTCATCAGTCACCAAATGTTCGAGGACACGTTCATCAATCCCCTCATAATGTCCACAGAGGAGAGTCACACGCGCTTCCTGTGCCAGTGATCTGGCAACTTGCTGATTGAAAAGATGCCCCTGTGGACTTAAGAGGATAATCGGTCCGCCCTGGTAGACGGCTTCAACCGCCGTAAAAATCGGCTCGGGTTTCATGACCATGCCGGAACCACCCCCGTAGGGGTAGTCATCAACGACGTGATGTTTATCACTGGTAGCCTCGCGTATATTGTGAAGGGCGATGCTGAGAAGTCCTCGCTCCTGAGCGCGTTTCAGAATGCTTTCAGAAAATGGGCCCTGGAACATATCAGGGAACAAGGTGAAAATATCGAAGTGCATAGTAATCCTGGCTGTTGGGTTCTACGATACTAGCATTTGTGTGTTACAATAGCACTGTTGCCTCTCATTAGCAAGTGGTTGATGAGGTCGTTGAGGCGTAACTGGTTATTTTTAGTTCTGTCTCCTGCACGGAGCAAGCATACTATGTCCTGGTCCCAAACGCAGCAATCCGAGGATCTGTATGATCAAATCACTATCCTTGTCGGCAGCGCCATTCGACTCCTTTGTGGCGATGCTGGCGTTTTCGTTGTGTCCAACGAAGCATTTGACCCGCAGAGTAATACGGAGTATACTCTGTATCGTCTCAGTGAGTCAGCATCAATGCTCCTCTTATCGCATATACGCAATTGTAAACAGCCAAATTCGCTAACTCCGCTGGTAAGGGATACGCTGCCACTTTTGATGGTGAAGCAACTGGGGGCATGTGATGAAGATGCTGAGGATGCGGAGTTGTGGGGAGATGCGAAGGAGACAAAAGAGCAACCAGTTCTTGAACGGTGTTCTTTATTTATAAACGATCAAGCCGGTCCATTAGGCGTGCTACACTGCCTGCGCCGGGCTGGTTCAAGTTCTTGTTTAGAACAAGCAGATGAAGCAGAAGGGACGTTGCGCCTGTTTATCGCGCACTTCGCTGCTGGTTTGCGTTCGGCCTTGAAATGGCAATCCCTGATTAAAGAGCAGAGACGACTGGCTGCGATCTTCCAAAACAGCGCTGAAGGCATCCTGACGGTAGATACAGCGTTACGTATCATCGACTTTAATCCGACGATGGAACGACTCACAGGTTGGCGTGAAAGCGAGGTACTGGGACGCTTCTACTATGAAGTCTTGCGACCAATGGATCGCCAGGGAAATGAACTTGGCTTGCAGGATTCACTCATCTTGCAGGCTTTTGCGGGTCAAACTGTCGTCAATCGAGAAATGGTCATTTCAGCACGTGATGGACAACATTTCGATGTGAGTGTGACGGCTTCTTGTGTTCGCTCAAGCAAAGGAGAGCCAACCAGTGGCATTCTCACGGTGCGTGACATTACTCGTGAACGTCAGCAGGAGGAACAGCGTTCAACGTTTATTTCAGTGATCTCGCATGAATTGCAAACACCGATAGCTATCATCAAGGGCTATGCTTCGACTCTGGCTCGTGCCGATGCGACGTTTGATAAGGAATCGCTGCGTTCTCGTCTGCAGGCCGTGGAAGAAGAAGCTGATCTCCTGAATAAATTAGTGGGCAACCTGCTTTATGCCTCACGTATTCAAGCGGGTGGACTGCAAATGGAACTTGCGCCACTTGATCTGTCGAACCTTATCCAGAAGGTTACCCGTCGCTTGCAGGTTAAAAGTCCGGAGGTTACGGTTAAGGTGAATCTGCCGCCGAATTTGCCAACGGTGATGGCAGATAGGGATCGCATTGAAGAGGTACTGGAAAATCTATTGGATAATGCCGTCAAGTATTCGCCCGATAAACCTGTGGTAATAGTTGCCTGTCGCGTTACAGGTGACGAGGTGATCGTAAGTGTAAGCGATGCTGGTATGGGCATCTCATTACGTGAACAAGAGCAGATTTTTGATCGCTTCTTTAGAGTCGGTAATAGCAAGACACGCTCGTTGCAAGGCGCCGGGCTGGGCTTATATATTTGCCGCGCTATTGTTGAAGCTCACGGAGGGTGTATCAGAGTTGAGAGCGCTCTACATCAGGGATCGACGTTTTCATTTAGTTTGCCTCGTATGGAGAAAGCACATTTACCGATGGTGGTGTTTTGATGGAAAAGGAAGCTTTTGATCCGCGTGATATGACCATTTTAATCGTAGATGACGAGCCGCGCATACGCGACTTTGTGCGTATGAACTTAGAGCTTGAACGCTATCGTGTTATAGAGGCCAGTAACGGTGTGGAGGCGCTGGAGCAACTGCGCGAAAACCTACCGGACCTGGTCGTGATGGATGTCATGATGCCCGAAATGGATGGCTTCGAGACATTACGGCATATGCGCGAGGTGTCCAATGTGCCTGTAATTATGCTGACTGTGCGCCAGAATGACCTGGATAAGATACATGGTCTCGATCTAGGCGCTGATGATTACCTCGCAAAGCCATTTAATCCACGGGAACTGCTTTCACGTATTCGAGCGCTCTTGCGTCGTTCTTTTATGGCCGCACCGGCTCGTAAGACAGAGATCGTTGTTGATCCTGATCTGAAGATCGATTTCTCCCGGCGTGAAGTGATCGTACGAGGTGAGAAAGTCGTCCTGCGCCCTACTGAGTATCGTCTCCTCTACCATCTTGTTAGTAATGCGGGAAGGTTGCTCACACATGAAACGCTGCTGTCCAAAGTTTGGGGGCGCGAATACCGCGATGAGGCTCATTATCTGCGTTTATATATTACCTACTTGCGACAAAAAATCGAGTTAGATCCTGCACACCCAAAATATATTTTGACCGAACGAGGAGTAGGCTATCGCTTCAAGGAATTGGAAGAGTAGCAGGGGAACGATGACTATTCCGGGTTTTGGCGCGCAGATAACCCGCGTGTTGCCGGTGGTCTCGGCCTATGCTGCTGAGACGACGTTACTGGCACATTATCAGCTAAACGCAAGTATCTCGTAGGGGCCAGATTGAGCGCGCCCCGCAATTGAGAAGGAAGGGAGCAACATTGAATAAAAAGGAACGTGTAGATGCAGCTCTACAAGGTAAACAGGTTGATCGAGTTCCAGCGAGCATGTGGGGACACGACTTCGAACGCGAGTGGGATGCGCACTTGCTGGCGGAGGCGATGATCGAAAATTTCACACGCTATGACTGGGATTACATGAAAGTCAACCCACGTGCTAGCTACCATGTCGAGGGTTGGGGGGTCCAGGTGCGGCCATCGGGCGAGAAGTACAAAGCGCCCATCTTCGAGGGCTCTCCTATCAAAAGTAGCTCCGACTGGAAGCGTATACGCCCTCTTGAGCCGGATCAGGGTGCATTGGGCGAGCAGTTGCGTGCGTTGCAAGTGATAAACCATTCAATCGGGTATGATGCTTACTTTGTTCAGACCATCTTTTGTCCCCTCGGAGTGGCAAAATTTCTGGCAGGCAATAATAGTGAACCGGTATTGCTGTCGATCCGCGAGGATCGTGCTGCAATACACGCGGCTCTCCGCGTAATCACCGAGACGTTTGTAACTTATGCTATTGCGTGCCTGGAACAGGGAGCAAGCGGCATCTTCTATGCAACAAACGGCTGGGCTTCCGAGAGCATGTTAACTGCCGACCAGTATCGTGAGTTTGGTGAGCAGTATGACCTGGAGTTCCTGGATGCTATCAAGAGCAGAAACAAGTTCAACATCTTGCATAATTGTGGGACGCATATCTACTTTGATCTGCTTGCAACATATCCAGTGCATGCTCTCAGTTGGGCCGCTACACTTGAGGGCAATCCTGACCTGCGTGAGGGAAAATTGCGTTCTGGCAAAGCGGTGATGGGTGGGATTAGTGAGAAAACGATCCTTAAAAGTGGTAAACCCGACCAGGTACGTGAAGAGGTAGAGCGAGCGCTAGAACTTACCGGCGGCCGGCATTTCCTGCTTGCTCCGGGCTGTTCTATACCGCCAGAGACTCCTGCAGAGAATCTGCAGGCTATTCGCGACTCGCTCTCTTGACACCCTTTGAGGGATTGGCTATACTCACACGGCAGAACTATAACACTTTCTGGCATGCGGATGAGAAAAACGCAGCAGCGTTTCTGAATGTAGATGGGTATAATTGAGATTAGAGCTGTTAATGATCAGGCAGCTACGCTTCCTGTGGAATTGAGAAGGTACTTCGGGACTGATGGAGCGACATCAAACAATACGAGCTTATTCCGCGGGAGGTGTCGTTTTTCGTCTTGTTCCCAACGAATCAGAGGTGAAGAAGGGCACAATCGATCAGTGGAAGGCCGGGCAAAATGAGGAAAGGTCTGTAGAAGTTGTGCTTGTAGGGCGCAGTCATTCTGGAATATGGGCTTTGCCCAAGGGAACTCCTCAATCTGGAGAAACCCTCGAGCAGGTGGCGGTGCGGGAGGTACAGGAAGAGACCGGATTAGAGGTACGTTTGATTACCTATATTGGTAGCATCTCTTACTCCTTTGTGCGTGATAAAGTGCGGTATCAGAAACAAGTACGTCACTTCTTGTTTGAGGCGATAGGGGGAGATACTGCGCTGCACGATGCCGAATACGATCGCGTAGAATGGTTTTCCTTTCCCGAAGCGTTTCGTCGCCTGACTTACCAGAATGAGATCAACATCCTTTCCCAGGCGGAAGATATTTTAGACCGTTGGTTACAGTCTCAACAGAAAGAAGGGTAAAACAGTTATATGCAGCACACACCCCGTTACAGGCTCATGCGGCGTATTCTCTACCCCTATAGCGGGGAGCAGCCGCTTTCATTGAAGCAGAGCCTGCGGGTTATGTTCGCATGGATGTTGTTTTTCCCCATGGGTATGTCCTTAGTAACCCTGGCAATAACCGTCATCGGATCATATCCCGTACAGAAAATGGTAATACTTGTGATCTTTGCTTTCCTTTCAGGTGTCTTCATCTTTGGTTTGCTTGGTTTACTTGTTGTGGGCATGAGCAACAAAGCTGCTCGTTTGCATCAAACTTGGAAGATACAGAAAGGTCAGCAATAACCAGTGGAGGTAGTAGCTATGGATCTTAGCGTTGAAGGCAAATCTGAACGTATTCCCCCTGGCTCGCATATCTGTCAACTCTACAGCAAAGTGAATGAAATTCCGGGAGTGACAGCGCGTCTAATGCGAGTCGGCCTTACGCTTTCGGAAAAGTGTTTATTTGCTGCTGCCCCGGCACAGGTGAATGAATTACGTGAGGAGCTTCAGAAATTACAGATAGACGTTGAGAAGGTTATTGAGGCGGGGCAGTTAGTCTTATACGAAGAACGAGAGCCATTTCTGGCGAACGGTAAACGCTTTGACCCGTATTATCTACTTTCTTCTCACCAAACATTTATTGCTCAGGCGCTTCGCGAGGGATGGCAAGCAGTACGGATTTCAATTGACATGACCTGGCTCAGCAAAGATATAGCCACTCCTGAACAAATTCTCAAGTATGAGGCGGCGTCAGACGCCGTATTCACTTTCCAAAATGCTCCCATCATTGCGTTGATGCACTATGATCACAGCAAGTTGCTACCCAGTCTGGTTGTAGAGATGCTCAAATTGCATCCTATCGCAGTTGTTGGCAAGTACATCAAGAGGAATCCATACTATTTGAACTCAGAGCAATACATGCTCAAAATCCTGCGTATTAACCGTGAGAGGGAAAAGGGTGCATGAAATATGTACCCTTGTCAGCTATTCGCTTTCAGATACTCTGGCATGAGGTCAATGTAGCAAAAGGGCATCCGCAAGGATGCCCTCACTCGTTTATACACAACAGATGTAGCAATGGGGGAATTATTACTGGTTGAACAACTGGCCCCACGTTCCCTGGATGTTGCTCGTGCCACCAGCTTGTTGTGCACCCTCAGGCTGGGGTGGATGGTAGGTCATGGACTGGATGCCCAGGCGACCAGGCCCGGTGAAGCGATTGAGAATAATCGAAGCGCCCGCCATCATGCCGCCGATAGCTCCTAGAATGCCACCGCCCCGCTGTGAGCCAGCGACCGTCGTCACTGCCATTTGCACCGATGGGTCTTTCCACAGCCACGCCCCAGGTTCGACGTCCAGGGTTTCGCCGGGGGCCAGCATTTTCTCAAAGACATTACCATATCCGTGTAGGACCAACATACCCTCACCGCCGCGACAGGTGAACTGGTCGACGAAGAGGCCAGTGCGGCTGAAGAGGATGTTGGCTGCACCCTGCACGAAGGTGAAACCATAATCGACGTTGCCAGTAGCAAACAGGAATTGGTGCTCACGTACTTCAACCATCTGGCCAGGCTGCAAACGCAATGCCACGATCTGGCCAGGCGCGTCACGTGAGAAGGAGATGTTTCCAGGCCCTTGCGCTTCGGTCAAGAAGATTTGCATACCTGCAAAAAAGCGTTTTGCCAATCCTCTAAGAGATTTGAAGCCGATCTGTACCCCTGGATGTTTCCACAGGAGAATGTGGTGTTCGAAGTAGATGGATAACTGATTGCCAAGCATGACATCTGCCACCGGCACCAGTGCTCCATCAACAGTAATAGTCATATCTGCTACATGTAGTGGCCCTTTAGGGTTATGCAGTTCAGCTCTTGGCACCTGGTTGCCGAGGACCTGGTTGCTGCTGTACTCTTCATACTGATTAGGTGGCATGTAGGCTCCTTGCGGTGGAGCTCCATATTGACTCTGTGGTTGGGCCTGGGGAGGTGGCGTTTGGCTCACCTGCATTGGTGATCCACAGACACCACAGAACTTCACTCCATCGGCAACCTGGCTTTGACAGCGGGGACAAATCATATATTGGTCTCCTTCAATTGGCACTTCTGAATAGTTAATATCTACAGTCAAACAAAAAGAGCAGTCTAATTCTCATGTTCAGAGCAGCAGTATATCTTGTTTGATAATAACATATCTAAGCAAGTACCTGTGTATATTTGGGGATTCTGAGTGTAAATGCGACAAGGACACGTTCAACGACATATGCTACCTTTATCGTCCAGACAGAGATCGGACTAGGAAGCCCCGTCCATTCATGGCGGGGAGGAAGAGCCCGCCGCCGCAGCGGTACACCACAGAGCGTCCCTTGCGGGAGGGCATTTTTGTGGTGCAGAACGCCCAAACTGCGCCCGTAAGGGCCTGTGTGACGCATCCAAATTGCTCTGGATGGCTCCTCTCGACAAAGTTATCCGAAGGTTTGGCGTCAAGAGCACTGGCTAGACCCCGTTGACCTGTTTAACCCTTAACCACAGAGGTTGGAACTGAGGAGGCATTCCAACGTGTCTATTTCTCCGGTAACGTAGCCCGGTGGCCTTGTGAGAGGCCCTAGCTGAGTCTGGTCAAGTCCGGGACTTGCAGAGACGGACAGAAGTCACCCCATCCGCAAGCCCCCAGCTTTCAGGCGGGGATACTTGACATGGGAAAAGGTCGCGTAGCGAATAGGATCTCTTTAGACATAATAAGCTGAACTCATACAGAAAAGACCAAAAATTACTACAACACGACGCATTGCACTCACTAAGCTGTTCCAGGGTAATCAATGAGTCAGAACATGTCAGGCGTCGAGTATCTTATTATGGCTAGAGTACGAAACTATCCGCCAAAGGACTGCGAGCATTACCATTCTCTCGCTTGTCACTGCCCAGGTTTACCGGTTGCTGACTGCCCGTCTGGCGACCAACTTGCGCGTAGTTATTGGATGTTGGAGGGGTGTTCTGCAAATTCTGTAAGCTTTGCAACGTCGACTGTGATTGCGCGCTCATTTGCATACTATTGCCCTGGTCACTGGCGAGCTGAATTGTCTTTCCTTCAATAACTACTGCAATGCCTACTCCACGGCGTAAGTCAGCGATTTGCCGGCGTAATTCACGGTTTTCGGCCTCCAAAGCGTCCATTAACTTTTTCTGCTCAAGGAGCATCTGAGCAATGCCTTCAAAACCGGCGCTAGCAGCACGATCCATCATGGATTCCTCCTGCATCATAGGTGTACCTATTACTTCTAGAACAAAATCTCCCAACACAGTGCCACTTCCTCCCAGTTTACGTCGTACCTAAAAGGGGTACGATTCGATCCCAAATGGCTGCTGCAACACCTGTTTTAGGCATTACAGGCAAGTCTTCCATTGCACCATTTGCATGAAAGATGTTTACCTTATTGGTCTCTGTTCCGAAGCCGCTATCAGAGCGGCTCACATCATTTGCCACGAGCAAATCCAGGCCCTTTGCGGTCAGTTTGGCGCGTGCGTAATTCACCAGGTCGCTGGTCTCCGCAGCGAAACCCACACGCACCAGGCGCCGCCCAGGCCTTTCATGGCCAGTGTGGCTGTCAACAGAATCTGCGAGTTCTTCCAGAATGTCTGGATTGCGTACAAGCCGCAGGAAGAACCCATTCTGTTCATCAAGTTCTTGCGCTCCACTTCCACTTTTCTTGAGCTTTTGTGATGCTGCCTCTGCTGGACGAAAATCCGCTACAGCGGCGCTCATCACGAGCACATCAGCATCGACAACCGCATCATGCACTGCAGCGCGCATCTGCATCGCGGTTTCGACCTTTCGCACTTCCACCCCGTAGGGTACATCTAATACAACGGGGCCTGAGATTAAAATGACGTGCGCGCCGCGATCTCGCGCCTCCGTTGCCAGGGCGTACCCCATCTTTCCAGACGAGCGATTCCCTACATAGCGTACCGGGTCAATCGGCTCCTGAGTGCCACCTGCTGTTACGACTACCCGGCGACCTGCAAGATCACCAAAACGTCCCAGCACGACATTGATAGCCCCCAGCAATACACTGGTATCAGGAAGCCTACCCATACCCACTTCCCCTGAAGCCAGCCGCCCTATCTCTGGCTCTACGATAAATGCTCCGCGTTCCTGCAACAAGGCCAGATTTGCCTGTGTTGCCGGGTGCGTAAGCATATTCTGGTGCATCGCAGGAGCCAGCAGTAGAGGGGCTTTGGTTGCCAACGCCACCGCTGTCAGCATATTGTCGGCTATGCCATGGGCTAGCTTTGCGATGGTGTTGGCTGTTGCCGGAACGACCACCAGTATTTCCGCTTCCTCAGCTAACGCAATATGCGTTTCTGCTGCGCGTCCCGATGGTTCCCATAGATCGCTGTATACGGGCCGATGGCTCAGGGTTGAGAATGTCAGCGGTCGAACAAATTCATCCGCTCGTTCAGACATCATAACATCAACCAGGGCACCAGCTTGTTGCAGACGGCTAACCAGCTCGACCGCCTTATAGCTTGCAATGCCACTACAGATTCCGACGAGAATACGCTTGTTTAGTAACACCGTTCGCTTGCTCGTTCCCTTAACAACACCCTGCTTGCAGGGCCACTGCTACATTAGCATAGGATGAGACACATAAACAAGAAAGGCGCCAAGAAGTACCATCAGATTACGCTCGAACATCCTTTCGTTTCAGAAAGTAAGCGATTGCGACAACAAATAGTAATATCATCACTACCAGTGCAAACCAACAAATGAAGAGGTGGATAGTTGCTTCTGTTTGGCTGAAGGTCGAGAAAAGCGTTCCCTTGTATGAGAAGTCATCAGCTCCCAATCTGTCGCCATGGAGGCCAACTGAGGAGCCTGTGGCTGCCATGCCCCACCGAACCGCCCAAAGCGCCCCTATGGCTTGCAGGATAGGCCCATTTAGATTGAAAAGTAAGCCTGAGAATATTAACTGTGGGATGAGAACGATCGGTATAAGGCTCACGGCCTTATCGTTATTTGAGACGATTGCCGAGATTGTCAATCCTATCATCAAACCTGCCAGCGAGGTCAGAGCAATGGTAATGTACACTTCCAATGGTGCGGGTAGAAGAATACCTTGTTGTATAGGAGCAACCCAATTCACTGCAATAACCAGGATGGCGCTTTGAAGTAAGCACAAGACTCCTAAGATGACAATCTTCGAGAACATATATGGTGCGATACCCAGGTTTACTGTGCGCTCGCGACGATAAATTGGAGCTTCCTTGACTATCTCGCGTGCTCCGTTGTTACAACCGAACAGCATAGCAGCAAATGCTATGATAAACAGGTACTTTTGCGCGTCGAAACCAGATTCTGGAGCGATGAAATCTTGCGTTGCTTGTAATACATTACCCCCATGGCTCGCAACGATTGCCTGCCCTTCAGGCGTAGCGCTTAAGAAGTTCACTACATTCTGACAACTGAACGGGTTTGATACTGTTTGGGGTATATGTATGTTCGTGCCTGGTGGATTAAGCAGACATTTGGCGACACTACTTGGATCGAATGTACCATGGCCACCTGAAGACAGCATTAAGATGAGAATTCCAGCGATGATTGGCGCTTGCAATAGCAAAATAAGCAGGTTGCCCGTATCATTCTTGAGCAATTCCAGGTAGCGCCCGGAGAGCAAGGAGAATTGCTTCCAGGGATTGCCTCGCTTTGGCTGTTTGACCGCGGCCGTCTCCTGCGATGTGTTTGTATGACCAGCAGGACCCTGGTTCAATGGACCAACGACGTACTTCTGGAACTCAGGAGATGATTTGAAGCGATTCTCCGCCTCCTCTGGAATGTTAGGATTGGCCTCAGTAGGTTCAAGAGCACTATAAATTTCGGCAAAGTCGGTTTTTCCAAAATAGGCTTTTGCTTCGTTCGGCGGCCCGAAGTAAGCCAGACGACCTCCCTGTGTCAGAAAACAGATATGGTCGCAGGCATTAATATTATTGGTGGCATGTGTTACCAATATGATAGTGTGACCTTTGTCGGCCAGTCTGCGCAGGAGAAACATCATCTTTCGATCCAGGCCAGGATCGAGGCCCGAGGTCGGCTCGTCCAGGAAAAAGACGCTCGGATTGGCCAACAATTCCAGTGCGATTGAGACACGCTTGCGCTGACCACCTGAGAGTTTACTGACGAGCAGGCCACGCCGGTGCTTCATCTCTACATCATCCAGGACCTCATCAATGCGTTGTTTGATCTGCGCTTCTGTGAAATCATCTGGCAGGCGCATCTTTGCCGTGTAATAAAGCGCACGTTCGACAGTCAGATCACGATGGATGATATCTTCCTGTGGCACATAGCCTAGCTGGGTGCTGAAGGCGGCCAGGTGGGAATAGTAATCCTGGCCGTTATAGAGCACCAGACCTTTCTGAGCGGGTCGCAGCCCATTGAGAGCATCCATCAGCATTGATTTGCCTGCGCCGGAGCCGCCCACCACGGCTACAAATTTGCGTGGAGGAATAGCTATAGAGATATCATTTATGAGGATGGTATGTTTCGTACCAACTTTTTGCAAATGGAGCGCGTCGATACGGACTCCTTTACTCTCGTCTTGCTGAGTCAGTTGTGTTCCCGTATACGTGAATTTGTATGGGCCAATGCGTATCTCATCACCCGGCCTGAGCAACTGGTTAGTCACGCGCTGCGCATTGACATAAACATGATTCGTGCTGCCAACATCAATGATGCGATAGCCTCCCCGTACCTGTTCAAGGCGAGCATGCCGTCCGGAAACCTGCGGATGACTTAGTACAACCGTATTACCTGGCAGGCGACCAATCGTAATGACGGACGCGCCCAACGGAATAGGACGAACCTCTGGGACGATATCCTGGTCAACTCCACTTCCGTCATTGTAGGTAAGTGTCACCAGCGTGCCATGTTCATCGCCAATTCGGAAGATATCACCCCGAGCTAATGGTTTGCGGAATGTTTCATCTCCTTGAATATATCGACCTTGATAGAATAATCCATTCAGTGTCTTTCCACGTGCCGGATGCGGATGTATGAACACGAGTTGATTGCCTTCGTGTAGTATCTGGGCATGAAATGCGGAAACTACCAGTTCGTTAATCACAATTTCGTTCGATGGATCGCGCCCAATATTGATGACCTGTTTAGTCAACGGAAATGATCGCTTTTCTGTATGGATATTAGAGCTTATCTCTAGTATCGGTATTCCAGTTGCTCCTTGACCGACTGCAATGGTGCCCGGCTCATACACGTCCGTTGGGTCACGTCGTGCCGCAGCAGACAGTTGTGGCGAAACTAATTCAGTAAATGACTGTTGGGCCTGTGGTTGTTGCCCACTGAATGATGGTGCGGGAGGCGTTTGTTGCAAAGGCGTCTGCAGGACGGAGTAGGTCGCTATTGGTCGCTGGTCGGCAGGAGATTGAGAAGATGATAAGAGAAAGAGGAATGTAGTGCCTGTTCCCAGGCCAATCGTATCACGATCAGAAATGACTGCTTGTTGGACATTATGCTGATTGACGGTGACAACGTTTTGCGGCGCGAACTTTTCGATGCTCCACTGTCCCCCGTTGTTTATCAGGCGAGCGTGCTGTCGTGAAATAGATGGATCGGAAATAACAATGTCATTGGTAAGCTCACGCCCAATGGTGATAAACGGCTTATTGATCTGAAAGGTACTGCCCGCCAGTGGACCTGTAAGAAACCTGATCGAGCCTGACTCCGGGGGCTTGTTTGCCATGTTCATAGTAATAGGTCCTCCTCGCTGCTTCTGTTTCCGAGGCAATTATACTGTAGGGTAGATTAACTGACAAGACGTTTGATGTTCATCATGACAGTGAAGCCATGTTGATAAGAGGCTTCTCTCTTTGAGTTGATAACGCATTAGAAAGCTGTAGTGATAGTACTCACTGTAAACTACGACCCAGGAGATGTCAATAAGGTTTGCGAAGTGCAACGAGACGCGCTTATGAAACCTTGATACGTAGCCTGTAATATCTTACATTACCTTTACATAGAGGAAGGAGAATACTGAATGTCCCTAGAACAAAATACACCGGCAAATAGATCCAGTAGTGTAGAGAATCAGACCACCATACCCGATAAACTTGAGAGGACTTCAGACTCTTCAGCATTGGTTGAGCAGACGCCACCTACCGTAAAGGGACAGCTAGCAGAGCTGATCAAGGCAGTGAGAACTAAAGATGACTCATCGCGTGAATTTCTGTTACGGGTAGTGCAGCCTGGGCTCGCAGGCCTGATGGATGGATCTGTCTCGACCCTGGCCCCCATTTTTGCGACGGCGTTTGTGACGCACCACTCGTTTACTGCTTTCCTGGTAGGATTAGCTTCGGCAACGGGCGCAGGTATCAGTATGGCTTTTTCGGAAGCTCTCTCCGATAGTGGAGAACTCACCGGGCGCGGGAGTCCTGTCATACGAGGGGGGATCACTGGTCTTATGACCTTCTTTGGCGGTTCGCTGCACACGTTACCTTTCCTGATCTCCAACATACAGGTTGCTTTACTTGTCGCCTATGTGGTGGTCGCTTTTGAACTGGTATTGATTGCTGCCATTCGCCACCGCTATTTCGGAACGAACTGGGTGCTCTCAATCTTACAGGTGGTTGGAGGAGGGGCACTCGTCTTTGCAGCTGCGGTGATCTTTGGAAACCTATAAGAGAAAGAACATGAGCCGTTCCTAATTTCGTAGTGAGCTAGCGGGGATTCCACTCGAGTGGGTATGAGCGATCCCCATTGCTCTTATGTCCTTGACGCGTGCTTTGTCTGTTGTGAAGAGAACTCTGGATGCGCAAACGATGCCGGACGATCAGCGCAGTCAAAACAGACTGAAGAAAGCACAAAACTATGCGGGTTCCTCATCAAATGGGTATGATGACTACACATCTTTCTCTCACACTTTGTACAGGTGTTTATGTTCCATAGCGTGAGTGATCTATTGCAGAGAGCGCATTTTTCATGGGCGCTGAGAAAACTCATCGCGCTATTCTCCTTCAAAGGGACCCTTGCTTCGTTCCTTACAGAATTAGGGTATGCTAATATCCTATCTTCTAGTCAGATATTAGCATACCCTAATATGTTCGTCAAGGAGGACCGATCACGAG